>CAZFWV010000016.1:0-13822 GCA_964522605.1 uncultured Pirellulaceae bacterium
TTGACCGTGGCTTTTGAGACGAAGCCTAAAGATCCGACAGCTTTCCGACGATCACCGATGCATTGTGTCCGCCGAAGCCAAAGCTGTTGCTCATCGCGACCCGTACCGGTCGTTCTTTGGGTTGCAGCGGCGTGTAATCCAGATCGCATTTGGGATCGGGATTCTCGAGATTGATCGTCGGTGGCACAACCTGATCCAGGATCGCCTTGATCGTCAGCACCAGCTCGATCCCGCCACTGGCTCCGAGCAGATGTCCGAGTTGGCTCTTCGTGCTGGAGATACTCAGACGGTAGGCATGGTCGCCGAACACGTTCTTGACCGCCTGGGTTTCCGCCTTATCGCCCAGAGGCGTCGAGGTGCCATGCGCGTTGATGTAGTCCAGATCACTCGGGGCGACTTCCGCGTCGTGCAAGGCGCAGTCCATGGCGCGAGACGCTCCGGTGCCTTCCTCATCGGGCTGTGTGATGTGTCCCGCATCCCCGCTCGCTCCGAAGCCGAGGACTTCACACAGGATCTCGGCTCCGCGCGCCTTGGCATGTTCCAATTCTTCGAGAACCAGGATCCCGGCGCCCTCACTCAAGACAAACCCATCGCGATCCGCATCGAAGGGCCGGCTGGCGGCGGGCGGATTGTCATTCCGTTCCGATAAGGCCCGCATGTTCGCGAAGCCGCTGACACCCATCGGTGTGATCGCCGCCTCACTCCCGCCGGTAATCATCACATCGGCGTCATCATGCTGAATGACACGCAGTGCATCCCCGATCGCATTCGAAGCGCTTGCGCAGGCCGTTGCGACTGTGTAGTTGGGTCCGCGGATCCCGTATCGAATCGAGATATTGCCGCCTGCCGCGTTCAGCATCAGCTTGGGAATCGTCAGGGCGGACACTCGATCGGGGCCCTTGACGAGGAGTCGTTCCACTTGGGTCTCGATCTCCTGCAAACCGCCGATTCCGGAACCGAGAATGACGCCACAGCGAAAGCGATCTTCGCGATCAAAATCCAGGCCGGAGTGCTTCACGGCATCGGTGGCCGCGACCAGAGCAAATTGCGTGAAGCGGTCGATTCGCTTCATCTCTTTGCTGGGAATATAGTCGACCGGATTCCAGTCGTAGATGTCGCCGCCAAACTTGATCTTGAAGTTTGTCGTGTCGAAGATCTTGAGCGGATGAATTCCGCTCTCCCCGGCCAACACGCGTTGCCACAGTTCTTCGACCTGGCAGCTGAGCGAGGTTACGACACCCAGACCGGTTACGACCACACGTCGCTTCATGCTCGTGTCCGCCAGTCCTTACGAAGCCTGCGCCTTCTCGATGAACTCAATGGCCTGACCGACGGTCTGGATCTTCTCGGCCGCATCATCCGGGATATTGATGTCGAACTCTTCTTCGAGTTCCATGACCAACTCCACGGTATCCAGCGAATCCGCCCCAAGATCGTTCACAAATGACGTTTCCGGCGTAACCTTTTCGCGGTCTACGCCCAGTTGTTCCGCGACGATGTCGATCACCCGCTGAGAGACTTCTGCCACCTTGGCCATCCTCCGACGAAAGACACGAGTGGGACGTTTTGGTGCGTCCCTTTCCCTTACAGTAAGATCCCCAGGAGAGATCTGGTCACCAATTAATCAAGCAGAACAGGATAGAGGATTTCTGTAAACGGGGTCAAGAGTTAATTGCCCCTGGAAAAACAGGATACCGCGACCCTATCCGGTCATTCCTCCGTCGACCGTCAGGACCTGCCCCGTCACATATCCGGCGGCCGAGCTCGCCAAGTACAGGACGGCGGCGGCGACGTCCGCAGGTTTTCCCAGCCGTTTCGCCGGGATTCGCTTTTTTGCCTCTGAAATCAACGCTTCGCCCAACGTCGCGGTCATGTCGCTTTCGATGAAGCCCGGTGCGACGGCGTTGATCGTGACGTTTCGGCCGGCCAACTCGCGGCTCAGGCTGCGCGTCAGGCCGATCAGGCCGGCTTTCGAGGCCGAATAATTTGTCTGTCCCGGATTGCCGATCAGCCCGGAGACGCTGGACATGTTGATCACCCGTCCATAGCGGGCTCGCATCATTGATCGAGATGCGGCGCGACACCACAAGAAGGCGCTCCGCAGATTGGTGTTCAACACGTCATCCCACTCCTCGTCGCTCATTCGGGGCAGGAGTGTATCGCGGGTGATTCCGGCGTTGTTGACGAGGATATCCAGTCGTCCGTGTTTTTCGACGATTTGGTCGACCAGGTGATCGACTGCCTGTCGGTCGGTCACGTCACAGGGAGCCGCCTCGGCGGAGCCGCCGCCGTCGACAATCGCCTGCACGGTCTCCTTGAGTTTTTCGACGCTTCGGGCAACACAAGCCACGTGGGCCCCATTGGCCCCCAGCGCCAGGGCGATCGCCTTTCCCAGTCCCCGCGACGCGCCGGTCACGATCGCCACCTGACCGGACAGGTCCACAGTCAATCCCATTTCGGAGCGGTCGGTCATCGCAATTCGGTCCTTTCCGATGTGTGTTGCAGTCCGCGGTCGGCGTCCATTCAGCTGATGTTGTTGCAGCTGACGTTCCGATCGATTCGCCGCAACAGGCCGCGCAGGACTCGGCCCGGGCCGACTTCGTAAAAATTGGTGTAGCCATGCGCCAGCAGGTAACGCATGGAATCTTCCCAGTGGACCGGACTGACGACCTGTTGAATCAGCAACTCCCGAATCACGCCTGGGTCCTCATGCGGTTGAGCGTCCACGTTCGAGACGACGGGAATTCGGGGTTTCGCCATTGGGACGTCCGCCAAGGCGTTTGCCAGTCGGTCCACGGCGCTCTGCATGATGGGTGTATGAAAAGCGCCCGCCACGGCCAGTGCGAGAACTTTCATGGCGCCGGCGCTCTCCGCCAATTCGATCAAATTCTCACAAGATCCGTTGTGTCCGGAGACCACGATATTCCCGGGGCACAACAGGTTCGCCACCTGGAGCACTTCCCCGGGACACCGAGCCTCGTCGCAGAGCCGCTCGACCCGTTCCCGGTCGAGTCCAAGCACGCTGGCCATCCCGCTCGGTGTCGCATCCGAGGCCGCTTGCATCGCCTCGCCGCGACACTGAACGACTTTCAGCGCGGATTCAAACTCCATGACACCGGCGAAAACGAGTGCCGTGTATTCGCCGAGGCTCAATCCGGCAGCGGCCGAGGCCAGGTTAAGCAACTCCGGGGTTTCACTGCGCAGTTGTTCGACGGCGGCCAGACTGCAGACAAACAGTCCGGGTTGACTGTAAACGGTCGAGTCGAGCAATTCGGCAGGACCTTCGAAACAGATCTCCGCCAAGTCGTACCCCAGGACCTGTTGAGCCTCGTCGAACAGCCTGCGTGCCTCGGGCAGCGATTCGGCCAGTTGCTGGCCCATCCCCACCTGCTGTGCGCCCTGACCGGGAAACAAAAACGCGGTCTTGTCCAAGCTCTTAGGTCTCCTCCATCTCGACGACCGTTCGTCCCATGTAGTGGCCACACTTGGGGCATACCGTGTGTGTTGGCACTGCCGTGCTGCACTGGGTACAGAAGCTCAGCTGCCGCGGCTTCTTTCGGTCATGCGATCGACGATGACCGGTGCGGGAGTTGGATTGTTTTCGTTTCGGGACGGCCATGAGTCACCTTACTGATCGGCGTCCACCTGCACTCGGTAGCGAGACAGGCGGCAAACTGGTAAACCCCGGATCTTAAAACCGGCCTGGGGGACTGTCAACCGCGTGAGAATCCTCGGTCGGAAAATGGCGTGCGCGTCCGCTGTTGTCGATTCGGGCTGGGGCCGGAAAAGTCAACAGAAGAATCCTGGGGTGGGAGCCCCTGTGGGACGGCCAGGGCAGGGGAACCGAAGATTGACGAACAAGGAATTCCGATTGTTGAGGGGAAGAAAGATTTTGGATTGACAAGCTAGGAACCGCGAGGAACGGGGAATTGCGGCGGGCCGGATCGGTACTGGTAACGCTGAAAACCGTGTTCTCTCGGCTCGAAATCGAACGACCGACAGAAGCGACTCTTCCAGCCTCCAGCCTCCAGCCTCCAGCCTGCAGCCTCCAGCCTACCCATGGCTCAAAACAGCCGCTGCTGTGCGCCGGGCGAGGGGGCCTCGGCGGTGGGGCGCGGGATGGCCAGATGCTCATAACTGCGGGCCGTCACAATTCGGCCGCGGGGGGTCCGCACGACCAGTTCGCTCCGCAGCAGGAACGGTTCCACCTCATCGGATAGCGTATCTGTCGCGGTGTTCATCGTGTGAGCCAGAGCGTCGACCCCGGCCGGTCCGCCGCCAAAAACGCGGATCAGTGTCTCCAAGTATTTCCGGTCCTGTCGGTCCAGTCCCAGGGAATCGATGCCCGCCATTTCTAATGCTGCGCGGGTCACCGCCAGGCAGACACGTCCGTCCGCCCGACTGGTCGCATAGTCTCGGACCCACCGGAGTAAATTGTTCGCGACACGTGGTGTGCCGCGGCTACGCTTGGCAATCTCTCCCATTGAGGCGGCGTCCATGTCCACGGACAGTTTCACGGAATTGCGTCGAATGATTTCCGACAGTTCCTGCTGACTGTAGAAATCCAAATGTTCGCGAATCTGGAAACGGTCGCGTAGCGGGGAGGAGAGGAGGCCGGCGCGGGTGGTCGCACCGATCAGGGTGAATGGTTTCAGCCACAGGTTGAGGGTTCGCGCGTGGGTTCCTTCTCCATGGACGATATCAATCCGGAAATCTTCCATCGCTGTGTAGAGATATTCCTCCACGGCCTTGGGTAAGCGATGGATTTCATCGATGAACAGGACGGACCGCTCTTCGGCATTGGTCAGATACGGGATCAAGTCCTTCGGTGCCTGCAGGGTTGCGCCGGAAGTCAGTTGCACGGGGACCTGCATTTCGCGAGGCAGGCAGAGGGCGAAGGTCGTCTTGCCGAGCCCTGGCGGGCCATCGAACAGCATATGCCCGAGCGGCTCCTGTCGTTTCGTGGCCGCATCGACGGCGATCTGCAGCCGTTCGAAGACCGCCCGCTGGCCGACCATTTCGTGCATTCGCTGGGGGCGTAAGTCCCGTTCGCTGTCGTCTCCCGCCGGTGGCTGACCACCGAGCAACGCTTCGCGTGGCATATCGGTTCCTATCCTTTACGTTCGAGCCAGTTCCCGCGCCGTACCGGACAGCGGAAGCGGGCCTTCGCGAATCGTGCGCCCCGTCGGTCAGACCGGACGCCCCGTCGAAAGATGGCTCTGTTCATAGACCGCTTGAATGAGCGATTCGACGTCTTTGAATTTCTTCCCCGTTTTCAATGCGGCTTCCAGCAGTCTACGCGAATCGGTTTCGGAGTGGCCCAAAGACCGTAGAATCTCGAAGGTTTCGTCCATGATATTGCGCGGCGCCGCGGACCCCTCGGTGACCTCCTGAGCAACCAGGAGGGCAAACTTGGGCACCTTTCTCCGTAACTTGGCAATGATCCGCTCCGCGGTGGCCGGTCCGATTCCTGGCAGGGCGGCGAGCGCCTTGACATCTTGTTCCTCGATCGATGCGGCAACGTCCGCCACCGGCCGCACCATCGCACGCAGGGCCTTCCGAACCCCGACGCCATCGACCGAACAAAAAAGTTCAAAAAACTCTCGTTCGATTTCACTCAAAAATCCCACGAGCCGTGGAAGGAGACGCCCTTGGGCCGGATTGCCCTCCAGATACTGGATCGTGTGTAGGCTGACCGTCTCCCCCAGGCGATGCTGTAATTGGCGCCGCACGAATTCGGGAATCAACGCGCGATACTCAAAGGCATCGATGGCGATCGTCACGGAATCGTCGTGGACGGTCGATACACGGCCGGTGATTTTGGTAATCAAAGGGAACGCCCTATCTGCGGTGTCCGTTCGGGCAGGAATCCGAGTGCGGCTGGTGTCATTGTCTCGGTGGTGCGGATTGTGGGCAAGCCGAACTTGCGGCTTTCACGGTCCGTGGGTGCACGCCAACTTTAAAGATCGGGGCGGGGTCCAAAACGTCAATCGGAGAATGTGGAGATTACGTCACGGCTGGTGTCCGGCCGATTTGTCTCCAGTCGGCAAAACCGCATCTTGGCACCGCGGACGCCCCATCCTTCCGAGGCACGGTTCTGACATCGGTTCTACATTCCCGGATCTCGACCCGCGAGAAAGTAATGACACATGGCGATTGCGAGCGCATCGGCGACATCGGGTGGTTCCGGAATGCTCGGCAAATTCAATTCGCGCCGCACGGCCTCCTGAATCTGAATCTTGGGGGCTCGTCCGCTACCGGTGAGGATCTTCTTGACTTGGGTTGCGGAGTAGCCGATCGCCGGGATGTCATGTTCCGCGGCGGCCAGACAGATCACGCCGCGCGCATGTCCCATAAGAATCGCCGTTCGGGGACGCTCGTAGTGGGAATACAGTTCCTCGAGCGCCAAGACTGCGGGCTGACAGGCCTGAATGACTTCCGAAATTCCTTCATAGATGGCCTGAACGCGTCGCGCAATCGCGGTTCCGCTTCCCCCGCGAACGATTCCCGCCTCCTGCAGCGCCAAGCCGCGACCATTTGCTTCCAGGACTCCGTATCCGGTGATGCGCAGCCCCGGGTCAACTCCTAAGACCCGCACCATCTCGGCTCCTTCCGGTGATCCCAGGATTCACCCGACTTTCCAACCGGTGCCATCCTTCCGATCTTCGAGGGTAATTCCGATGGCGGTCAATCCGTCGCGAATCCGGTCCGCCGTCGAGAAATCTTTCCGCTGGCGCGCTTCGGTCCGCAGCGCAATCAGCAATTCCATCAGTTGTCCGACCAGCTGATCCTCATCGCCGATCGATCCGGTGGGTGGATGTTGGAACAGGCCGAGCACGTTGCCGAGTTCTTTTAGCGTCGTCGCGGCTTGTTCCAGCGTCGTCAGGACTTCCGGAATGCGGTTCTTGACTTCGTCGAGCTGATTCTGGTCCACGTAACGATTGAGCCATCGCACGAGGTCGAACAGCTCGCTCACGGCGGCTCCGGTGTTGAAGTCGTCGTCCATCTTCTCGAGAAACGATGAGCGAATTCGCGCAACTTCCGCCAGGGCGTCGTTGCCGGCCGTCTCGAGCTGGCCCGTTTGTCGATCCTGGGCGCACTCGAGCTGGTAAAACGATCGGCCCGTGACACGCTCAAAGCGATCGAAGAATCGATAAAACGCATCCAGGGCGGTGGCTGCTTCCGCGAGCGGTTCATCGCCGAAGACAATCGTGCTGCGGTAATGCGTACGCAGCAGGAAGAACCGCAGTCGCTCGCCCCCTTCTCGCTGAATCAGGTCGGCCAGGCCTCCCGCGCCCTTCGAGCGGCTGATCTTCGTTTCGACATCTGCCTGCTCTTCGGAGGCCGGGCGCGTGCTGCGACCTCCCACCTTCCCGGTTGCGGCGGATGCCTTCATCAGGCCATTGTGCAGCCAGTAGCGGACCATTGGTTTCCCGTGACAGCATTCGCTCTGGGCGATTTCGTTTTCATGATGGGGAAAGATCAGATCCAATCCACCGCCGTGGATGTCGAACGTTTCGCCCAACAGCTGACGACTCATCGCAGAGCATTCGATATGCCATCCGGGGCGTCCCGGTCCCCACGGACTTTCCCAAGCCGGTTCGCCCGTTTTGGCTTGCTTCCAGAGCGCAAAGTCACCGGGAGCCCGTTTTCGAGCGGCCGCCTCGCCCCCTTCGCCCTGCAGGCTGTCCACCGTTCGATTGCTGAGCTTGCCATATTCGTCGTCTTTCGTGACTTCGAAATAGACGTCACCCGCCGATTCATAGGCGAATCCACGGTCGATTAAGCGCTGGATGAACTCGACGATTTGATCGATGTGATCGGTCGCTCGCGGTAGGTGGTCGATCTGATCGACACCCAAGGCGTGGAGATTTGCCAGATAGTCGTCCGTCATCTCGCGGGCGACCTGGGCCATGGGGATCTTCCGGCGCTGTGCTTCAGCGATCAGCTTGTCGTCGACATCCGTGATATTGACGACCAACGTCACGTGATAGCCACTGTACGTCAGATAGCGTTTGATCGTGTCGAAGATCACCGGGCCGACCATGTGACCAATGTGGGCTTCGCGATAGACCGTGGGTCCGCAGAGATAGATTCCGACGTGGCCCGGTCGGACCGTGCGAAACGGTTCTTTCTGCCGCGAGAGCGTATTGTAGACACGTAAGGTTTCGACCGGTTGGACACCGGTGGTCGAGTTCTTGGTGGTCGTGCTGGACATCCTGTTTCCCTGCGGTCAATTCACGGAGTTCGCCTTGTTCGCGACATCAGGCTGGTTGTTGGGGAAGCGGTTGTAGTAGGACGACGCATTGAGCGGCCATGGCTTCCTGGCGACCGATCGTTCCGATCGATTCACCCGTCTTGGCCTTGACGTTGACCTGCTGTTCGGCAATTCCCAACAACTCTGCCAGACGTTGAATGATTCTCCGCTTGTGCTCGGACAACTTGGGGCGCTGTGCGAACACGATGCAGTCGAGATTGGCGACGCACCATCCCGCGGATCGCACTTGTTCGACCGCAAGCTGCAGGAATTCGGCCGAATCACGATCCCGGTTTTCCGCAGCCGTATCGGGGAACCACTCGCCGATGTCTCCCCGTGCAATCGCGCCCAGCAGGGCGTCGGTGACCGCATGGAGCAGCACATCCGCGTCACTATGGCCGACCAGATGTTGGTCGTGGTCGATGGTGATTCCACCCAGTCGAAGTGGTCCGCCGGAGGCCAGGCGATGGGTATCGTGGCCGATGCCGATCCGTGATCTGTCCGTCAACGTTCGTTCCCTCGTACGAGCGGCAAGCTGGGCGGATTATAGCGAAAGCGGCGAGACCGGACAACGCGACCCAACTCACGGTCTTCGCAGCGTTTAAGGCGTTGTTGCCGCTTCCGGCAGCGACTGTTCCTGGGAAACAACGCTCCCTATAATCGAGGACCATGTCGGTGATCGAAATTCAGGGACTGGAGAAGTCCTACCGGGTCTATCAGAAGCAGGAGGGGCTGGGCGCCTCGCTGCGCGGTCTTTTTCGTCGCGAATATCGCGAGGTTCAGGCCGTTCGAGGGATCGATCTGACGGTGAATCAAGGCGAGTTCGTTGCCTTTCTGGGCCCTAACGGAGCGGGAAAGACAACCACGCTGAAGCTGCTCTCGGGCGTCATTTATCCGTCGGCGGGATCCGCGTCGGTTCTTGGACACGTTCCCTGGAAGCGAGAAAACGCCTATCGACGCCGCTTTGCCCTCGTGATGGGGCAAAAGAATCAACTCTGGTGGGACCTGCCGGCGAATGAGTCGTTTCGATTGCACCAGCAGATCTACCAGATTGAGCCTCAGGCATTTCAGCACACGTGCGACGAGTTAAGTTCATTGCTCGGTGTTCGTCATTTACTGCGACAGCCGGTACGCGAGTTGTCCTTGGGCGAACGAATGAAGATGGAATTGATCGCGGCCCTGTTGCATTCCCCCCAGGTGTTGTTCCTCGATGAACCGACGATTGGCCTGGATGTTGTCGCTCAGCACAAGATCCAGCAGTTCTTGAAACATTATCAGGAGGCGCGACAGACGACGATCTTGTTGACGAGCCATTACATGAAGGATGTTGCGGCCCTTTGCCAACGAGTCGTCATTATCACGCAAGGCCAAATCAAATACGATGGTTCGCTCGGGGGCATCGTCGACCGGTTCAGTCGCCACAAACGCGTGACGCTCTTGTTCGCGGACGATCATCTGCCGGAACGCCTTGAACAGTATGGCGAAGTTGTTCAAATGATGCCTCCAAAGGCGACGCTGCAGATCGAGCGACAGCATGTGGCGCGCTCGCTGGCGGCGATTCTGCGACAGCATCCCATTGAAGATGTCAGCGTGGAGGATCCGCCGCTGGAAGAAGTGATCGCGGAAATGTTTGCTCAGGTCGAGCAACTCTCGGCCACACCGGTTTAGTGCGCTCGAAACTCACGGGCTTCGGCCGGGCGACGCGGATTGGCTCTTGAGATCCCTGAGCCGCATTGACTGATGAGTTTCTATGTCAGCAACCAATTCCCTCCTTCCGACAGCAGCACGGGGATCGACGATTCAGGCGCGAATCGCGACCTGGTGGACGATCTTGCGGATTGCCTTGGAGGAACGGATGGTGTATCGAGGCGATTTCGCATTGGGTACTCTGATGCGGTTTCTGCCGATCGTGACCCAGATTTTTCTTTGGCAGGCCGTCTTCGAAACGATTTCCCCTGCAGGAATCGCTGACCCGGAAATCCGCGGATACGTCTACAACGACTTCGTGGCGTATTACCTGTTGACGATGGTATCGCGCGCGTTTTCCAGCATGCCTGGCTTGTCTCGCGGAATCGCACTGCAAGTGCGCGATGGCCAGATCAAGAAGTACATCATCCAGCCGATCGACCTCCTGAGCTTCCTGCTACTTGGTCGAGTTGCGCATAAACTGGCCTACTATACCGTGGCACTCATTCCATTTGCTCTGGTCTTTACTCTCTGCCGCGGATACTTCCCTGGTTGGCCTGACCCGGTCACACTGCTCGCGTTTCTCCTCTCGCTGGTCATGGCCTTTCTACTGGGATTCTATCTCGAAGCGTCTCTCGGATTGATCAGTTTCTGGTGGCTCGAAATCAGCTCTCTGTTGTTCGTCTATATGCTGTTCAACTTCTTCCTGTCCGGACACATGTTTCCTCTGGACATGTTGCCGGAGCCCTGGCGAACGCTCATCGGTTGGTTGCCGCTCCAGTATCTGGCTTATTTTCCGTCGGCCGTTTTTCTCGGCAAGATTCAAGGAATGGATCTCGTGCGCGGGTTACTTGTTCAGGCGGGCTGGGTCCTTTTCTTTGTTGTGGGTAGTCGCGTCCTGCTGTCCCGCGGATTGCACCGTTACAGCGGCTTCGGAGGCTGAATGCGATGGTATTCCGTGATGATCAGCCATCCTATCCGGCCGTGTTGCGGACGATTCTGCGGAACAGTCTCGTGCGCGATATGTCCTTCCGCTGGAACTTTGTGCTCGATTGTCTTTCCTCGACGTCCTGGGTCTTCATGAACCTCGGCTTCTACCTGTTGATTTTCCAGTTCGCGTCGGAAATCGGTCGTGGAACAGGTTGGGGAAAGTACGAGTTCTTCGTTTTTTTGTCCACGACCATGTTCGTCAACAGTGTTGTGCAGGCGTTCTTCATGCCGAGTGCCGAGGAGCTTAGTGAGCTGATTCGGACGGGCAATCTTGACTTCGCTCTCCTGAAGCCGATCGATACGCAATTCCTTGTGTCGTTCTACCGAGTCGAATGGTCCTCTCTGTCGAACTTCCTCGTCGGGGTGCTTCTGTTGGGATATTGCCTGTTGAAACTGACGACACGTGCCGCGGACCCGCTCGAACTACATCCCGTCGTATTCCTGCTCTATCCCTTCTACGTGCTATGTGGGATCTTGATTCTGTACAGTCTGATGATCAGTCTGGCGGCGACGAGCATTTGGCTGGGACGGAATCAGTCGCTGTACAACTTCTGGTTTTACATTACAAATTTTTCGCGGTATCCGATGGAAATCTACAAGGGTACATATGGCACGCCTCTGCAGACGTTCTTTACGTTCATTATTCCCGTGCTGGTTGTGGTCAACGTCCCGGCACGCCTCATGGCCTGGCCGCTAGAACCCGTGGGCAGCGGAGCTTGGCGCTTACCGGCGTTCGCCATTGTCGCGACGCTCGCGGCGCTGGTCTTTTCGCGCTGGGTCTTCGTCCGTGCCCTGCACGCGTATCGCAGCGCAAGTAGCTAGGGCACGTGTCCGCGAGTTGTCGTTTTCTCGGGTTCCGCAGGTCAATTCAACGGAAGCTCGAGTGCAGCGATCTCACCCTGCGGTTAGAATCAAGCTTTTGGTCGGTTGCGCTGAGGAGTGCTGGTCCAATGCAGTTGGCATTCAGTAGTAATGCGTTCATGAGATACTCCGTGGAGGAGACGATCGCGCGTGTGGCGGCCGTGGGGTATCGGGGGGTGGAGATTCTGGCCGATGTCCCTCACGCGTGGCCCGTCCATTTGCTGCCCGAGCGAAAGCGGTCGATCCGCGAACATCTCGAGCGATATGATCTCCAGATCTCGAACATCAATGCTTTCATGATGAATGCCGTCGGCGACCCGCGGCAGCCCTACTGGCATCCTGGTTGGACCGACCCCGACCCGCACTATCGGGCGATTCGCCGGGAGCATACGCTGCGCGCGCTGCATTTGGCGGGTGAATTCGCTGCGCCCAGCATTACGACGGAACCGGGGGGCTGTCTTGCGCCGGGGCAGAGCCGCGACGAGGCATCGGCGATTTTCTATGAGGAGTTGATGCCCTGTGTCGAGTTGGCGGAGCGATTGGAAGTCGATTTATTGCTCGAGCCCGAGCCGGGCTTGTTAATTGAGCGGTTCGATCAGTATCTGGAGTTTGTTGAGCGCCTGGATACTCCTCGCGTCGGACTCAACTTCGACATCGGACACGCGTTTTGTGTCGGAGAGGATCCGGCGGAGTGGATTGGCAAGATGGCGGACCACACCCGCCATTTCCATATCGAAGACATCGCTGCGTCACGGGTCCACGCGCATTTGATTCCCGGTCAAGGCGCGATCGATTTCCCCACGACGTTGCGGGCAATTCAGCAGTCAGGCTACGACGGGTGGGTGACCGTCGAATTGTATCCCTACGTCGATCAACCGGACGCGGCAGCGGCGGAGGCGCGCGCGTTCCTGCTCGACGCGGCCCAAAGTGCCGATGTGGACCTGGCCTGATGACGCATGACGGACACATCGTTTCCCGTGGTTGGGCCTACGTGCAATTGATGCGGTTGCCCAATCTGTTTACCGCCTGGGCGGACGTCAGCATGGGATCTCTGCTGGCCAGTCGTGGTGCGGTGCCCGCTCGCGTTTTTCTCCCGTTGTTGGCAAGTTCAAGCTGTCTGTATCTCGCGGGAATGGTGCTCAACGACGTGTGCGACTATCGGCAAGATTGCCACGAGCGTCCGCAGCGCCCCTTGCCATCGGGCCGGATCCGACGGAGCGACGCGACGAAGCTGGGGATCGCGCTGTTAATCGCCGGAGTCAGCGCCGCCGGGGTCGCCTCGTGGTTGCAGGGGTCTGCAGCGAGCGGACTCATTGCCCTGGGACTGGCGGCCTGTGTGCTGGCCTATGACGTCGGAATGAAACGCACTATCTTCGGGCCAATGTGCATGGGGGGCTGCCGGTTTCTGAACGTCCTGTTGGGAACGAGCATCACCGGCGACGTTCCCCCGCCGGCCCCCGCCGGTGCGATTGCCCTCGGCATCGGCGTCTACGTGGCGGGGATCACGTGGTTTGCACGAACGGAAGCACGTGATAGTCGACGAGCGTCACTTGTCGGTGGGGCGCTCGTCATGGCCGCGGGAATCGGCTTGCTCATGCTAGGGCCGCTTCGTATCGGTTCCGGTCGGCCCTTGTTGCCCCAGTTGACTCATCCAGGGATCTGGCCGGCCCTTCTATTGCTCCTGATGTTGCCCGTTGGACGACAGGTCGTCGCGGCAATCCTTCAACCCACGCCGAGTCGCGTGCAGTACGCGGTAAAGCAGGCGATCGGCGCGCTGATTCTGCTGGATGCTGCCGTTTGTCTGGCGACCGTTGGAATTCCTGCCGCGTTGGCCGTGCTGAGTCTGATGATTCCGATGATCATTCTGGGACGTTGGATCGAGTCCACCTGAGGGAAACCGGATTCGGGACCCATGATTACGGCAGAAACGGGTTCTGCGACGTGAGGCATCGGATCCAATTCCCGCCTGCGCTTTTTGAAGTCGCACATTTCGTCAGTTTGTAGCCGAATTCGTGAGAATTCGGGGGC
>CAZFWV010000016.1:13922-21589 GCA_964522605.1 uncultured Pirellulaceae bacterium
CATTTCGTCAGTTTGTAGCCGAATTCGTGAGAATTCGGGGGCTTCGTCGGTGGGTCCCCTGCTCGAGACGTCCGAATTCTCACGAATTCGGCTACGTGCAACTCCACAACCTGCGCTAGGGGTTCGACCGAGCCCACTGTCGAACCTCGTCCGCCGAAAGTGCTCGCGCGAAGAAGCGTAAGTCGCAGAAACGACCGGCGAGGAACTCCGGTCCGGAGAATCGTGGGTTGCCGCCGATGGCGAATTCCGTCGATCCCGACCAGATTGAATCGGGAACTCGAGTCGCGTGCACAGGTTGACCGTCGACATACAGCGTTAGTTGCTCGCCGTGCTTGACTGCGGCCACGTGATACCATCGGTTCCGCTCCAACGCGATTCCGTTGGTGCTGTAGGCCTGATGGGCTTCAATCCGAGCAAACAATTGTCGTCCCTCGATGACCAAACGAAGGGGATCATCCATTCCGGCCGTCCAGGCGCTGAAGATTTGCCCGTAATTTGACGTCGGAAACTCTCTCAGCTGAACCCAGATTCCAACCGAATAATCGTCTTCGGGGAATGCGGTGATCTGGTATTTGAGCCGACCGTTGCGACCGTTGAGTTCCACGGAGCCATCGTCTTCGCCCATGCGACCGGCGGATGGAGTCCAGCCGATCGCTTCCAGCAACTTCCCATATTGGGCCTTCGGATCTCCGTGAAGCTGTGCTTCCGTCAGCATGCCATCTGCAGCGCGAACTTGATCGTGCGCAGAAGGGGCCGGCAACGCCAAGGGATCCACGACAAATTGTTTTCGAGGTGGGCTGCTCGTGCGGACGCCAAACTCGTTGCCTCGGAGGACGGCCCAATAGTACGGTCGATTCGTTTCCAGTCGCGAAATGTCGAGCGAAGAGACCGTAATCGATCGAGGATTTGTTGTTCGGTGCCGCTGTACCACGCGATCGCCGGCAGGATCGCTCGAAATGACGACTTCATGCCAGGTCTTCGGATCCGATACCGTCTTCCGCCAGGAGAACGTCACGTCTCCGGCAGAAAAACGGGTGCGATTGGGCGGGCGATCCGCCACAGGCCGCGGGGGCCGCGCGCCATCAGCGGGCAACCAACTCTCATAGTGACTTCGGGGTGTCCCCTCGATGTCCGTTGAGCCGGCGCTGGCAAAATCGATCAACTGGAGAGTCGTTGCCGATTCACCGGGAATCTCGACACGGAGCGCCGGTGGAACCGAGTCGGGCGTCCCGGTTCGGGCACCTTTTGGAGGCAAAACCTGCGCGGACGACAGATCCCGAATAGCGATGGCAGGAGTCGGAATCGCTTGAAATCGGTCGTCGGCCGCCAGGAGGATCGGACCGCGATACAGTGCGATTCGGCCTGCTTGCTCCCGGTCCCCTGTCTCGTAGTGCATCGCAAGATCGAAACGGATCGTCAGTTGCTCGTCATGCCAGATTCGTGGAATCAAACAGTACTTTCCCGGTGGAACCTCCTCGATCGGTTCGTTTGCGATGTGAATGCTCGTGGCGGATGACCAATTGGGGATTCGCAGAGCCAGCGTGAACTCGCATGGTTTTTCCGTTTGGATTCGAACCTGAACTTGCTCCTGGTAAGGATAGTTGCCTTCCGTGCGGATCGTCACCGGTGTTCCATCGGAGAGCGTCACCCGGGCTTCCATGGGACCCCAGTATTGAATCGCGAGGCCGTCGGGTCGACGCAGTACGGCCCATTGACTTAGGATGCCGTAGCCGCGGGGCCCGTTGACGGAGCAACAATTCAGGTCCGGTGTATCGGGCCGCGCCTGGAAGCGGATTTCCACGTGCGACGGAATTCGTTGTCCATTCATCGGAGTATTGTAAGTGCACCATCGCCCCGACGGATGCTGAGCTCCGAGTGCCGCGTTGTAGAGTGACAACTCAAGGTCATCCGCAATGGAAGAATCGCCAGTCAGCTTGAGCGCCTCGAGCATGATCTCCTGCCAGGCAATCACGCAACAGGTTTCGATCGCGTCGTTCGCAAAAGGATTCCCCGTCGCCTGTTCTCCCGACGAAAACCCACCCGTGTTGCGCAAATCCCACTGGCGAATACTGGCCCAATGCTGCAGAAAGGCGGTGCGATAGTCGGCATCGCCCGTGATCCGATAGAGATCGGCGAGCCCCTGGAGGCTGTGAAGGCTTTCCCAGCGAGGCCGCGGTGTGCGGAAAAACTCGCGGCCAGCCAGTCCCGTTCGATAATAGTCGCCGGCCTGTTCGAAGTCGCGTACGACCTCGAGCGCCATCTGCAGATATCGCGCTTGACCCGTGCTTCGATAGAGTTGCGTCATTCCATGAACGATCGCCATGTTCATCTCAGGCGACCCGGCATCTACGACGCGGAGTGGACCGGCCAGGAATGTGTCACACACCAGGTCGCCGATCCGCTCGGCCACCCGTTGCGCCTGGAGATCTCCCGTCTGTTCGGCCCACCGGAGCAGGGCCAGCAAGACATGGTAGTGCCCCCACAGGTCCCAATGGCCGCGCAGCCGCTCTGCCTTGGGCCATGGTCCCAGGTATCCATCTTCGGCCTGCAACTCGATCAGCCGCTGAACGACCTCGGAGAGCTGCTCAAACAATTCTTGATTCTCGGTCATCCGCACGGCCTGCACGCCCGAGATCAGGTACTTGCCAACGAACTCACCCGCCCAGGGGACCAGATCGGGTGCCGAACCGTTGTCGCGGCGGGCCAGCATCTCCAGTAAGCCAGGATTCTCGCGAGGAGCGATCATCAACCACTGCGTCGCGTTTTCTTCAATCCGATCGCCAACGAAACCCTCAAGCCGATACCGCGGATGCGGGATCTCTGTCAGCACGTCGTCGGCGAAGATGGGAGTGACCAGCACCAGGCCGATGACCCAACCGATTGCACAGACGAAACGGATCGACCTGACCGCGGCAGAGACGGTGTAAGAAAAGTCGCCGACCATGTTCACGTTCCTTTCCATCGAAGGGGAACGACCTCCGTCGTAGGATACGCTCTCGCAACCGGGCAGGATAGAACAGATCGAACACAGAACGAGGTGTGTTCGCGGGCAAAGAGCCTTCGATGTTATGCGTCAGTCGCTGAGAAGTAGGGGAGTGAGCCGCGGATCAGCGCGGGAGAACGCGGAGTTGCAGCAGTCCGGTCTGGCGCACGAACCCGGTCGCGGATATCATGAGGGCTTTCAGACCGCCATCGACAGTCCGATCGCCGGACGTCGAGTTGTTCTTGACGTTGTTTTCGACTAGCTCAGGGAGAGAAACAGAGATGAAACGAGATGGGTTGTTCTGTCTACTGACAGTGGGTGTTCTCCTTGGATTCGCCGCGGACTTGGCAGCGAAAGAGTATCTGAGTGGAATCGAGTGGGCCGAGCCTCAAGTCATCGATCCCGGTCCGCCGGGCGGTCCCCCGTCTGATGCCGTGGTGCTCTTTGGCGGCACCGACTTATCTCAGTGGAAGGGAGCCGACAACTGGAAAGTTCAGGATGGGTACTTCGTCGCAGGGCCCGGTGCAATCGAGACGAAAGCGGAGTTTGGTGATTGTCAGTTACACATCGAATGGGCGTCCGCCGAAGAGATCACCGGCAGCGGTCAAGGACGGAGCAACAGCGGCGTCTTTCTGATGGGCCGCTATGAAGTCCAGGTGCTCGATTCGTATGAAAACGCCACCTACTTTGATGGACAGTGCGGCGCGATCTACAAACAACACCCGCCGCTTGTCAATGCAACGCGCAAACCGGGGGAGTGGCAGACCTACGACATCATTTGGAAAGCGCCCCGGTTCGACGACAACGGGCAATTGGTCAGCCCTGCCTTCATCACGGTGCTGCACAACGGCGTCGTTGTGCAAAACCATTTTCAGCTCGAGGGTGATACTCCGTTCGATCGTCCTCCACGATATCAGGCCCATCCCGATCGAGGACCGATCGGACTGCAGTATCACGGCAACCCGGTCCGTTTCCGCAACATTTGGGTGCGAGAACTGAAGGAATTGGAGCATCAGCGGGTGGATGATCCCAAGATCGTCGATTGACCCGCAGCACTGGGAAAAAGAGGCCCGGAGGTAGGATACCCCGGACTCGGGGAGGCGAGGCGGTCACCTCCCCGAGTCGTTGGGGCACCCTTCTGGCCCCAGGCAAGAGCCATGCAGGAAGTTCAACCTGACTAGTTGCGCCCGCCGGCTCCCACGACGGCCGGACCGTAGGCCTGCATCCCGTGTTCGGAGATGTCCAAGCCGACGTTCTCGTCCTCCGCCGATACCCGCAGGAATCCGATCGCTTTGAGCACGCTGAACAGGACGAACATCGTCCCAAACGACCAGGCGGCGATCACCAATGAGCCGATCAGCTGCGGCTGCAGGCTGTGTCCTTCACCAAAGATCCCGGTGGCAATTCCGCCCCACATTCCCGCGAGACCATGCACGGGCCACGCACCAACCGGGTCGTCAATCTTCATTTTGTCTAGCAGGATCACGCCAACCAGGACGAGAGCTCCGGCGACGCTGCCAATGGCGAGGGCCTCGAGATTCGTGACACAGTCACAATTGGCAGTGATTCCGACCAAGCCTCCCAACGCTCCGTTGAGTCCCATCGTGAGGTCGGGCTTGCCATAGATCATCCACGCGAGAAACATGCAGACCGCACATCCCGCTGCGGGAGCAAGCGTCGTGTTCGTGGCGACCAACATGACCGCTGAAGCATCGCTGGTTGTGGCGAATGCCAGTTGCGATCCAGGATTAAAGCCATACCACCCGACCCACAGAATGAACACGCCGAGCGCGGCAAATGTCAGATTGTGACCCGGAATGGGGGTCGAGCGACCATCATTCGAAAACCGACCAATGCGCGGGCCGAGCACAATCGCACCGGCAAGTCCGGCAAAACCGCCGACCGCGTGCACGACAATCGATCCGGCAAAATCATGAAAGCCCATGTCGTGAAGCCAACCGTAACCCCATTTCCAGGAGCCACTGATCGGATAGATCAATCCCGTCAGCACCGCACTGTAGACCAGGTAGGCGCCGAACTTCATGCGTCCGGCAACCGCACCGGAAACGATCGTCGCAGCGGTCGCCGCAAAAGCCACCTGGAAGAGGAAATCGACCTGCGGATGCAACGCGGATTGGCCATCGTATGCAGGGATCATTGAGCCGGCGAAGCCGAAGAATTCATTGCCCTCTCCATCCGCAAAGCCCGGATACATGAGTCCGTAGCCGACGAAGAAGAAGAGCAGGACACCGATGGACAGGTCCATCAAATTCTTGCAGAGGATGTTCACCGTGCTCTTGGCCGTGTTCAAGCCCGCTTCCAACATCCCGAATCCGGCTTGCATAAACAGCACCAACACGGCGCACAGGAACAATGTCACGTTATTGAAAGCGAACACAAGCTCATCCGTCGCAGTGGCCGTCTCCGCTTCGTCGGCGGCTACGGTCGCCGTCGCTTCGGGTGCGCTTTCCTGGGCCCGACTCTCGGGCAGTCCAATCAACAACAGTCCGATCAAGAAGGCCAGCAAGCCGAGCCGCCCGCCTCGATGATTGTCTACAACTCTCATTTCACGCCTTTCCAGAAGGAAACCTCAAAAGATCTGCGGCCATTACCGAAGCCGCTCGATACGGCGTTGCACGCCGGGCCCAGCGCGAAACGTTCCGCTTCCGGCAAGTCGCCCATGCACGCAGCGTGCCAAAACGGAAAACTCTCCTGGAAAGACGCGCGTTCACCGAAACGAAAAGGGCGACGCACTCAGGATTTGCGCAGATCTTCCCGGCTCGAAAAATGATGCCGATCTACTGCCTTTGCCTAGGAAGTAGGCACCGGCTGTTGCGCAGGAGAGCAGGCGGCGGGCGCAATAAAAAACGAGACCGCACCTTGCGGTACGGTCTCGTTCAGGGGTAGCAGGAGAGGAGCCTCCCGGCTCGGGAATTGGGGATCTAGAAGGTCCCGATTACGTCGACACCGAAGATCGTTTCGTCGTAGTCCACGCCCGGCGACCATTGTTGCCGGATTTCCGGTCGCACGCGGAAGTTGGCGTGCGGGAAAATGTTCACGCCCGCTGTGGCTTGATAGACCGACACATTCCCTAGGCCCGTGATCAAGGGATCGGCCTTCCACCATTCAAAGCGTCCGCCCAGCTTCAGGCAATCGTTGATGTTGTAGAACAGATACTGGTTAATGGCGAAATCGTTACCCGCCACATCTTCGATTTCCAGCATGTCCCACTGGAAGACGTAGTTCAGCTTCTCCGTCAGGCTCAGGTCAGCCACCACGCTGTGCATGTAGGAGTCACCGCCTCGGAAGCCGGTGTCGCCGGCGCACAGCATGTAGGCGATGGAGGCGTCGTCCGTGACTTGGGCGCTGATTCCACCGAGGAACGTGCTTCCATCACCGAACTGATCGAAACCGGTATCCCAGCCCGCGGTCCAACCACCATGAACCGTGACGTTGTCGCTCAGATTGTAACTGGCCAAAACGCCCGTGTGGGTAAACGGCTCATTGTTGTAGAACGTGAAGGCGTGGCTATAGAAGAAGTTGTCCGGAGCCTGGACGACTTCATATCCGATCAGCGTGTAGAAGTGACCGACTTTGACGGACAGGTCATTTACCGCGAGGGTTGCATACAGCTGCGGCAGGGCCCAACCGTAGATTCCGTTATTCCAGCCAGTATCCCAGCCGCGCGGGTTCCCCGCGGCATCCACCGGGTTTCCAAACGCCTGGGTATCGGCGGCATCCACACCGTACATGAAGTCAGCTCGGACACCCCAGTCCCAACCGCCGTTCGAGGTGTCCGTTGCTTTCTCAAGATAGACCCATTGTTGATGTGCGTTAAACCGGCCTGGGTGCGAATTGAACAGCTCGGTCGACTCGTCGTGATAACCCCACTGGCTCCATCCGCCGATGCTCCACGGCGAACCTTCGCAGAACAGAAGGCTGCTGATCGTCCAAGGATCCCCGAGGGAGCAATCCCCCAGCAGACCGAATCCGCAGCCGTGTCCGCACGAGCAGGGTGCACCGGCGCACGCGTCACACGCGTCGCACGACACGACGTATCCGTTGCTGCATCCGTCCGTGCAACCGGCAGCGGTTGCGGCGGGAGCCATCGGGGCGGCGGGCGCAGCTTCTTCGGCCACCGGCGCCTCTTCGGGAACTTCCGGTGCCGTCTCTTCGGCTTGGTCGCTTGGCGAGGCGGTTTCCTCCTGCCAATACCTGTTGTAGTCAAAGCCCGTTGGACGGACCGAGAACGGTTGACGTAATCCCTGGGCCATTGCATCCCCCAGGAACAGGCAGCCTGTCATTGCGCAGGCCCAGGCCCATGATGAACGTTTCATGGTCAGAATCTCCAATTCCACGAATTCAAACGAGGACAGTGTGCAGGCACACTGACATGGCGGGTCGTTTCGGAGTGTACAAGTCAGGTGGGAAGCCAAGCGGCAAACTGAGCCGTTCTCCACTCCGGCCTTCAGACACAAGTATCGGCGGCTGACTTCAGCGCGATTCAATGGAACCCGACTTGAAGTTTCGAATGCTACGTCGTTTCAGGCCGTGTCTTGAGAAACCTTGCGGGTTAAGAAAAGACTGCGACCCGATCGAAGGCTCTCACCGCAAGAGATGACCGACTCAGGGGCGCGCACCGGGCCGATCGAAGTGGGCGATCGGCGCTAGAAATCCAGTGCCG
>CAZFWV010000016.1:21689-26670 GCA_964522605.1 uncultured Pirellulaceae bacterium
GCCGCTAGGCGTCCGAGAACAGCGCCGCTAGGCGTCCGAGAACAGCGCCTCGACGAACTGTCGGGGATCGAACGCGGCCAGATCATCGGGCTGTTCGCCCACCCCGACAAATTTGACGGGAATCTGGAATTGTTGGCGGATTGGAATGACAACGCCGCCCTTCGCGGTTCCGTCCAGTTTCGCCAAGATGATCCCCGTGCACTGGACGGCCTCCGAGAATCCCTTCGCCTGGCTGATGCCGTTCTGCCCGGCGGTCGCATCGAGCACCAACAGGACCTCATGAGGTGCATCTTCGACCTGCTTCTGGATCACGCGGCGGATCTTCGCAAGCTGGTCCATCAGGTTCGACTGCGTTTGCAGCCGTCCGGCCGTATCGATGATGCAGACGTCGGCCCCCGTTTCCAGCGTGCGTGCCAGAGCGCGATGGGCGACGCTGGCCGGATCGCTGCCGGCGGGGCCGGTCACGATGTCGACACCGATCCGTTGCGACCAGACCGTCAACTGCTCGACCGCGGCAGCCCGAAAGGTGTCGGCGGCGCCGAGGACGACTTTGCTACCTTGGTCGGCGAATCGGCGGGCAAGCTTGGCAATTGAGGTGGTTTTTCCTGAGCCGTTGACCCCGACCACAAGAATCACCGTCGGGCCGGATTCTGCTTGAGTCAGCGGGGCTTCCTCCTGATCCATCAGCTCGAGCAGCTTCTCTTTGACTTGATCGAGCAACTCGTTCATCTGCACGACGCGACCACGAAACTGCTGCTGCAGTTGATCGCGGATGGTTCGGGCCGGACCGGATCCCATATCCGTCCGAATCAGAAGCGCGTACAGCCGGGACAGCAGTTCGTCGTCGACGAGCTGTCCTTCCTGTTTGAATAGGTCGCGAATATCGGTTTGCAGCAGGTCCGACGTGCGTTTCAGTCCGCGGCGGAAACGGGCAAACAGTCCCGCGTCCCGCTTTTCCGGCTGTGGTTGTGCTTCGGAAGCAGGTGCTTCGGCCGGCTTCTTGGGGGAACGGTCAAAAAAACCCATATCGATCTCCTGCGTGCCATTAAAGCCAGTTTTCCCACAACTTGGGACCTTGTTGCTGGGCCGATCGGATTCGGTCTCTCGAGACATCGGCTTGGGGCCCAGCGCTCTGGAAGAACTGGTCTATGCGTCGGTGGGTTCCGAGTGTCGCGGTAACAATCCGTCGAGGATTCCATTGACAAAGGGTGCCGACTGTTGAGCACCATAACGTCGTGCCAGATTCACCGCTTCGTTGATCACGACGCGAGGTGGCGTTTCCGTGTAACGGATTTCGTAGGCTGCCAATCGGAGTACGTTCCGGTCGGTCACGGCCATTCGATCCAGACTCCAATTCGCTGCTTGAGAGCCGAGCAACGCATCGAGTTCCGGTCGATGTTGGCGTGTGCCGCGCAGCAACTCGAGCGCAAAGTCAACCAGCGCGGGGTCGTTCTTCAAACGACTCCGCAGGAATTGGTCCGACTCGTGAAGATCATGATCGGGGTGCAGGTCGTCCTGATACAGGATCTGCAGGACGACCTCGCGGGCTCGACTGCGGCGCGACATGGGGTTTCAATTCAGCGGAGGGGAAGGGGTGGGCAACTGATGCAGCAGATCGACCATCTCGAGAGCGGCCAGGGCGCATTCGCTGCCCTTGTTGCCGACACGACCTCCACTGCGTTGGAGTGCCTGTTCCAACGAGTTGCAGGTTAAGACTCCAAACAGCACCGGGACGCCGGTCTCCAGGGCGATTCGTCCCAAGGACTGACTCACTTGCTGGTTGATGTATTGGTCGTGCGTCGTCTCCCCGCGAATCACGGCGGCCAGACAGAGCACGGCGGCAAATTGGCCGGAACGGGCCAAGCGGTTCGCCGCGACCGGGACTTCCCACGCACCGGGCACCCAGGCGACCGAGATCGAGCGATCGGGAACACCGTGTTCGTCCAACGTGGTCACCGCGCCGCGCAGAAGATTTCCCGTAATCGATTCGTTATAGCGCGCGACTACAATCGCAAATGCGCCGGAGGCGGAACCGGCCTTTCCTTCCCAAACTTGCGGCACCGTCAATTTTCTCCATCACTTCAGATTCATGCTCATCAGGAATTCTGCGTTTGATTTCGTTTTCCGGAGACGCGAGACGAGCAGTTCCATCGCATCGGGTGGACTCATTTCATGCAGAACGCGGCGGAGGACCACAACCCGCCGATACTCTTCCGGGTCCATCAGCATCTCTTCGCGTCGCGTTCCACTGCGATTGATGTCGATTGCGGGCCAAATCCGCTTATCCACCAGGCGTCGGTCCAGCACGATCTCCAGATTTCCGGTCCCTTTGAATTCTTCGAAGATCACCTCGTCCATCTTACTGCCCGTGTCGATCAATGCTGTCGCAATGATGGTCAATGAGCCCCCTTCTTCGACCTTCCGCGCCGAACCGAAGAAACGTTTGGGGCGCTGCATCGCGTTGGCGTCCAGTCCACCAGAGAGAATCTTGCCGGACTGGGGGCATTCCGAATTCCAGGCGCGGGCGAGACGAGTGATCGAGTCGAGGAAGATCACCACGTCGTGTCCGTATTCGACGAGGCGCTTGGCCTTTTCCAGCACCATTTCCGAAACTTGGACGTGACGCGAGGCGGGTTCGTCGAAGGTCGAGCTGATCACTTCGCAGTTGGGGCCCTTGACCTGCCGTTCCATGTCGGTCACTTCCTCCGGGCGTTCATCGATCAAGAGCATGATCACATAGGCGTCGGAGAAGTTGTCGAGGACCGCTTTGGCCATCTTCTGCATCAGGATCGTCTTGCCGGCGCGAGGAGGACTGACGATCAAGCCTCGCTGACCGAATCCGATCGGGACAATCATGTCGACGACACGACCCTCCACGGCGTCCGCCGTGGTCTCCATCGTGATCCGCGTGTCCGGATGCAACGGGGTAAGATCATCGAAAAAGACCTTCTCCGCCATCAGGTTCGGATCCTGATAGTTGATCGCCTCGACGCGCAAGAGGGCGAAGTAGCGTTCGTTCTCCTTGGGCGGGCGGATTTGGCCGGACACGGTGGAGCCCGTCTTCAGCCCGAAGCGGCGGATCTGACTCGGAGACACATAAATATCGTCGGGACAGGAAAGGTAGTGGTAATCCGGACTGCGCAGGAAGCCGAACCCATCCGGCAGGATTTCGAGGGTTCCCTCCCCGTACATCAGCCCGTTCATCTTCACGCGTTCCTTCAGGATGCGGAAGATCAGGTCCTGCTTCTTCATGCCCGCCACATCCTTGACGTTTTCCTTGCGGGCTTCGTCGATGAGCTGCGACATGCTCATTTTCTGCAGCTCGGCGATGTGGATCTCGCCCTGCTTGATCTTTTCGTATCGTTCCTGCGGTTCGCAGAGCAGCATGTCGCGTTCCTCGGCAATCTCTTCGGCCAGCGACAACGGTTCCTGCTCGTCCAGGTTCTGTTCGGCGTCTGCCGGCGAGACCGGTTTCTCCTCAACGCCGGGTTCGACGGGCTGCTCGGATGGCAGAATGTCTTTACCGAATGTGTCGGCGGTGCGTCGACGTGTGCGACGTGCCCCCGCGGCATTGGAAGACATACGACTACTTCGTGCGTCAGACATGAAGCGAACGCTCCCCAGGATGAGAAGGACCGGTCGTCACTCGGAAGGTGACGACGGCAGGAATGATGCATTTAGTTCGGATCGGTCCCGGAAGCCGGTCTTCGGAGCGATTCCCAACAGGATCGCACCTGTTGAAAAGTCTCCTCCCGGGTTCCGGAATTGTCAATGATCGTATCGGCACGCCGCCGTTTTTCGGCGAGCGGCATCTGTGCCGTCTCGCGATCGGCGAATTGTTGTGTTGTCCAGCCGCGCGCCAAAGCGCGACGCAGCCGCATCTCCCGCGGCACCTCCACGAATACCAAGTGCTCGCAAAGTCGGTCCCATCCGGTTTCCAGCAGGAGCGCCACGTCGAGGACCAAGCCTGCTACGCGGCCTTCCAACCGCAAACGTTCTCGTTCCACCGCCAAACGGGTGCCGATCCGCGGATGCGTTAGCTCCTCCAGAAACTGCAGGCTGTTCGTCTGTTCCGCCGAAGCCCCAAACACGCGATCCGCGACGGCTGCGCGATTCACCCGGTCGTCAACGGTAAAAACCCCCGCTCCCCACCGATTCCGCAGTTGCTGCCGTACCGCAGGTTCCTCCAATACCTCATGCCCGATTCGATCCGCGTCCAACCGCGCACATCCAAGACGCTCAAAACAACGAGCCACCTCGGACTTGCCGCTGGCAACTCCACCAACGACCCCAATTGTCACCATGTCTGTTGCTCGGAGAATGGCCATCCGCTGCTCTTCGAGGGTGATTCGCCGACCCCTGCACGCAGCAGGTGGTTCAGGAGGCCCGATGAGGCGAGGCGTTCGGCCGGTCTGGCTCGACCTCCACGACTTTTTCCGAACGTGAACGGCTAAAACTGGACAGGAACAACCGGAATCCGCCAGGGGATATGTACAGGGAAGGAATCGGTGAAGTGGGCCGAAACGCAGGTCCGCTTCCAAGGCGGTCGTTTCCCGGCTGTTCATAGGATACCTATCCCAGGGGCGTCTTGCCAAGACATTTCTGTCGGCCGAGCCCGCCCTTCTCGCGAAATTCATTCCGCGTGGGATCGTCGACCAACGCCCCTGGACGCCCGACACGCCTCCAGGACGTTTCGCGCTGCCTGAAGGTGCGCGTCAGTTTCTGCAGCTTTTGCAGGAGCCCGTTCGGAAACAGGACGTTTTGAAGGTTTTGCGCGGTCCGCTGTAGGCCGACTTGTCTCCAGTCGGCACCGCCCGGCAAACCCGCAAACTTGAGAAAGATCGGCCGTTCGGGGCCTGATGCCGACTTGGGACAAGTTGGCCTGCGAACGACAAGTCGAGCTCCGTTCGTTGACACTCGGTTTTCGCCCAACTACAATCGACGTATCGTCTTATCTCGTATGATCTTAACCGAGACGCTC
>CAZFWV010000016.1:26770-31693 GCA_964522605.1 uncultured Pirellulaceae bacterium
GCCCAACTACAATCGACGTATCGTCTTATCTCGTATGATCTTAACCGAGACGCTCCGGAAAGGGTGGCGGGGCGTGGCGGTGCCCGTGAGGGGCCGAGAGCTGCGTTGCCTGACTTGCCCACCCTCGCTGGCTGGTCCAAAGCTGCTTGTCCGTAAATCGTTCCGTAGTTTCCCGCGACCGGTAAATTCAGCCCGGTCGGTGTGGGGATTGGGCGACAGGGAGAGAGGAAAAAATGGCTCGACGGGAAAGCCAAGGTCTGCAAATTACGCTGATCATCTTCGTCATGTTGACCGTCCTGCTGGCGGTCACCACCTACATCTTCTGGAGTCGTTCGGAGAACCTTTCGCGCGAGGTCGCGACGCTGCGAACCGACAACGCCACGTTGCGGTCCGCGACGGAACAGGCGATCGATAACGTGACCAAACTGAAACTTTGGATCGGGCACGCCGCGGATACTTCGATGGAGGCGATTGAGGAGCAATTCAATCGAGACATGCTGACCTACGCCGGCGATACGCTGCCGGAAGTCCAGCGAACCTATAAAGAACTTCCGGCGCACCTGTTGGGGACGATCCAGGATCGACACCAGCGGATCAATGCCTTGACCGATCAAGTGAATCGCCTGACCGCCGAGTTGGAAGCGACCAAGCAGCAGTCTCAGCAGGAAGTGGCCGAAGCGCGCCGCGTTCAAGCGGAAACGGAAGCGGCTTTGCGAAAAATGCGAGATGAATTTGCGGCGGAGCGAACGCGGTTGAATCAGGAGAAGAGTCAGTTTGCCCAGCAGGTGGATCAATCGCGGACGGCGTTGACGGAATTGGAGTCGAAATCGCAGCAGGAGATTGATTCCCTGCAGAGACAGGTCAAGAACCGAGATTTGATTATCGAGCGGCGGGACGAGCAGTTGCAGGAAGTGACCTCGACCACGTTTGAAGTTCCGGATGGCAAGATCACCTGGGTCAACCCCAGCACGGGCATGGTCTACATCAATTTAGGGCGTGCCGACGGCCTGCGACGCCAGGTAACGTTCAGTGTCTACGCCGTGGATGTGAATAATCTGGCCCGCGAGGAGATGAAAGGAGCGATCGAAGTGACCCGTGTGGTGGACGATCACCTGTCCGAGGCCCGGATCACGCAGGACGATTTGCGTAACCCGATTCTGCCGGGTGACGTCATCTATACCCCGTTGTGGAATTCACGCAGCGCATTGCACTTTGCGCTCGCCGGGACGATGGACATTAACGGCGATGGAAGGGATGATCGGCAGATCATTCGCCGGTTGATCGAATTGAATAACGGGACGATCGATGCGGAGGATGTCCAGGGCGAAGTGAAGGGCGAGATCACGAACCGAACGCGCTACATCGTTCGTGGCGATGCACCTACGGGGGCGGATGAGGCAGACGAAACCGCGGGGGCGCGACAACAAGCCTGGACGCAGTTGATGCGTCAGGCCGCCGAGTTGGGAGTGGAACAGCTGTCTGTCGATAAGCTGCTGGATTTTGTAGGCTATGACGGAGAGAAACGGACGATTCCGTTAGGCCGTGACGCACGACCGGAGGATTTTCCGGCGGAGCCGGAAGGCGGAGTCTTGCGTTCTTCGACCGGCAATGTGTTTCGAGAACGTCAGCCTGCCAGAGGCTCTTGATCCGCAGTGCGGCAGCGCCGCAACCCAACGGGGTCCTACCACACCCGTGGAAAGATCGCTCGCGTTGGTCGCCTGAAGGCGCACCGAATTGACAACGGTTCATGGTGGGCCGCGCCGGTGACCCGATGCGAAGCGCCACGAACTCGACCAGGAGGAGACGGAGATGAGTTCGCCAACGGGATCCCCGCTGACGGGGCCGTCGGTACTTCAGCGCGAGTATCTTGAAGTCCGCGCCAAGCTGCTGGAAGTCGCTGCATTCTTTGATCGGCTTGAACGGGCCGGAGGGGTCCCGCCGACGGACCCGCAGCTTACGCGGTTGCGTCGTGGCTTGGCATTGATTGCCCAGGAAACGGAGACGAAACGGGAAAACCGCGCGGAACAACTTCTGCTGCATTTCTCGCGGCCCTACGAAGCGGACTGGCGCGACCGATTCTCTCTCAAACGCCCCGACTAGGCGCAGAACAAGGACTGTTGCTGGTATGGACTACTTCGACCCGCATATCCACATGGTTTCGCGGACGACGGACGACTACGAATGTCTGCAGCGAATGGGCTGTGTCGGCGTCAGCGAACCGGCGTTCTGGGCTGGGTTTGACCGGGGAAGTGTGGAGAGCTTCCACGACTATTTTCGGCAGCTCACGGAGTTCGAGCCTCGGCGCGCCGCCCAGTACAACGTGCAGCACTTCAGTTGGCTGTGTATCAACGCCAAGGAAGCCGAGAATGTCGAATTGTCTCGCGAAGTGCTCGGGATCATCCCCGACTTTCTGGGGCGGCCTCACGTGTTGGGGATCGGCGAAATCGGATTGAACAAGAATACGCCCAACGAAGCCGTCATATTTGTCGAGCATCTCCAGTTGGCCATCGAATACGATCAACTGGTGCTCGTGCATACACCCCACCTCGAGGATAAATACCAGGGCACGCGGATGATTCTGGATCTGCTTGAGGATGACATGCGGCTGTCACCCGATCGCGTGCTGATCGATCATGTCGAGGAGCACACAATCCGCGCGGTCCGCGAGGGGGGCTATTGGGCCGGATTGACGCTCTATCCGGTGACGAAATGCACACCGGCTCGTGCCGTCGACCTGGTCGAGATCTACGGCCCGGAACGCCTGATGGTCAACTCGGCCGGCGATTGGGGGCCCTCCCGACCGTCGGCGGTTCCCGACTTCATCGTCGAGATGCGTCGTCGAGGCCATCCGGAGAGCCGGATTCGCCAAATCGTCTACGACAACCCGCTTGAATTCTTCCGACAGAGCGCCGCATTCGACTTCACGCCACCGGACGAGCGGCACGCGGTGTAGCACGGTGATCCCGGTCGGGATGGATGATGGAGTTCTCACGCCAGCCCAAAACTGCGCAAGATGATGCCGCAGAGATCCGTGTCGGCCAACGACGGCTGTTCCACCAGACCGCGGTCGGAAGCCAAGAATACGCCCCGCTGGGCAGCCGTTTCCGCTGGGGCGCCGTGGGATCCGCGGACGAGTGACGCATTGAGCGGAATCGCCCGGGCGGCCGGATCCCAAAAAAGTTCGACCGGATCGTATCCTGGCTTGCGATGAATATCCACGGTTCTTGCAAAGGACGGTGCCTTGCGGTCGTCGAGCCACCAGTAGTAGGCCATCCAGCTGTTGGGCGAGGATACCAGAATGATCTCGCCGGAGCGGGGATGATCCAGGTGGTATCGGCCTCGCTGCTGGCCGACCAGCACTTCGTCGATCTCCGCGACGTTGCGGAACAGATCCACGGCGCGTCCCAGATCGGCCTCGTGTTGGACAAAAACGTGAGCCGTTTGATGGTCCACAAGAGCCCAGGCCGAACTCGTCTCGAAATCAAGTTGCTCCCCGGTCTCGGTTTGTCGTACTTGGAGAAGTCCCGCCTGTCGCAACAGCCGATTGGGATACGTCACGTGTTCGACCGACACGATGGCATATTCACTGGCGATCAGCCAGAGCGGCCGTTCGTCGCCGTAAACACGATGAAATCCGTCAAACAGTCTTCCGAGCTCTTCATCGAGTTCGCGACACGCTTGGTTGGCCGCCGGACTGTCGGGGCCTTCTCGCTGCGCCGCGTAATCGAGATGTGGCAGATAGATCAGGAAGAACGAAGGTCGGTAACGGGCCGCGGCGATGACCGCGGAATCGACGATCCAGCGGGAGGACTGACGGTTGGCCAGGGGACCCCAAAAATGCTGCAGGGGAAAATGGCCCAACTCGTTCAGCAACTCCCCGTAGAAGGCATCGGGACGCGTCGCACACCAGAGTGACTCGCTGCCATCCGGATGGTGGATTGGTGCAGGAACGCAGTAATGATCCGCGCCACATTCCTTGCCGAGCATCGGAAACCAGACGGCACTCGTCAGCTGCTCGTCGGCCTCGCGCAGTAGATCCCAGACCTGAGGCTTGAGGATCACTTCATTCCTGGCGGTCCACATTTCCACGTTCCGCTGTGCTCGCCAGTAGAAACCATTCGCCACAATCCCGTGTTCGTCGGGTGTGGTTCCGGTCAGCATGTTGGCCTGAACGGGCCAGGTTACGGCGGGACAACCCGGGATCAATTCGGCACGACTGCCGGCGGCCGTCTCGTTGCGTAATCGTGGCATCTGGGACAGGTCCTGACCACGCAGGCCGGGGATCGAGAGCAAGACGACGGGACGGGACAAGCGACCATTCTCCAGGAGGCGGTGGAACTTGAGCGGTCAGTGAGTACGAATCCTGACGATAGCGATTTCAAAACCGTCAGTCGGTCGGACGAGACTTCCGCCGAGCCGAGGTCTTGGCGGTCCCAGGTTCGGCCGGAGCCTTGCCCTTCTACGGTGGACACGCGTGCGAGGACCACCGTGGCCGATCCCGAATTGGCGCAGTCGCGGTTGCTCCCCAAAGGCGGGGGAGCTACATTCAGGGCTGTCCAGCGGAATCGGACTTGCGCTTAAGGAATTCTCGGACCTGCCGACCATGAAATTGATCCTCGCCATTATTCAGCCGCAACGACTGGAAGCCGTCAAGGCGGCGCTCACTGAAGTCGAGGTTTTTCGTCTCACCGTGATGGACTGTCAAGGATTTGGACGACAAAAAGGCCACGTGGAGGTCTATCGCGGCCATGAATTCTCGGTCAATCTGGTCCGCAAGGTGCAACTGCAGATTGCGGTGAACGAGGACTTCGTCGAGCCGACCATTCGGGCCATCATGACCGGGGCACGAAGTGGCGAGAAGGGGGAGATCGGCGACGGGAAGATCTTTGTGCTGCCGCTCGAGGATTGCATTCGCATCCGGAC
>CAZFWV010000016.1:31793-46387 GCA_964522605.1 uncultured Pirellulaceae bacterium
CCGTAGGGACTTCGTCGGCGAGGCATCCATTGACACATTGCGATCCCGCCAAAATAAAGCAGTGTCAGCGGCACTGCCATCAGCAGCATGCTGATCGGGTCGGCTGGGGTCAGTAGCATCGAAATCACGAAGATCACGAGAATCGAGATTCGCCATTTGTCGAGATAAGAAGCAACGGACATGATGCCGATCCGTTCCAGCAGTAACATCACCAGGGGCAGTTGAAAACTGATGCCGAAACCCAGCGGGAGCATGAGCACGAAGCTCATCCATTCACTGATGCGGGGATCCGGATCGATATTCATCCATTTATTGAAACTGAACAGGAAGTTCAGAACGGGATCGAACACGAAGAAGAAAGCGAGTGCCGCACCGGCAAGAAAGAGCCCCAGGCTGATCGGAAGGAACACATTGACATAACTCTTCTCGTGCGGGTAGAGCCCGGCGGCGACAAACCCCCAGATCTGCAGGAAGATCCAGGGACTTGAGAGCACAGCCCCCAGCACGAGGGCTGCCTTGATCCAAATCATGAAAGGCTCATGCGCACTGAGCGAAGTGACCTTGGCATCCTCCAGGGGCTTCCAGATTCGCGTCTTGACCAACCGGGAAGTTGGCGTTCCCAGTTTGCCCACCACGTTGAGCGAGTTGTCCGGCTGAGCCGATTGCGCTTCCCAGTCCTTTCGACGAAGGCCCTCGAGTCGCTCCAATTCCTGCAGCTCCCAATAGACTTCTTCGTAGACCAGATCCCGACGCTGCATGAAGTCGACCAGATCGGTCGAGACGCCGGGATACTCCGCGAGCAATTCCTCGCGGGACTTCTCGAAGTAGTAGTTTTCCAAGGCTCGAGCCAGCGGGACCTGGATCTGCTGGACCATCCAGTTCGCAAAGATGAGGGCCACGAGGAAACCGATGGCCAGTCCGATCAGCGACTTGACCAGGCAGGTCCGGAGCTCCTCCAAGTGCTCGCCGAAAGTCATCTTCGTGCTTTCGAACAGGTCTTCGTTGGGCATGTATGTCATTACGACAATCCCGATTTCGGATCCCAGGGGGAATGGTCAGATCGACAGCAAGGGGAGCAGCAGAATCCCCACGCCGCGCCACGAAGAAGGCATTGCGTGGCGGCAGAAATTGCGAACATGCGAAGAACAGCATGCGAAAGCGCTTTTTCGGCCCTTCGATCATAACACCCGTGGTCCTGTGCCTCAACCGTGTTGCACCCCTCACACCCGGGCACGGGGCCTTGCCGTTGACGCAACACGGGTCCAGCAATAGCCTTCTGAGGATGGTGCCGCCGACGTGGCACGTCGAAGCAGGCGAACTCGGTGTTTGTAGCAGAGGAGGGTGGTTGGATGGACAGACTGTATCCGTTGCGATTTGAACCCATCTTTCGCCGCTATCTGTGGGGTGGAAGGCGACTGAAGACCGTGTTGAATAAGCCGATCGGTCCGGAGTCGGATTACGCAGAAAGCTGGGAGATTGTCGACCACGGAGAGGACCAGAGCCGGGTATCCAACGGACCTCTCGCCGGTCAGCCCCTTCAGGCATTGGTTACCGAGCGACCCGACGAGTTGTTTGGCAGTCGGTCGAACTACGACCAATTCCCGCTGCTTTTCAAGTTCCTTGACGCCCAACGTGATCTCTCGGTGCAAGTCCATCCGAACGACCAGCAGGCGCGACAGTTGACACCGCCCGATTTGGGCAAGACCGAAGCCTGGGTGATTCTGGATGCGCTGCCGGGCAGCAAGATCTATGCTGGGCTCAAACGCGGATTCGACCGGCATGCTCTAGAGCGAGAAGTGAGTCGAGGCACGACGGCACTCTGCCTGCACAGCTTCGAGCCGCGTCCCGGCGATTGTGTCTTCGTGCCGGCGGGCGCCGTTCATGCGCTGGGCGCCGGTCTGTTGGTTGCCGAGATTCAGCAGTCGAGCGACACAACATTTCGGCTGTTCGACTGGAATCGAGTCGGTTCCGATGGAAAGCCGCGCCCACTTCACGTGGAAGCCGCGCTCGACACGATCGACTACTCACTCGGACCGCTCGATGCCCAGCGTGGTGAATCGACGGAACGACCCGAGATCCAGCGATTGGTCGCGTGCGAGAAGTTTGTTCTGGATCGCTGGCACTTGGACCGGTCGTGTACGTTGGCACCGACCGGTCGCTTTCACCTTTTGGTTGTGCTCGACGGCGAATTGGATGTCGAGTCGGATCCAGCCGAGACAAGTCTGCAACGCGGCGAAACCATGTTGCTTCCCGCCTGCCTTGATCCCATCGGCTTGACTCCGAAAGAGCGCACGGTTCTGCTGGATATCTACCTTCCCGACTGATTTCGAAGCCCCGTTGCTTCGCCGTCAGAAGGGCCAACGAAGATTCCCCAAAGGATTCGACCGCACGGGCTGCGCCAGCGGCTTCTCGAATTCTCGGGGGCGACCGCCCTCAATTTTCGGCCCTGCGTCGTTGTCCCCGTACGGATCGTGGACTACGGCCCGCTGCTGCTGCTGATTGATCGTCCCTGGATTTCCCCACTCCGGCCATTGGAACTCCGGATTGGGAGGCGAGCCCGGCACCGATCCCGGCGGTGGAACAACGTACGGGCTCCCCACGGAAGCAGGCGCCCCCGGTGGCGGGACGGAAGTGGTTGGAGGGACAAACGGCGGCGGCGTCCCGTAAGGGGAGGCTGTGTATGGGTTGGCACCGTAAGGATTCGTGGTGGTCCCGGGCGCTGGCGCAACGGCCGGCGGCGTCCCATAGGGAGACGGGCCGTAGGGGCCTGGAGCGTAGGGGTTGACGCCCGAAGGGTTCGAATGGGAACAACCGATCAACCCGCTTCCAAAAAGAAGAAGGCCAACGAGGACTGGCTCCAGGCAGCGTCGGGCCGCACGCATCGCGTGGCTTCCTCTTGCACGGGATCTAGGGAGTCGAATGCCAACGAAAAGGCGACGAAGCGTACATGAACGGCCCGGCTGCGAGAAGAGCGATCTGAAAAGTCCGCCCCAGGTCATCCAACGGAGACTCCGCACAATGTCCGGATCTTCCTCCTTACCTTTCGAATCGCAGGTCAAATCCACAGAAGCTGACATACACCCGGCGTTTCTGCGAAGTAGAGGGCGGATCTTGGTCATACCCGTCCTGGAATGGAGACGCTATCATGAAGCGACTTCGCTTCCCCATCCTGGAACCTCGTGTCACCCCATGCCCACTTCATCCTCTTCTGGTTCCGATTCATCACTTCCTCCAAGATTGCAGAGAATCCTGGCGGCTGCAGGGTTTGGCAGCCGACGGCAATGTGAGGAACTGATCCTCGAGGGTCGGGTGGAGATCGATCGTCAGGCCGTGACGGAACTCGGCACGCGGGTTGATCCCCAGAAGCAGGAAATTCGAGTCGATGGCGTTGTGTTGCATGTGCCGCGGAAGAAGTATTTCATGCTCCACAAGCCGATTGACGTCGTGTCGACGACGCGCGATCCGTGGGCTCGAACGCGCGTTCTAGACCTCGTGGATGATCCCGATCGTCTGTTTACCGTGGGGCGGCTCGATAAGTCGAGTTCCGGCCTAATTCTGGTGACCAATGATGGGGAATTGGCCAATCAGTTGGCGCATCCGCGCTACCGAGTCGAGAAGACGTATCGGGTGACGGTGGCGGGTAAGCTGTCTCCGTCCACGATTCGCCAGCTGAAGAAAGGGGTCCACCTAGCCGAGGGAAAGACCCACGTCGAACGGATCGAGGTGAAACAGACGCGGATCCGTCAGTCCGTTTTGGAAATCGTACTGACCGAGGGACGCAATCGTGAGATTCGTCGCATCTTAGCCCGTGTGGGACACAAGGTGCGGCAGCTCAAGCGGGTTGGTATCGGTCCTTTACGGTTGGGAGAATTGCCGGTTGGCGCCTATCGCGAACTGACGGGAGCCGAAATTCGCCAATTGCGTCAGCTGGTTGGAGCGGGTTCCCGAGGACCAACTCGGCGGTCCCCACGATCCCCGGTTCGCTCGCCCGGCCGACGTCCGCACCGGTCAGGTCAGGGAGCGGAGCCGAAGCCAAGGAGTCCGGCGGCACAACCGAAGCCGCAACAGAAGAAACGGACGTCGGTGCGCGGGACCTCCGCCAAGCAGCCACGAGCGTCGAAGCCGCCTGGCCGCCCACCAGGAAAAGGGCGGCGTGGAGGTCGACCACCGGGCAGAAAACCGTCGGGCAGAAAGAAGCCCTGAGCGGTGGCACGGAATTGCGGGAGGATCGGAGGATGACCGCTGCGGATGTTTGCTATTACGCGGATCACGCGATCCAGCAATCGGCGCCCGTTCAGGAAAACGTGCGGCTTGCACGAGATACCTATCGGATCCGCATCGGGGCGCCCGAGATCGCGCGCCGGATCACTCCCGGCCAATTTCTCATGGTGCGACTCCGATCGGGAGACGATCCACTGTTGGCGCGGCCTTTCGCACTCTACGACGTCGTGCGAGGAATGAATGACGCTCCCGAGGCGGTGGATCTGGTCTATCAGGTCGTGGGGCGGATGACCTCCCGGCTGGCCGCCTGTCGACCGGGGCAGGCGGTCGAGGTGTGGGGGCCGCTCGGAAATGGATTTCCTCCGCAAGAGTGTCGTCAGCTAATCATCGTCGCGGGCGGAATCGGTTACACGCCGTTCCTTGCCCTCGCCAAGGAGCATCTACAGCAGGCGGTCTATGGCGCGCCTCCGCGATCGGTTTCCCGCGTCGACGAAGTGGTCTTCTGCTACGGCGTACGGTCCGCGGACTATTTGGCGAGCGTTGACGATTTCACTCGATTAGGTGTCGACGTTCGAATCAGTACCGACGATGGTTCCGCCGGGCGTCCCGGACTGGTCACGGAGCACCTGCGCGAGTTATTGGCGGAGGCTGCGCCGCGCGGACGACGGATCGTCAGTTGCGGACCGGAGCCGATGATGGCCGCTGTGGCCGAACTGGCCACGCGAGATGGTTTGCCGGCCCAGGTTTCACTCGAAACCCCGATGGCTTGCGGGATTGGGATTTGTTTTACGTGCGTCGCCCGTGTGCGGGACGCCGCGGGACAGATCGATTATCGGCGCACCTGTGTGGAGGGACCGGTCTTCGATGCGGCGCAAATCGATTGGTCCGACTAACGTCCTGTCTCAAGACTGTCGGCCGACTTGAGATCCGTCGGCCTTCGTTGATCGTCGCTTGGGAGACAAAGCCTGGTGCTCTGCCACCCGCCACCGCGCGAGAATAACGAGTTTCTGGATCCGCTCTCGTCGTCCCTCACCGCTTGGGCTCGGGAGCGGCGGCGACCTGATGGGTCCGCTGGGACCCGGCACTAGCCCGCCGACTGCAGTTTGCCCTGCTTGATCATCCGTTGGAGGCGGGACTTGCGACGTGCGACCGCGTTAGAATGGAGAATCTTCGCCGATGCGGCTTGATCCAACTGCTTCGCAGCCTGACGAAAACTCTGCTCCGCCTGCGCCAGGTCACCGGCCTGCAAAGCTTGGTGGACTTTCTTGATCTGAGTACGGACCGCGGACTTCACGGCCCGATTTCGCTGACGCCGCGCTTCGTTCTGTCGCAGGCGTTTTTTCGCACTTGCTGTGTTGGGCATGGATTACCTGTAGTAACTGAAAACACTCCGCCAGGTCGGCCGCAGAGGGCCCTCATTGGGTCTCGAATCCCTGAGTATCGTGGATCTGCCGCAGTTTGTCCAGACGGGGCGCGACATCCCGATAATCGGGGTCAAGCTCGACCAATTCGGTCAGCATTTCCCGCGCGACCTCGAGGTTCTTGAGTGCCGAGGCAAGGACGCCGCCTCGATAAAGGGCCAGCTTCTGAACGTCGCTGTTCGGCGTGGCGTCGGCTCCGGCGGACTGGTAACACTTCAATGCCTTCACATATTGTTTTAGTTGTTGAAAGCATTCACCCATTTCCAGCGTCGCCAGCGCCCGTCGAGTCGCGTCCTGACGAGCCGCCTCGAACGCCCCGATTGCCTCACGGTACTTTGCCTCGCGGCGCAGTCGGACACCCAGTTCAAATCGCACTGCGAGGTCCTCTGGGTAGCGCTCGCTCCGGGCGGCGAAGATCGCCAATTCCTGACGATTCACTTCGGCGCGGAATCGACGGACCAGATCGGTTGCTTCGGCAGTCGGTTCGTTGGCGGCTCGCTTCTCGGCAATCGCCAGTTGGGCGCGGACCATGCGGATTTGCGCATCTTCCAGCAGATCCTGAAGCCGCAGATCGGTGCCCCCGGCGGCTTCCAGTCCGCGTTTGAGCGTCTGGTACGCTTCGCGATAGTGATGCTCGGTCGTGTATCGTTCCGCGAGTTCAACGTAGCGATCCACATCGGTTGGGTCTTCTTGGAGGGCAGTTTCCAGCTGACCGATTGTCATTTCCTCCTCGACGGCTTTGGCCGGCTTCGTCTGGCCTTCGTCCGATGGACTGGTCTTCGCGGCGACGGACGCGACGCTAGGGGGAAGTCCTCGCGCGGCCTTGTCGCCCGAGGTCTCTGCTCCGGGAAGGCCCATTCCGGTCTTGGCCAGGGTAAGTTCGGAGATCCGTTTCCGTGCCTCCTTGTCTCCCCGGTCCAGTTCCTCGATCCGATGCCAGCAGGCGATGGCTTGATCGAACTGTCCCATCCGAGTCAGCGATTCCGCACAGTGCCGATTGACCTCGATATCCTTCGGATTCACATCGAGTGCGTTTTTCAGATAGCGGAGTTCGACTTCGTTGTAGTGGTTGGCTTTGCAGGCCAGCGCGAGCGCACGCAACGTTTGAACGTCCCACGGATTGGTCTGTAAGAGTTCAATTCCCAAGCGGAAGACTTCGTCCCAGTCTTCACTGGCCGCTGCCTTCTTGAAGGCACTCCGGCCGCCAAAACCCTTGAGCCGAGCGCCCCGCTTATTGTTGTTGTACTTCCGCTGCAGATTGCTCAGCATCGCCTCGGTGTACTCCAGGTTGCCCGGATCGTTCAGCACGCACCCGCTGAACATCGCGTGGGCGTAGTCAAAGTCTGGCTTTTCCTGCTGAGCCAGTTGCTGGCCTCGTTCGAAACAACGCTGCAGACGCTTGCGCGCGGCGGGAGAGATTGCCTTGGCACCCGGTGCGGGTGCGGGTGGATCGGGTTGATTGAGGGAATGGTCAGCGGCCATAATCGACCCAGTGAGGTAATCCCCGAAAAAGGGAGTTCAGAGTCCTCTCGGTTCCAACCACCATTTTATCACCAGCGGGAAGTCAATTCCAAGACCGCCGAATGCTCGTCAGCGCTCGCCGGCAGCAACTCGGGCGATGGGATGACCGCTGCGAAGGTCACTCGATGCGCTTGGGTACTGTCTATCTCGTGGGTGCCGGACCCGGAGATCCGGGATTGATTACGGTGCGTGGGGTGGAGTGTCTGCAACGTGCCGACGTGGTGCTGTACGACTACCTGGTGAACGCGGCGGTGTTGGACCACGTCTCGCCGCAGGCCGAAACGATCTGCTTGGGAAAGCGGGGGCGCGCGGCGCATTGGTCGCCCGAGGCGATTCACGCACGTCTGATTGCCGATGCTGAGGCGGGTCGGACCGTCGTCCGTTTGAAAAGTGGGGATCCGCTGATTTTTGGTCGCGCGGCGGAAGAACTGCAGATGCTCGCCGAGCGGGGGATTCCTTTCGAAGTCGTTCCGGGAATCACGGCCGCGCTGGCGGCGGGGGCTTATGCCGGAATTTCACTGACCCATCGGGATCATGCGTCTGCCGTCGCGTTGTTGACCGGTCAGGAGAACCCCGAGAAGCCCGGACCCCGGATGGATTTTCGGGCCCTGGCCCGTTTTCCGGGAACGCTCGTGATCTACATGGGGGTGGGCAGCGCACCGCGTTGGACTCAGCAACTGATTGCGGCCGGACTGCCGGCGGCAACGACCGTGGCGTTGGTGCATCGCTGCAGCTGGCCCGATCAGCAGGTTCTGCGCTGCCGACTGGACGAATTGGCGGATCGGCTTGCCGAAGCGTCCGAACCGCCCTCGCCGGCCGTCGTGATCGTCGGGTCGGTTGTGCAGGATGAATCCGCGACCGACTGGTTCTTCCGGCGACCCTTGTTCGGTCGTCGCGTGTTGGTAACGCGACCTCGGCATCAGGCGAAAGAGTTGGAAAGGCCGTTAAGTGATCTGGGAGCCGACGTGCGAATTCAACCCGCGATCGAGATCTCCGACCCGGATGATTGGGCCGCCGTGGACCAAGTCCTGCATCGGCTATCGGAGTATGACGTGCTGGTTTTTTCGAGCGTCAATGGAGTCAACAAGCTGATCGGACGATTGCTTCACCTGGGGTATGATCTTCGGCGGCTCAGTCCCTTAACGCTCGCCGCGATTGGTCCAGGAACGGCGGACGCCCTTGCACGGTACCACCTTCGGGCCGATGTTCTGCCGGAGCGTGACTTTCGCGCGGAAGGTCTGCTGGAACAGTTGCTGCCGCGCGCAGCAAAGCAGCGTTTCCTGTTGGTTCGTGCCAGTCGTGGGCGCGAACTGTTGGCCGAGCAGCTACGCGAGGCGGGCGCGACGGTTGACCAGGTTGTTGTTTACCGGAGTTGCGATGTGGAGCATCCGCAGGAGGACGTTCTCGAACTACTCCAAGCGGGTCAGATCGACTGGGTGACGGTGACCAGTTCCGCCATCGCCAATTGGCTGGCAGAACGTCTCGGGGAGCACCTGCGAACGACCCGACTGGTCAGCATCAGTCCGGTGACTTCGGCGACGCTTCGTGGGCGGGGATTCGAGCCCCAGGTCGAAGCCGAATCCGCGACGATGGAAGGTGTCGTTGCGGCGATTCTGGCCGACGCAAGTCAGCGCTGATAGATCGGCAAGAAGCCTCGCTCCAACTGCAGAATCGTCAGATTGATCGCCGTGATGTAGATTGGGCCGATGTTTCCCGACCAGGAACCGTCGTTCCCCTGTTCTGCCAAAATCCGGTTGTACAAGGGGTCCCGAAAGGTATTCCATTCGTCGCCCCCTTCGCGGTAAACCACCTGCGAGTAATACAGGTAGGTGTAGTGCCAGTGACCGAAATGTTGGGTGTCGCCGGTCAACCGATAGAGATTCTTCTTGCAGTAACGGAGCATGTCCGGCACGTGTTGGCTGTCGTAATCTCCCGCGTTGTATAGCGCAGCGAGAGCTGCGGCGGTGATCGCGGGGCGCGAGGAACCGCGGTTGCGCGAGCTGTAGGAGATTCCTCCATCCGGGTTTTTGCAGCCGTAAATATAGTTCTTCGCGCGTTCGATCACATCCTTCGATACGGGGATGCCTGCGTTTCGACAGCCGCGCAAGCCTTGAACCTGTGTGATCGTTGTGGATCCCTCGTCGAAGTTGTTGCCATCGGCCGCACTCACATAGCCCCAACCGCCCGATTCCGTCTGCGCCCGGCCGCTGAACTCGACTGCCTTGGATAGGACCTCGATCAACTCTTCACGCCGATCGACATCTTCTTCTTCGCCGAGGATCTGCGAGAGGAACAGCATCGAAAACCCGTGGCCGTAGGTATATCGATTGTCCCGCTGCGGATCGCCAATCAGTCCGTTGTTTCGTGACTTCGTCATCAGATAGTCGACGGCCCGCCGGATGTTCGGAGCGTACGGGCCTTGCGTCGTCGTCGATCCGGAACAGAGCAGGGCGGTACCCGCCAGGGCGGTCATGGCGGTGGGATAGGTTTGTGCTGTCCAGTGTCCCAACTTGGACTGCGTTCGCGCGACCCACTCAAGACCTCGATCAATCGACCGATCAATCGCCGGGTCGAGTCGGGCGGCGCGGGCACCCCGCGCGGACGGAATCGAGATCAGCGCGCTTCCCGCCGCAGTGGCCATCCAGTGCAAGAATTCTCGTCGGCGGACGGGACGCCCTGTTCTCGAGGGAACAGAAGCTGCCTGGGCTGCCTGGGATTGGGGGACACGCATTCTCGAAAACCTCCTGCCTACGTCAGTCAATCTTTACCACGAGGCAGGAGATCGACAAGCGGCCCGCAGGAAGAACCCGAATGTGGGGCCCGCAGAATCAGTCGAAATCGCGGAGCGTCGACCAACTGAGAAAGCCAAGTCCAATGGCGGACAAGGCGAGCAGCACATCCATCGGAACGCTGGCGCGCTTGAAGGGGAATCCGACGATCAGATCGAGCGCAAAGAGGGCGAAGATTAGCACGGCAACTACCATGCCCGCCATCGTCATCCCCTTGCCCATACTCTGAGTCCTTACCGATGCTAGTCCCGCCACGCCGGGTTTCTCCGCGCAACCGATTATGCCAGTATAGGTTCAGCAAAATGCAAAGTCATCTTCCCGTTATCTTGAAACGGGAGACGCAGAATACCACATGCGGTCCGTTTTGTTCCAGCCGTTTCAACCGGCGGCCCGCCGCTTCGTATCAAGTTTGTCACTTATGCGGACGATCCAGGGTGCTTGTGGCGGGCAGGCAGGAAATGGTCTCATGAGCGTCCGGCAGAGACAGATTCTGGCGGCCTGTCGGCCGCTGATCGGACGCAAACGGGGTGGAGTGTCCAAAATGCTGAACATCGACTGGGGCGAATTTCGCCGACAAATGCCGATCGTCCGACGATGGATCTACCTGGATCACTCGGCGGTCGCTCCGTTGCCGGCGCCTTCGGCCGCGGCAATCGCCCAGTGGAGTGCGGAAGCAGCGGAACAGGGAGATACCGTCTGGCCCCATTGGTATCAGCGCATCGGTGAGGTTCGTCAGCGTGCCGCGCAACTGCTGCATGCGGCGGTCGACGAGATCGCGCTTCTGCCGAGCACGACTCACGGGATCTCGGTGGTCGCCGAAGGCTATCCGTGGCAGGCGGGCGACAATGTCGTGACGCTCGAAAACGAGTTCCCGTCGAATCTGTATCCCTGGATGAACTTGGGGGATCGCGGCGTTGAGACGCGTCGCGTCCCGGCGCCGGGTGGTCAGGTGGACCTGAACCGGGTGGCGGACGCATGCGACGGGCGAACGCGAATTGTCGCGATCAGCTGGGTTGGCTACGTCAGCGGTTGGCGCGTCGATGTCAAGGAACTGGCACAAATGGTCCATGATCGGGGGGCGCTGCTGCTGTTGGATGCCATTCAAGGCCTCGGCGTTTTTCCGCTCGACGTCACACAGACCGGCGTCGATTTCCTGGCCGCCGATGGTCACAAATGGATGTTGGGTCCGGAAGCGGCCGGCCTGTTCTTCCTGCGACGCGAACATTTGGATCGGCTACGACCTGTCGGGGTTGGCTGGCACAGCGTTCGTCAGCCGTTCGATTTCGGCCGCATCGACCTGCAACTCCGACCCGAAGCGGCGCGGTACGAAGGGGGCAGCCAGAACATGGTCGGTTTCGCCGGCTTGGGGGCGAGCTTGGATTTGTTGGCGCAGTTCGGCCTTTCGGCGTCCACGTCGCCTCTGGCCCAGCGTGTTCTTCAACTCACCCAATTCGCCATCACAAGGCTCACGGAATCCGGAGCGGAAATCCAATCCGCGGTGGAGGATCGGCACCGCGGTGGGATTGTGACCTTCCGCTGGCCCCACCGCACACCGGAGGAATTACGACGGATCTGTCAGGAGGCGGGAATTGTGCTCAGTTGTCGCGGCGGGGGCCTCCGAATCAGCCCACACGCCTACAATGACGAAACAGACATTGAACGCTTGGTGGAAGTTCTGCGGCGGGCAGGCAGGTGAGTCGAGCTGCCGTCCGGTGCGCGCCGTGACCGGTCATCGGCACGTGCCGCCCCATTGACCCGCTTGCGCTTCCTGGGTCGACGATCGAATCATTCTTGCCGTTGCACGAAAGGCTGGGGTCCATGAGTTCAACACCCGGACGCGTTGCCGTCTACACGGGGTCGTTTGACCCGATCACGCTGGGACACCTGAATGTCATTCAGCGAGGCAGCCGTCTTTTTGATCGATTAATCGTTGGGGTGGGGGTCAATGTCGAGAAGCAGGCCCTTTTCACCGCCGAAGAGCGCGTTGAATTGATTCGTGCCGTGACCGAGGAGATTCCCAATTTGGAGATTCGCACATTTAGTGGCCTGGCCGTATCGTTTGTTCACGATTGCCGCGCACGCGTCATGATTCGCGGCATTCGCCCGCTGACCGATATCGCTGCGGAGTTTACGATGTTGCTGGCGAATCGAGAACTCGATCCTGACGTCGAGACCGTCTTCTTGATGGCGGATCAAAGCTTGGTCCATGTTTCCAGCACGCTGATCAAGCAGATCGCCCCGCTGGCCGATGACCAGATGCTCGGCCGTTTCGTTCCACGACCGGTGATTCCCCTGCTGCGTGAAAAGCTTGCCACCGGGGGCGTGCCCCCCGAGGTAGGGCACCGACGTTGAGGAGTCGTTCGCCCACCCTCCTCAATTGTTTTCGGAACCTTCCGCAGCCTTCTTCCGCAGATGTCGCTGCAGGTACAACGCACGTTCGATATTGCGATCCGCCGTGCCAAGCTCGATTCCCCGAACCTTCTGCAGATGGGCCGGCTGCGTGTGGATGAAAAGCTGGTTGATCGTGGGGATTTCGACGTCGCGAATGAGCCCCAAGTTGACTCCCATCCGGACCCGCGACAGATAATGCATTGTCTCTTCGCTGCTGATCGTCTGCGCGTTGCAGAGAATGCCGTAGGCCCGACTGACCTGGTCGTGCAGGTCCTTCTGACTTTCCCGCACCAAGTAGTCGCGGGCTCGCCGTTCGTAGTCGATCAGCACGGGTACGATATCGCCGACCTGCTTGATTAATTCAAGTTCGGTGCGCCCGAGCGTGATCTGATTGCTGATTTGGTAGAAGTCGCCCATGGCCTGCGAACCCTCGCCATACAGACCGCGGACCGCGAGGCTGATCTTCTGCAGGCTGCGAAACACTTTGTCGATTTGACGCGTGATGACCAGTGCTGGCAGGTGTAGCATCACACTGACGCGCATTCCCGTGCCCACATTGGTCGGACAGGCGGTCAAATAGCCTAAACGATCGTGAAACGCATAACTGACGTAGCCTTCAATCAGGTCGTCGATTTCGTTGATCTGCTCCCAGGCGTTCACCAGATCCAGGCCACTCTTCATCACCTGGATCCGAAGATGGTCTTCTTCATTCACCATCAAGCTGTATTGTTCCCGGGCGTCGATGGCGACGGCCCGCGCACCACTGCTCTCCGCCAGCTCGCGACTGATCAATTGCCGCTCGACCAGGAATTGGCGGTCGACCGATTCCATATGAGCGACGTCCAGAAAGATCAGGCCCGCCAGCTTCTCGCTACGCAGGAATTTCTCCTGGACTGTACGTTCGATAGCGGTGCGATCATGGTCCGTACAGCGGCGGATAAAGGGGAAATCCGCCAGATTTCGGGCGAGGCGGATCCGGCTGCTGATCACAATGTCCGACTCCGGACCCGACCCGCGCAGCCACTCCCCGCACTGTGCGGTCAGTCGAAGTATCGTGCGATCCACATCCATAGAACCGATCCAATCTCGCGACAGGTCAAGCAACCGTCTTCAATCTAACTCAGGACCCGCGCGATTAATGCGTTTTTTCCCTTCTTCAGACGAATCGGCAACCGGTCGGCGATCCTTCCGGAAGCCCGGCCTAAGAAGCTGTTGGGAAAATGGGGTGGCATTGACTATGCCCGTGTCTCTTTTCGATGTAGCAACGGCACTGGCAGAGCCAGTGGCACACTCGGGAGCCTGGTCTTTCGTATTTCCAAACACGTTCTAAGGCCTGCCGCCTCGTTCGGCCATCTGCTCGATGCCGCGAATCTCGTCACGCAACTCCGACGCTCGCTCATAGTCTTCCTGTTCGACGGCTTCTTTCAATTCCCGTCGCAGCCGAATCAAATCGGTTTGCCAGTCCGAATCCCCTGCGGCACGCCGCGGACGTTTGCCGATGTGTTTCGTGTTTCCGTGAATATTCAAAATGAGCGGTTCCAGCTCCGCATCAAAGCGAACGTAATCGTGGGGGCATCCCAATCGGCCCTCGTTGCGAAACTCGAAAAACGTAATTCCGCAGACCGGGCAAGACTGCTGATCCAATCGATCCAATTCGTCTGCCGTCTGACTCAAGTCATGCTGAGCGAAGACGCCTCCGCCGGCCGAGCTGCCTGTTGAATTGGGGTCACCCTGGGCGGGCGCCAGGTATTGGCGCGCGTGGTCCTCGCACAGATGCAACTCCTGCAACTCGGACCCGGTCAGGTCGGTGATGTGAAAGGTGGCCGGTTTCTCGCAAAACTTGCATTTCATGGGTTTGGTGCAAGATCATACTCTGTCAAGACTTACAGCATCACTCGGATTCTATCAGCGGCCCCCAACCTGTCAAGGTTGAAGCGCTTCGCCCCGTGATTGTCCCGGTGATGGTTCGACGCGTCGGGAAACGGCGGGCGGAAAAGGGAAAGCCGAGGAACTCCACGGAGCGTTTCGATTCCGTGGTCGCTTGACGGCGCGGGGACGGTTGCGCGGGATCGAGCGGTGGGTTGACAGCAATTGTGAGTCGGCGGATCGATTGGTAAGCTGACGCGATGATTCACGCACCAGAATATGAGACCTTCGCACGTCTCGCACGACAATACGAATGGGTACCCGTCTACCGCCGGTTGCTCTGCGATTCACTGACGCCCGTTTCGGCATTTCACCGCATCGATTC
>CAZFWV010000017.1:0-2184 GCA_964522605.1 uncultured Pirellulaceae bacterium
CCGCTGTCCTGTTTGTCGTGGTGTGTTTCTTCATACTCGCCGCGCCCGCCCGGGCTGCGCAGTCGGATCCGCACATTGGCTATATCTACCCGGCAGGTGCACGGCAGGGCGACACAATCCAGGCGACTGTCGGAGGACAGTATTTGGATGGAGTATCGGCCGTGTGGTTGTCCGGGGACGGCATTCAGGCCAAGGTCGTCAAGCATACGAAGCCGCTTACGCAACAAGAGATCAATCAACTGCAGCCAAAAGTACAGCAGGCCCGAGAACGGCTTCGGCAAGCGAAAGAGAAGGAAACGGTAACCGACGAGTCGAGTGCACTCGTCGCCTTCGCCAACGAACTCGGGGTCAGCGAGGAACAACTGAACGCTCTTGATGACTACTACCAGAAACGAGCAGACCCGAAGCGGCAACCAAATCCTCAGATCGAAGAGATGGTTCGAATTGAGCTAACCATCGACTCGGAGGCAAAGCCAGGACAATATGACTTGCGTCTGCAAACATCGATCGGCTTGACAAATCCGCTTCGCTTCTACATTCACGTCTTGCCGGAATGCAACGAAAACGCGGTCGCTGCCCAACTGGATGTGACCGAGATTGAAGAAGATCTGCCCGTCATTCTGAATGGACAGATTTTACCTGGCGATATTGATCGCTTTCGTTTCCGGGCGCGAAGGAATCAACGGTTGGTTGCGGCGGTCAGCGCGCGACGGTTGATCCCCTATCTTGCCGATGCCGTTCCCGGCTGGTTCCAGGCCACCCTCAGTCTTCGAGACAGTGAGGGGCGTGAAGTGGCCTATTCGGACGATCACTATTTCCATCCCGATCCGGTGCTCCTCTGCAAAATCCCGCGAGACGGGTTCTACGTTCTCGAGATTCACGACGCAATTTTTCGCGGACGGGAAGATTTCATCTACCGCATCTCGTTGGGAGCCACACCCTATGTGACGAGCATCTTCCCGCTCGGAACGCGGCGCGGTGAAGATGTGATTGTGGAAGCCCACGGGTGGAATCTGCCCAGCCTGACCGGTCGATTGCCAGCGCGCGATCGAATTCCGGGAATTCATGCGGTCAATGTACGGGGTAAAGGCGGCATATCGAACGATGTGCTGTTTGCCGTCGACACGCTGCCCGAGTGCATGGAAAAAGAACCCAATGATTCGCGGCCTGATGCCCAGCCGATTGCTCTGCCCACGATTGTCAATGGTCAAATGAACCGAGTCGGTGATTGGGATGTGTTCGGCTTTGAGGGCAAGGCGGACGACGAACTTGTTGTTCAGGTTCTGGCGCGGCGCCTCAACTCTCCTCTTGATTCCGCAGTAGAAATCACAGACGTCCATGGCCGACAGCTTGCCGGGAATGATGACCACGAAGATCCCTCGGCGGGCCTGACGACCCATCATGCGGATTCCTATGTGCGCCTTCGCTTGCCGGAATCAGGAATCTACTACGTTCGTGTCGGAGACACGCAAAACAAGGGCGGAATCGATTATGGCTATCGACTTCGAGTTGGACCGCCTCAGCCCGATTTTCGCTTGACGATTTCACCCCCGACGCTCAACATTCCGGCCGGGAAGACGATCCCGCTTTCGATTGGCGTGTCGCGTCGCGACGGTTTCTCTGAAGCCATCACACTGACGCTCCAGGATGCACCCGCCGGCTTCGAACTCCGCGGTGGTCCACTGCCCCCCGATCAGGATACGGTCGAATTGACGCTTGCTGCTCCCTCGACGGCCCCCGATCAACCGGTCCGACTCCGTGTCGAAGGGCGCGCACTATGCCAAGGTCAGGAGATCATTCGGCGCGCGATTCCAGCAGAGGATATGATGCAGGCGTTCATCTATCATCACTTTGTTCCCGTGCAGGATCTGATGGTCTTTGTCAACAGCCCGACGAGCCCGAAGTAACTCTCGCCCGCGCCACCGGCCAGCAACGGATTTGGCAATCTCGCACGATGGGTTATGATATGGGGCAGAGCCTGGCTGCGAGGCCTGCTTCACGGACCCATCAAGATTTTGCACTCGATCCCGCAACTCCGAAAGCATCCACCTCTGCGCCTCTGCAATCTCTGCGTTGAAAACTCTTCCCACGAAAGAGAAACGCAGAGCGGCCTTCGGCGCAACCCTAGGGGGGGTGCTACCGCACTCGGCGCAATGGGTGTGCACTGGCTTGCAATGGGTGTGC
>CAZFWV010000017.1:2284-46036 GCA_964522605.1 uncultured Pirellulaceae bacterium
GGGGGTGCTACCGCACTCGGCGCAATGGGTGTGCACTGGCTTGCAATGGGTGTGCCACTGGCTCTGCCAGTGTCCTCGTGAGTCGGCGAAAAGCACTGGCAAAGCCAGTGGCACCCAGTACAGTCGCCGTTGAAGGAACGGCCGAAGAGTGCGGGGTCGGGAGAACTGCGTACAGCATACGAATGAGTTAATACGAATGAGTTAAGAGGAAGAAAGGTACGTGTGGACGTTTTGTTGACCGCGCCGCAGTAAATAGTGAATGAAGGGTTGATTCGACGATGAGATCAACGATTCTTGCCATGATCGTTCTCGCGGCCCCTACGATGGCGCTGGCCCAGAATTCTGTTCGTTTTGATCGTGATATACGGCCGATCCTCGCCGATCGCTGTTTTCATTGTCACGGTCCGGACGAGGAGAATCGCGAGGCGGAGCTGCGTCTTGACCAAGCCCACGGTCCGGAGGGTGCCTATCGCAACTTGGGCGACACCCCGGCCATCGCACCGGGTTCGTTGGAAGAGAGCCAGGTCTGGGCTCGGATCAACTCCGAATACGACGACCGAATGCCGCCCCCTGATTCGAACAAGAAGCCGCTGACGGATAAGGAGAAGCAGATCATTCGGCAGTGGATCGAGGCAGGTGCAGCGTACACGGATTTCTGGGCCTTCATTCCACCACAAAATCCCACCATCCCAGAAGTGGAGCATCGCCAGTGGAGTCGTCAGCCTATCGATCGGTTGGTTCTTCATCGACTTGAATCGGAGGGACTGTCACCGAGTACCCGCGCCGAACGACGCATGCTGATCCGTCGCCTAACGTTCGACCTGACGGGACTGCCACCTACGCGAGAGGAAATTCGCGACTTTCTTGATGACTCCTCCCCCAGTGCCTACGAAAACCTCGTCGATCGATTACTGGCTAAACCTCAGTACGGCGAGCACATGGCAAAGTATTGGCTCGACCTGGTGCGATTCGCGGATACAAACGGCATCCACCATGATCATTACCGTGAGATGACGCCTTATCGGGATTGGGTGATTCGAGCATTCAATCAGAATCTTCCCTATGACGACTTCGTCACGTACCAGCTTGCCGGAGATCTGTATTCCAATCCAACGCGAGACCAGCTGATTGCTTCCGGTTTCAATCGACTTCACCTCATCATCGATCGAGGCACCGCGTTACCGGAAGAGAGCTTCACGCGAAACGTTGTCGACCGAGTTACGGCCGTCGGAACAGCCTTCCTCGGATTGACAGTCCAATGTGCGGTTTGCCACGATCACAAATACGACCCCATCACAACAAAAGACTTCTATCAACTATTCGCCTTCTTCAATAATCTCGACGCGGATCCCGAAACGGGTGGGCGCTCGGGTTCCGATTTCGAGCGAGGCTTACAGCCACCCTACGTTTACCTCTCGACCGGTGAGCAGGACGCACAACTCGCGGACCTCAATCGCCGGATCGCAGAGGCGGAAGCGAAAACCGCCCAACTCACGCAGGAGATCAACGAACTGGAAGAAGTCTCCGAGAAGGAATCGCTGCAGTCGGCTCTGACACAGCACCAACAATTGTTGGAGGAAGCGCGGGCAGACAAACAGAAATTGGAGTCGACAATCCCTGTTGCGATGGTGATGAAGGAACGTGAGGAACTGCGCCCCGCACACGTTCTGATTCGGGGAGCCTACGACAAGCCGGGGCAACCGGTTGAACGAGCAACGCCTGCTTTCTTGCCTCCGATCCAGGTAACCGATCGAGCCAAGACGCGCATGGACCTGGCGGAGTGGTTTGTCACACCAGGCCATCCACTGACCGCGCGCGTTGCGGTAAACCGATTCTGGCAACAGCTGTTTGGCGTTGGGATCGTCAAAACGTCAGAAGATTTCGGCGCGCAAGGAGAATGGCCCAGTCACCCGGAATTGCTTGACTATCTGGCCGTCAATTTCGTTGAATCCGGATGGGATATCAAAGCAATCATCAAGCAGATTGTCATGTCGGAGACATATCAGCAGACTTCCTGGGCACCGGCGGAACAATACCAGAACGATCCGAGAAATCGATTGTTGGCCCGCGGCTCTCGTTTTCGCATGGATTCTGAAATGATCCGCGATCAGATCCTGTCGACAAGTGGTCTGCTGAATTGCGAAATGTATGGAAAGAGCGTCAAGCCGCCCCAGCCAGAAGGATTATGGAAGGCAGTCAGCATGCCCAGTTCGTATCCACGAATTTACGAACCGGATACGGGCGACAAAATCTTCCGCCGCAGCGTCTACACATTTTGGAAGCGAGGCATGCCGCCTCCCCAAATGACAATTCTGGACGCACCGTCACGTGAAGCATGTATCGCGCGCCGTGAACGAACGAACACACCGCTGCAGGCGTTATTGTTGATGAACGAGCCTGAGTTTCTCGGCGCCGCGCGGCATTTGGCCTGCCAGACCATCGCGGATCGAACGCTCGCCGCCGAGGATTACGTGGCTGCTCTGTACGAAACCATTACATCTCGGTTACCCGACACGCGCGTGACCGATACGCTGCTCAAGATGGTTGCGGATTTGGACACGATGTATCGCGACAATCCGAGCCTGGCTGAGCAGATGTGTGATGGTCTGGATTTGCCGGAGGGCGTGGAAGCGCCAGAGCTGGCTGCCTGGACGATGCTGACCAGTTCAATCTACAACCTCGACATCACGAAAACTCGCGAGTAATCGATCCGATGGATAAGATCCTGGAAGCTCACAATCGGCTGCAAGCGCGACGGCAATTCCTGAAGACATCGGGCATGGGCCTCGGTGTCACGGCACTTGCCTCCCTCCTGCCACAGAACCTGCTCGCGCAGGTAGCCACCGATTATCCACCTCGTGCCAAACATGTTATTTTTCTTTTCATGGCGGGTGCACCGAGTCAGATTGATCTGTTTGACTATAAACCCAATCTAGAGAAACTCTTCCGAGCCCAGTTGCCTGAAAGTATCAGCATGGGACAACGCGTGACCGCGATGACACGCGGCCAGACTCAACTCGTGGCGCCCTCGATGTTTCAGTTTCACCGCACGGGGCAGAACGGAATCTGGATGTCGGAACTGCTGCCGCATCTGTCCGGAGTCGTCGATGACTTGTGCATCATCAATTCGATGCATACGAATGCAATTAACCACGATCCAGCAAAGACCTTTATCTGTACCGGATCCGAGATTCCCGGCAAAGCGAGTATGGGAGCATGGCTGAGCTATGGACTCGGTTCGATGAATCGGGACCTGCCTGATTTCATCGTCCTCACATCCGCCTACTGGACCGGAGGCACGCGCAACGTACAGGCTCTATACAGCCGGTTGTGGGGAAGCGGCTTTCTACCAACGAAACATCAGGGCGTGGCCTTTCAGACTTCCGGAGATCCGGTCTTATTCCTCTCCAACCCGCGCGGTGTGGATCGCGAGGTCCGTCGTCGGATGCTGGACACGCTGGGTGATGTAAACCGAATGCATTCTGCCGAGATCGGTGATCCGGAAATCGAAACAACAATTGCGCAACAGGAGCTTGCCTTCCGAATGCAGGCTTCGGTTCCCGAACTGACAGACGTTTCTGGCGAACCGGAGGCGGTGCTGGATCTCTATGGACCGGAGGTCCAAAAGAACGGTTCCTTTGCGCGCAACTGCCTGCTCGCTCGACGCATGGTCGAACGCGGTGTCCGGTTCATCCAGATCTTCCACCGCGGCTGGGATCACCATACGATCCTACCCAAGCAGTTGCCGGGGCAGTGCTTCGACGTCGATCAACCCTCGGCAGGCCTGATTCGCGACCTGAAACAGCGCGGATTACTCGAGGATACGATCATCGTGTTCGCCGGCGAGTTTGGTCGGACGGTCTACTGTCAAGGCACGCTGGAGCATAACGACTATGGACGAGACCACCATCCGCGGTGTTTTTCTGCGTGGTTGGCCGGTGGAGGCATCCGGGGCGGAATGACTTACGGCGAGACGGATGATTTCAGTTACAACATTCAGCAAGATCCAGTCGCGGTTCGCGACTTGCATGCGACCATCTTGCACCAGTTGGGAATCGATCACGAGAAGCTGACGTTTCCCTTTCAGGGTCTCGATCAGCGATTGACGGGCGTGGAGCCTGCGCGTGTAGTTCGCGAGATTCTCAGCTGAACCCGGCTTGCACCACGACACAACCCCGCCGCCGTTTCACACATTCCACGGTTCGCGCGCGGCGCGCGACAACAGCGAATTCGCCTCCGCATCGGACGGGAATTCCTCTTGCACGGGATCCCAAGTCAGTTTGCGTCCGGTCCAGAGGGCAATACAACCCAAGTGCGAGAGAATCGTCGAACAGGCCCCGATTTCCACATCCGCGCGCGGACGCCGGCGACTGCGGATACACTCGAGCCAATCCCGGTGGTTTTCTCGTACAGAATGCGTTTTCGGGACCGTTGAGTCGAGCAAATACTCGGGATAGCAGTTCAACACCCCAAACCGTTCGACGTGGATCCAACCCTCATCACCGACGAAAAGAACTCCGAAGTTCACAATCGGCGTCGCCGGATTCCAACCTTCGGGAATCTCATGTTTTCCGGGATGCAAGTGTGTGGCGAATACGATACGCGTCCCATCGGCATAAGTGAACGTCAGCGATGGTTCGCCGTCGACTCCTGCCGGAGTCAACTGCACCGGACCCGCTCCGTCTTTTCGCAGACCCTCGTGTGCGGAATCCAGGTTATGAACGTTACCCGACGTCATCCCGCCGGCGCCGAACGCGCGGTTGCAGCTCCACGGAACCACATGCTGTGGAGCCCCCGTATGGTGATACCGGTAATTGTACGGGTACCAGGGGCAAGGGCCGAGCCACATCTCCCAATCCAAGCCTTTCGGTAACGGCTCGGCCGGAAAATTTTGGAAGGGACTGACGCCCGACTCGGAAACGTAAGCCAACTTCACGTCACCAATCCGGCCGGCATGCACGAGTTCCATTGCTTTGCGATATTCTGGCGAGTTCCGTTGTTGCAGTCCGGTCTGGAACACACGGTGATGCCGCCGGACCGTATCGGCCATCGTACGCGCCTGGCGAATCGTCAGCGAAATCGGTTTTTCGCAGTAGATATCCTTGCCCGCTTGTGCCGCAAGCACAGTGATCGCCGGATGCCACCGCTCTCCCGTGGCAACAACGACCGCATCGATGTCGTCGCGGCCGAGCAGCTCGCGAAAGTCACGGTAAGCCTGAAAGCCACGATACGTACCGTCGTTTGCACGATTTGAATACGCTCGCTCTAGCAACTGCGTATTCGTATCGCGACGCCACGAATCCACATCGCTCAGTGCCAGAATCTGCACGTCGTCATAGTCGCTGAAGATGCGGAAATGTCCCGCACCCATCATTCCAACTCCAACGAAACCGAGGGTAATGCGATTACTCGGCGCCGTTGTGTTGTTCCTTCCGAGCACACTTGCGGGAATCACCAAGGGTGCGGCTGCGGCACCAGCGAGTGACACGCACTGCCGCAACATTCTACGGCGTGAATAGCGATGGGAACTCAAACGCTTCATGAGTAATGACCTCAGACGGTAGTCGAACACTGCTCGGATACATTTCACCGACGAAGATGCGTTTCAAGATCCCCTTATCCAGCGTCTCCATCGGAGGGGCGAGGATTTTCTTGACGCGATTCAATATCGCGAAGCACTTTTGGAATCTGCTGGAGTGTCGCCGGATCCTCGGTCAATGGCTGAATCCGCTGCAGTGCCGCACGCGATTGATCCGGATGCGACTGACTCAGTCCCTTCGCCAAAGTGAAGATGGCCGGCACGGCTGCTTCACGCAACTCCGGCTGATCCAAGAACGACATCAACAACGCCAAACCTTCTGGAACGCGCACGGCAGCCAATCGCGAGATGATCAACTGTTTGTCCTCGTTTCGCGTTGCCAGATCCAAGGCATCCGTGAGCTTCATGTAGGTCTGTTCAGGTGGACGATCACTGGGCAACGAGATGACTCGTGCAAACGCACGCAGCGCCCAAATCCGGTACGGTTCATCGCTCGATTTCGCAATCTGATACAGCTCATCGGCGACGGTCGCGTCCGGCCAGTTCGCCAACGCACGATAGCCCGCGTCGCGCACCGCCGGATCAGTACTCTCCATGGCACGATGGACGGCAGCCAGCGATGCCTCGCCGCCGATTCGCGCCAGCGTCGGCAGCAAAGCACATTGCACTTCGGGATTCGAATCTTCCATCGCCTGAAGCAACGGTGTTGCGCGGGCCGAAGGATCCGAAATCCTCATGCATGCTCTCCAGACCGCTCGGTCCGCTGCCTCCCGTTCTGCACCCGCTTGGGTGTCAATCAACAAGGCAACGAGAGCAGGGACTTCTCGCTCGGTGGCCATTACTTCCAACGCCTGAAACGCTTCTTGACGCGTCGCCGCATCGCCGGCCTCCGCCGCCTGGAGAAACGCCGGAATCAGCTCTGGCGATCGCCGCGACAGTGCGCATCGAACGAGTAATGGTCCGTGCTGTGAAGTGTCTTCGAGCAATCGCTGCAGTGCCTGGTTGGTCCCTTGAGCCGTCATACGACGCAAAGTTTCACACGCAGCCTGGCGGATCGATTCCTCCTCGGCCGTCGCCGCCATTTGGAATAACGTGGGCACATCGTCAGCGACCGCTGAAGTAATCAGCGCATCCAAGGCAGCAAGCTGCACATCGACATCCGGTTGTTGCAGGGACTGCAACGCTGCGTTGCGAAGAGAGGAATCGGAACGCGACCGCAGGCGATGCAGCACTTCTGCCTGCACGTCGGCCGAAAGACCCGGCATTGCGCGAGCGATGACGGAGATCTCCTCCGCCCGCTCGAGTTCCCCGAGATAATCGGCGGCGACAACTTTCTTCCAGGGCAGGTCTCCGCGTAACGCTTCCAAAATCAGTTCGAGCCGCGTCGCCGGTTGGGCGAGCAACTGGCCGCGAAACGCCGCGGCTCGAACCTGTTCGGATTCGGCCGACTCGAGTGATGTAAAAAGACCGGCCGCGGCCGAGTAATCCCCACGTCGACAGAGAATCTCGCCCGCGGATAGCATCGCATCGACCAATGTCTGCCGTAGTTCTTCCGGCGTTCGATCAGCGGATTCCAAAAGTACCTGCGCGGCCCTCGTGTCACCGATGCGTCCCAGGGCAACGAGTCCCGCCTGATAGAGCGCCGGGTCTTTCTCGTCGAGCAAAGCAGCAATCGCCGGAACGGCCTCCGCGTCAGCCAGATCACCAAGCGAGGTGACGATTCCTACCCGCGGCAAACCGGTTGTTCGGGGCAACATCTCTCGCAATACAGCCACCGCTTGCTCGCTGCCAATCCCTTCCAACGCATCGCGTGCCATGGGGGACCATCGCGGATTCGGCAACAGGTCACCTAGCGCAGAGACAACGGCATCCGACCCAAACGTCGCCAGTTGGCGGCAGGCGTAATCCTTGGCAAGGTCGGTCGTGTCTTGGTTCAAAATGGCGACGAATCGAGCCTCGAGATCCGCGCGCCGATCTTCGTTTCCTCGACACTGCGCGATCGCCGCCTCAATCGGTTGGAACTGTTGCAAGTCCTGACCCGGCTCAAGGACTCTCAGTCGAGTGAATGCCTCATCGAGCGCGGCGTTTCCCTCCTGCGCTCTGGCTAGGACTCCAGCACTGCCAATCCACAGGATGAACAGCAACACAGTCGAGCGTATCTTAAAACTCGCAAAGCAACCAAGCGGGTTACTCATGACACACCTGCACGTGGAGGGATCGAATACGCGGTGGGACGGTTGAGGAAGGATTGTACGTGCGAATTTGAGCGTATCCGATCAGCAATCGCGCGTCAATCGAGAGATGCAAACCGGAGCGCACCTTCGGCCGCAACCAAAGGGGATGCTTCCGCACACGGCGCAATCGGTGTGCCACTGGCTTTGCCAGTGTCCTCTTGAGTCGAGGAAAAGCACTGGCAGAGCCAGTGGCACCCAAGTGACGATGGATCTTCGTGGTCACAGGACGGGAGCTGGAATCCGAAGGGGCCTCATTCGGCCATCCACAATGTCGAATCCAACTTCGCTGTAATGGATCGCTCGGCAAAGATAGAGCCAGAACGCATTGCAGATCGCTGACGCGGTCATCAAGTTCGTGAAGAGCAATTGCGGTACGGAATCGAGCACTTCGGTACAGTGCGGAGTGTCGTCCGGTTGCGAAACCGCTTGGGCAATCTCATCGTGAAAAGCCGTTAACGAGGGGGATGTGTCCGATCCGTCGCGACGAATGTAGACCTGCACATTACCGTAGCTACCGCGCCGCAGAACCCCACCCGAATCTTTGCCCACTCCGTCGTTGCCGCCAGAGATCACGCAAATATCGTCGACGCCCGCAAACCCTCCTCGTCCCCCACAGTAGTCGCTCACCAGCCTTCGCGCTTCATGATTGTCGACACAGACGAGTACAATCTCGTGTTTGCCGCCGGGCAGCAATGAAGGAATCGTCTCACGGGTTACAACCCGGTCGATTGCGATCAGTGTAAGTCGCGTATCACGAAAGTGATTCAAAAGGTCGGTCCGAACGACGGTGGCCTTATTGCCGTAGTTCGAGAACAACATACGGTTTGCATTCTGCGGTTCGAACGTATCACCGTCGATCAGAACCAGCCGCGTCTCGCAGGGAAGTGAAGCCAAGAAGATTGAAACGTAGCGAGCAACAATTCCACCGACTCCGCCCAAACCAATCAATCGCACCGTCAGGCCATCACCGGCTAGGACGGGAATCAATTCCTGGGTCGAAACCGACAGATCGACTGGCTGATTCGTGTTGTTCATCACCGGTTGCCTCCAAGTTCCAAGCTGATCAATGAGGGGCAGGTGGATCGCATTTCAAAAGCTATTCTTCTCGACGAGTGGTCTACTCGTGATTCTTCGAGTCGCGTTTTTGGTCGTGTAGATCAAACTCGAAATCACAAAACGCCGGATAGTCCATGACAACTACCTGTCTTAGCCACTGGCGTGGAAACATCGTCCGATGCAGGTAACCTTCGGACACGTGGTTCCAGTCGAGGCGAAATCGAGTCCCATCCACAACTGCCTCAACGTGAAAATCGGGTGGCTCTTCATGCAGTCGGCCTACAACCATGTGCAGACCGGTCAGACAGTCTTCATCGCGGACGTCTGTTTGTGAGGCATACGCTGCCAGTTCGCAGTGACTGTGAATGTCGCAGAACACAGACCAGTTCTTCGGTAAGTCTCTTGGCGTCTCGTACTTCACCCCGACTGGAGATTTGGGCCCCATGGTCGCCTGGCTGACGGCAGCCACCTGCCGAGGAATCACTGTTCGAACTTCGCAGACGGTTTCGTCCCAAGCGAGAAGTGCAATCGCCTCCGCATTCCAGCGATCGGTCATATAGCCAAAGAAGCCGCAGATCTGCTCCAACTGCGTTCGTGGAATCTGCGGGTAACTCGGAATCAACGAGGTGACATGCGGAGCCAATTCGGTGGGCCAACGAGGCGCCGGTACACAGCTCTGGTACTGCGTATGGTTCCGGCAAAGGTAGAGGTTGTCCGCAGTCAGCAGGTAGTACACGGGGTCCTTTGGACGCGGCATGTTATCGCTTTGCTTCACATAGATCGGTGTAATCAGGCGTTCGTCAATTCGAGTCATCGTCGGAATCCTGTTGATCGTTGTCGGAACGAGAGGTTCGCCAACGAAGATCTGGCGAATGCCTCACCCTCCCGGTGTTAAATTGCGCTATAACGACCTTGCGCCAGCCTACTGCGTATGATTGATCATCAATCGGGCCAGTTCGCGTGAACTTCGAACCGGAATACTCCCGGCCTGGTTGCGGAACATCCGATCAACGACCTCTTTGAGTGTGGCGTTGACCTTCAGCCACGGTACATCCAATCCCATGAAGCGATCGCGAATCGTCTCCTCATGCCAGCGGTTTACGGACGCAATTCGTGCGTCAACGGTGCGTGATTCGGCATACCATGAGGAAAACTCATGGACATCGGAGGACCAATTGAAAGACTGCTCGAACAGGCATCGACGGAGTGCTTCTATCCCCCTTCGGATTCGCTTGCGTGAATCTGCCTCCTCATGAATCGGAGTCCGATCGAGATGCTGCGTGCAGATCCACGAAAGCGGGTGTCCTTCGGATGGGACGAAGCGAGAACAGTTTAGCAGGCCGGGATAATATAGGTCGTTCTCTTCATCGATCTCCCTCAGTGGCTCAATGCGAAAGAAGCACTCATTCACGTTCGATAGATAATCACCGTGAAAAGCCGCCAACACAATGACGTAAGGCAACGAGATTGTCACCTTCTGGTAGTGTGCAGCCGTTCCATAGGGCACCGGCGAATCCTCGGCAATCCAGGAAAGCGTATACGGACCCGCGGGGTATTCGCACACGAGGATCATGTGATCGCCGCGCGAATATGCGAATCGGACTTCGCGCGGCAAGCAAATACCACAGCTGTTGATTCGCGGCGGAACCGCACGTTCCAGCAGCGTCTGGATCGGCATCGTGATCGATTCGCCAGGTGCCACTTTCAGCTTGGCTACCACACCGCGAAGAATGATCTTTTCGTGAGCCATGCATCACCTAGGGTCAGTTGAGTAGAGTACATTGCGAGATTGACTTTCGATGTAGACCAGGAATTGGAGATCGAGTTGCGTCTTCTAATCCTGGCTACGCTCCGCGCCAGCACCGCAGCCGCCGTGCAGCTTAGACGTGTTGGTTTTTCTGGAGTCTCCGAACACGAATGGCCACGGGGAGACTGTTGTAACTTCATCAGAGCGAGCCACTCAAAAGCCACACGACCTCCGTGTCGCAGAATGGCCTTTCTCACCGGCGGGCCGGATGAATTCGATGTGCTCCCCGGTCCGCACGACACGACTCTCATCATCCACCCGTTCACCGTTGACGTAAGTGTGGCTTCCCGGTTCGATGCGGAATCGGTCAGCAAGTCGAGACCGGATTTCGCCAAGCGACATGCCGGCAACGGGAAGCGTTTCGTCATGGATCGTGACCATCCCTCCGAACTGGTCAGCACCCGATGCAAACGGATCGTCGAGGCCACTGGGACCTCCCGAAGATTGCTCTCGGGGAATCCGCAATCGTTCTTCCATTTCGTTCGTTCCTTTCCGAATGCGTTGAGGTTCAGTACTTCGACAGAAAGCTTCGCCAGTAGTTGCGCCTGAAAATGGATTTCTCCTTCTCTGCACTGCTAGCGGTGACAATATTGGTTTCTCGCCAAGAACTCGAGCGCCCACCTGATGCGTGCGAGTCTTCCTACGAATGGAATCGCTCCAACTCGTAGGACTGAACCGCGGGTTGGTCGATCCTGCGAACGGATGCAATCCGCGAGCCGTCAGGCAATGGAAGGTAATTGTGAGCGTTGAATTCTGTGATCTGTTCGCACATACTTCGAATCTGCTGGTCGAGACTTGCCAGCACCATTTCTTTCGTCAGACCCGGAGTCAAGATTCCCTGGCGCTCAACTCGCATCGCTTCGGTGCATGCCTGCTGCACACTGAGATCAACAATCGATCCGGTCAGCAAGTCGCGGCGATATTTGGTGTCGGTCTTCGCCGACCCGGCAAACGTGACCTCGACCTGCCCCGGATCATGACCGTTGGGGCTAAAAACCCAATCGGTAACATCTTGGACCAGTCGATGCTCCGCTCGCTGCTGGTCCTTGCCAAGATCCGAATGGATTGGCAAACCGCGAATCTTCTTGGACAGAATTGCCTGGAACTGGGCGCGGCCGATCCGACCAAAGTCGATGATCTTCCCGCCGGCTCTGCGAATGAACGCCTGATCACAGAGTTCGGGCACGTTGGTAGTAAACAAAAAGATGCAGGGAGTATTTCCCAATTCACCGGAGAGGTGGTCGAGCCGTTCCAGCGCGGTCGTTTGAATCCGTCCCATCACATCTTCAGAGCCATGACGTGCACGGGCGAGCGCGTCGATTTCTTCGCACCTCGCAATCACGGGAAGCTTCCATTCGCGTCCTTTCCAGACAAACGGTTCGTTTGCCAACTGGATGACTTCGTCATAGAAACGATCCTGGAGCTTATCGGATTCACCCAGATACTTGTTCAGTACGCTCGACATCCGCATGCGGAGCACACGTTTCGGCAGCGCTTCAATCGGCGCGCCGGTCACTTCACTCAGCACACGGTAAACACCATAGATTATGGCGAGGATACTGAGCGTTTTTCCGGTACCGGTCAGGCCTTTCAGGAGTCGGGTTTGCATCAGCCGTACACCGTATTTGCGCAAGAGATCGGGATCGGTCATCTCGATGCGCACATGTTCGATCAGCTCCGCGATAAACGGATGAGGCGTTCCGATATCGCGTTGCGCGTCGACCTCCTGTAACGGGCCTCGTTCGAGGAACTTATAGTGCGACACCCCCTCTTGCCGCGGCAGGGCCTCCAGCGCCATTCTCCGCCGTGTGCATACAAGGACTTCCGATCCCACTTGAGCGCTACCCGCGGTTAGTTGTTGCCGTAGCGTCTCGGACAGACGATAGGCTTCCGAACTGAGATCGTTAAGCGACACGCGAACACGGTCTTCACCTAGTCGTTGCTTCAGTTCACCGATCTCTCCCGTGCTGAGATTAGTCGGTCCGCGACCGATGATGGCACGGGCCTGGGCATCGAGCAAAACATGTTCGCCACAGGTGAGTGACTTCGCCAGATTCGCATCCAGAATCAGCGGAAACGCCGTATCTCCGTTCTCCATCAAGACATGACCACGTTCGACCGGCTGCCCACTACTTCGCGGTGCCAGGTCGAGGTACGTGGCTAACCGTAATGGGCCGTCTTTGAGTGCCTCAACCATCGCGTCCAGTTGCTGCTGTTTCTTTCCAATCTGCTGTTCCGCAGCATTCTTACTTGCCAACAACATGAGCTGCTCGAGAAACTGGGATGATTTGGGCGAATCATCGCGTGCAATCTGAGCCAGCAGCACCCTTCTGTCATCGGAGTCGATCGCAGGATCCAGCAGAAACTGGATGACTTCGGAAATCGACTCTTGCTTCGCACTATTCTTATTTTTGACGACCATCGGTTCACAACTCCATAGGAACAGGCTCAAAATGCACTCGTCAGGATCACGCGAGGCGGTTTCAGAACTGGGAGGGGGAGGCTCCTGCCGGCCTGGCGTTTGTCGCATCGTCGGCTCGGCAGGAGCCTCGCCCTCCCGATTTGAAAACCTGCCATTACTCTACTCATCAAGACGGAACGCCCTGAGTTGGGTCAAAGTCGGGAATGATGTAAAAGCCCCTTTGCGTTAAGCGATTCTCTGAGAGGGAAAACAGCCCGTGGACTTCTTCACGTCGAGCGTTGAGCCCGAAGATGTGACACAGGGCGTACGGTGCGCCACCAAAGACCGCTTGATGCCAGCTCCGGTCGTCGGTCGAGGCAAACACGCTCGTGCGCCCACACACCTTTGCTGTGGCGCAAATGTCGCAGGGTGGAGCACCGTCCAGCGGGAGGAAATTGTGCCCATGCGCTTGTCCCAATAAGCGATAGGTCCGCGTTTCCTGACGGGATTGAATCGCCTTGAGTACGGCCTGCAACCGAACCCAGGTCTTTCCCGTGTACGCCAGGCGAGTTCTTTCCTCTTCTGCATCCGTCAGCTCGAGCGCATTTGCCACCACAAGGAAGAACTCACCGGTTTTAGGGCAGGAACAAGTCGATCCGATCAACGCCGCTCCCGTTTCGCACGGTGGTTGATGATCGGCTCCACGTCGTGCACACCGCTCCGCTCGCTCAAACGCTTCCCGCGTATAGAGCACCGGAAAGTAGGTCTCGTTTGGCCCATCGACCGGTTCGGCCTGTGCAAGCAGCTTGGTCAGGTCGCACTTCAAGTAGGGAAGCGGTTCCTGCGTCGATTGCGTACCGAAATCGATTCCCAGCGAGGCGGATGTTGTTGGCTGATGTGACTCCACGTCGACGACGAGTTCATAGTGGTATTCGTCGCCACGCTGAAACAAGCCCTCTGTGATCAAATCCGTTACTGCCCGACTCGCCACATCGGAAAAGAGACTCGCGTTATACTCCCGATGAAACGTATCTCCTCGCGGGTTAACAACCGACACACGAACGCCGCGACACCGCATCTTCAGGTTGTCTTCGTCAAAGATGGGAGCCATATCGATCTTCATCTCGCCGAGCTTCGCATCGGGCATTCCGTGCCGGTACGCGTGCGCCAGCAGCAGCTCCTGGTGGAAATCATTCAGATAGGCGCTCGGTACCTCCACGCGGCGCACTTCCGGTCCGTGCAGCTCACGACGGATGGAGAGCGCGAAATGAGGCGTCGCGCGGGCTTTGGACAACGGCAGTGCATGTTGTTGTTCCGTGTTTGATTTCATTCGGGAAGTTCTCCACCAGACGGGCTTGCCGATCACACCTCAGGCGGTGTACGACTATTCCGGGATGGCGTCTCGTCTTTCTCACAACCCCGAAAGGTTGGCGTCCTGACGCATTACAGTAACCGCAGGAGAGGAACCACGGATTTGACGGAGGAGACGGATCAGTACCGATGAATCCGTGCACATCCGTTCCCTCCGTCAGATCCGCGGTTTCCTCGCCTTCTCTCGACTAACTCGGAAGCGTTTGCCTCTCCGCCCACCCACGCGAAGCATGGACGAGAGAGCAAACGACTTCACTGAGGTTGAACCACTACTTAACCCAAATGGGTCTTCGGACTAACCCACAGTTTGGTGCCCGTTGTCACCTGATCGCCGATCGGTGCTTCGTCATCGAGAAAGGCGCCTCGATCATCGTGTAATGACCACGGAACGTTTTCCGGGAGAGAAAATCGATGGGCAACGGCGCGAGCGACAGCACCCGCCGGCAGGTTGTGCTGAACATTGCTGGCCACAACCGAATGCGTGCCCGTCACATCGTTCAGCTCAAGACTCAGAACACCGACTGCCGAGTCACCGCTTTCCACACCAGAATCGTATTGCTTCAATATCTCACCGCTCATTTCTCTACTCCTTTCGCAGGCTGATCCTGCGCTGAGGGAACTTCCCACACCGTGGACGTCACGGTGGGATTCGCGAACAGTTCAACCGCTGCCAGATTCTGTGATACGACGTACCGCAAAGCATCGACGCTGATCCGCAGAAGGCGCGGGAGTGCAAATCGTGGTGCACCGGCAAGGTCAATCTGTGCCGTGATGCTCCGGCTGTCGGCGACGGTCTCGGATTCGATCAGCCGCACCATCCGGAAACGCGTTTGGAGGTCCTCGAGCAACCGACGAAGAAATGCGAACCGTGTCGCAGGTAGATTGTTCGCATCGGCCTGATTCATGGGAAAAGAAACGGTCAAACGCGTTTCATCGCAGACCAGGGCTCCTTGCAGAGCGAGCGGTCCGACTTCCAGCGTTAAGGCCGATGCGGGCACCAATGCTTCCAGTTCGTCGCGCGGCAGGTTCCGCCAACCGACCGGCAACTCACCCGTTCTTGTGGTACTCACCCAATCGATCATCTGGATGAACGGTGTAAGAACATCCGGCATCTCGTCCGTCAGCAGTTCCGCTTCCTGAAAAGCCTCAAGCGGCAGATCACAAACTCGGTCCCATCGATCGTCCGAACGACGAATCAGCTTCCAAAGTCCGCGAGACTGCTGGCCTGCACACACTGCATCGCTGCCTGATTCTGTGTCGGTGCGAAACGTCAACCAACCGGGTTCAACACAGACACTCAACCCGTCACGCAGATAGTTCTTCCCGCACGGCGCGAACCCGAGTTGGATAAGTCGCGCAACGACACGGCTGAGGTCCTGATCAAACATGGCAGATACTCGATTTCAGAAAGGACGTTTACGCTGGATCGGGATCCAACAGAGCAACGGAGGTGAGCGGTACACGATGCAAGTTTTGCTGCCACCAAAGTGCGATCTCGGGATTGAACAATCCCGCAGCATCTCTGATGTCAATTTGAATGGACTGCATCGACAACGCCCCATAGGCCCTCAAGAGTAACATCGCTGTTCGCGCTCCCGCAGGAATCTGCGGCGCGATACATAAGGCTTGCTCCGGTTGTTTGATCTGGGCCAACCAAACATTCCGGGGCAACAGAATCTGAAAGAAGGCATATCCCGGCAGCGGTCGGCGGAACCCTTCGACGGGATACGTGAATCCAATCAATGCCCGCTCGCAGATTTGCGGCTCGTTATCGGGTCCTGGTTGACAGGCAACGGGAACCTGCATCGCGAACAGCGCCCGAAAATCTTCACGCAGATCGAGCGCCTCGACGACGATTCGTTCTGGAGGGGCGATCTGCGAAAGAGCCAACAACTCCCGCGCTTCAGCCTGCTTGCGATTTCTCGTCGCCGCGTCACCTCCACAAGTCCGCATCGCTTGCTCCAACGTGGCCTGATTTTGGGAATTGAGGATGACGTGTTTGAGATCTCCTAAACCGCGTACCGCGCCCTGATCGCCGTCGACGAGGTTGAGTTTCATGACCGTTCTCCTGTCAAGAGCACTCCCCGGTCCTGATCATGAAGAACTGCCCATGGTATCGCTTTCGCACCAAGTTCCTTCAAAGGTCGCTGACGATCGTGTTCTAGCTCACTTTCCGGAGTTGGGCGAAATGTGTAATACGGCTGCGGCAGGATCTTCTCCCGGCATCGCACACACGTGCCAATCGGTTCTCCACTGTTCGAGAACAAACCAACGCGGTGCTCCGCGCAGTGACAGATCGCAGACCGGACAAAACACAAACTGCCAAGCGTGATGGATCGGCCGTCGTGCTGGGCCACCTCGAATCCTGCGATACCGAGTAAGTCTTCGAACGTGCACTCCGCCAGACCGTTCGGTACCTGAACCCGTTCGAGAACCGTGTGTGGTCCCCGACAATTTCGATTGCGCACCAAATCAGCTTGGGTCACATGGTGCGTATATCCGCAGTATTGGAGAAACGTGTCGGCGACCGCTGCCCCCAAAGTCAACGTATGCCGTGTCCATTGCGTGACTGCGAAGTCGGCAGCCAGCGAACAGAGAAAGCTGGTCGACATCGTCGGCGTGACGGTAATTTGCTCGTCCCTGGAGCGAGTTGCCGGATTGCCGGAGCATGGAAACTTGGAGGATCGATTCAGATGTCGAAATTCTTCGGACCCGAATCCGCATATCAGACACGGTCCATCACTTACCCGGTTGGCCACAAAACGGACCTGTGCAACGAGCGTTTCGCCATGAACCGAAGCCTGAATAATGGGAACTCCCAACGCTCGGAAACGACTCGAGACATCGACTTCGGCTGCCAAGTTGTCGCTAGCCAAAAACACAACGTCGGCGTCCGCCATCGTGACCGGATCGAGGTCTTGAATATTCCCCTCATAGGCGAGTACTCGAACACCGGAATGGATTTTCTTACAGGCTCGGCCCACACTCACGACTTTCACGTCATCCAAGTCGCTCGCCAGAATCTCATGAGTCAATAGATTGGCGCGGTCGTCGTACTTTCCCGGATCGGTCAACCAGAGCTCCTTGACCCCCAGTCGAGTGACATGCATCCCAATACGGCGCCCGACGCTGCCTAGCCCAACAATCACAACCTTTCGCGACGCAAACACTTCGGCAGCACACGCATCGAAGCCAACCAGCTGCGGAAACCGCTCGTGAAGTTCGACCGCCGCAACGGAAGAGACCTCGGATGCCCGCAATGTGACCTCGCGAACGTGGGCGTACCGGTCATAGAGCGAGATCATGACTGAATCCCTCCCGTTCCATCAACGGAGCCTGGCAAACGGTGCAGTGGGCGGACATTGCAAAACAGGAAAGCCGTACCTCTTCCGGCACTTCGGAATCGTCGAAGTGGGTCGGCGACTGGCAGACTGGGCAAACGTAAACTCGCGCGCCGGGACGGTTTGTAATTGGCGTGCGGCAATATCCACACGTGCTTCCCAAATCGCTTTCGCGCGGTGGACCCACGTAGGGACGGTTCAGGATTAACACTTGCAGCGGATCGTCTTCAATACGGATCACATCGCCAGGCTGCAAGACTTGGTAACGAGCCGCGGGTAACCCGTTGACTGTCGTCCGCACGTGGCCTACGGCATTCATCAACAGCAATCGATGTGCGCCGCTCTGGACCGTGGCAAATTGAACGTAATTATCGTCGGCCTGAGCGCGGGTCAGTTTTCCGTCGCGGTGTGCGCACCATTCGACATCAGACAACACTAAATACTTGCGCCCTTCCGGCGTGAACTGTACAGGTAAATCTGTCGCGAATTCTTGCGGAAGTAACAGGCAAAAAACTTGCGTTGCATGTGGCATCTGCAATACTCAAGGCCTCCCCTATCGCAACATCACATCAACACCACTCACGCGTTAACCCGTCGGAGATCGTGTGAGCCTTTCAGGACTTCACAACTTCCCTGTCCACCTCGTAGTGGCATCTGAGATACCGTTTTTCGACATTCAAAATCGACATTTCGATCAAAGTGGCCAAAATTCTGGAAAGGGTAATTTTCGCCTACTTTTTTTGTTTGCTGCGTGTTGTCGAACACGAAAATTTCTGATTCCGCGGAGATTCTTTGTCCATTTTGCGATTCATCCGCCAACAGGATTTTCGTGAGATCAACATTAAAGTCATTTGATGGGGCGGTTTCATGTTGTATCCACCACGTTCGTCCGATGATGACACGTACCGACGAATTCTGGCCATGGTTTCCAGTGACGACATGGCCACCCGACGAAAGGGATCACGGTTACTTTTTTGGCACTTCGCCAAATCACTCTTCGTGTTCGCCGAGGGGGCTGCGAGAAGTAGCCAGACGGAGTCGCTAAGATCCCTGTGGGATCCAGACGAAAAGAGGTTAAACGTTTCGGCATTCGCTGAAGTCTTGGACGTCATGAGGAAACGGTTGCGACGCAAGGCTCAACGAGGTCCGTATCCTCACATTCGCAACCTTTCCGGATACATCATCGGTATCTTCAAGAAGGTTGCGTATGATATTTGGCGGCAGCAACGTCGCGAAGACCTACGCTATCGCAACGGACGCTACAATTGGGAATCGATGACGGATTACCGCAGCGAAGGTCCATTGGATGTTGTCGAGCTCAAGGAATTGACACGGATACTTCGTGAAGATATTCGCGAATTCGTGAGGAAGCTTGACACGGTCAACCGTATCATTCTCGTGATTCAACTGATGCTCATTGAAAGTCCGATCAGAAAGCGGGGACGAAACAAGCTGCTTGTCGCGTTAGTCAATGAAGCGCTCATCTTGCTCGGCTACCCACCGATGCCGCCAGCGAGCATTATTCGAAGGGCCAATCGGCTGTGGCACGAATTGGTGAGACAGTTGCTTGAGAGAGGTTGGAATGTCTAACTCAAAACGAAATAAGCCGGCAACGAACACGGATAAACCGAAGATCGGGAAGGGACTCATCCGCCAGCTACTTGCTGAGGTGCTTGCGGAGCCCGCCGAGATGCTATCGGCGGTTCCCGACGAAGTCGCTCTTGATGAGATCCGGCGTTCCTTTGCTGAGAGCCGCACGGACGTAGGCCGGAAGCAAGCAATCAAGCAGGCAAAAGGACTGTTGGAGACGAGCGTGATGAATCGAGCGGAAATCACGCCTAGCGAATTGCAGCGAGAAAAGTCTACAGTACGTGGAGAGGGGGATGAAACGATGGCGGAATTGGGCGGACTCCATTCGGACAATGAACAGACTGAGTCACACGTTGCAGGAGGAGCAGATCAAGAAGCCGTAAACGCTCCGCAGCGGCTCGGCTTTCAATTCAGCTTTCGCACATTGCGTGAATTGGGCCGTGGCGGACAGGGAATTGTTTATCTGGTGGAGGGAGAAGACGGCTTTGCCGCTCGACGCGCGCTCAAGATCTTCCGGTCCGGCGTCTACGACAATAACGCCTCATTCCGGGCGGATATGGAGCGCATGAGACGGATCGCCCAGATGATTCACCTCGCACCCCACGATGACCTGGTCGACATTGCCTGGTTTGGCGAACATGAAAACAACTTCGCGCTTTTGATGCAGTACATCGACGGATTCGACTTACGGCGTCTGGTTCAGCCGAGCCTGAAACCGATGATCAAACGGGCTGTGGATGAGACTCGCTATAAGAGACTGAATAGCATTGTGTATGCGGATCACCAGTCCCAGTCGTTGGCTCTCCAGCCAGGGATCGCCGTGTACATCATTGAACGCGTACTTCGTGGTCTGTCGACGTTGCACACCCGAGGCATCGCGCACGGCGATATCAAGCCGTCCAACATCATGCTCAACGCGACCGGTTTTTTGAAGATCATCGACATCGGATCGGCCTTCGAAATCTCATCACCTCCAGGGGAGTATTATGTGACGCCGACCTATGCAGCGCCGGAATTCCACGAACGAAGGGAACTAACGATCCGCAGCGACTTGGCCAGCGTGGGATATGTATTGATCGAACTGCTGAGCGGGCGATCGATTTCCGATGCACTACGCGACCCCGATGAAACGACGCGGACGATCGGCAAAGTACGGGAAAAGAAGCTTCTTCAGCTGAAGCAGGAACTGCCGAACAAGCTCACCGAACTCGTACCCAGCGGCATCTTCGGCTCGCGGTATCTGCTGAACTTGTGCCGCCGCCTGATCGACCCGGATCCGGAAAAGCGGTTCATGGACGCCAGTGACGGGATCGTCAATCCCAGTAGCGGAACGTACGCTTTTTATCAGGATCTGTCGCGCGCAAATCTGGCAACCTGCAACTTCCACGAGGCCATCTACTGGCTGATGGATGTCAAGCGTGCCACGTCGCTGCCGATCGAGCCAGCCGCGATGCCGCAATGACGAATTACCAAAAACGATAATCCGGATTATCAACGTCGAAGTCTCGATCTTCGAGCCCGACGTTCACGCGGACGTTGAGGTAGGTGTACTCTTCCTCGAGGGCAGGATCTTCGGCAGGCCCTGTCGGCCAGGACCAAGACGCATAGCGCACGGGCATGTTCAGCTCGCGGCTGAAGTAGACACACGCACGCGCGAAATCAAAGTGTTCGCGCCGAACCGGGTGCATGACCTCGATCATGTCACAAAGGTGATCGCCGACTTTCACATTCTCCTTCAATCGAACTTCGCACTCACCATACTTGCGATCACGTGTTGCGGCTTCAATGAGCTTCACCGTAAGATTCTCAATGCCAATATCTGTAATTGGATATCTCTGGCCGCGCATCGCAAGATAGCTCTTTGGATCGAGATAGAAATTCGCCACATTGCGCAGGCCGGGTTCGTGAGCAATCAACTTGCCGTTGTTCCGTCCTTCCACCCAGATTACCTCGCGTCCCTTGACCGAATCGGGCCCAAGGAAATGAAGATACACACTCATCGGGACCGTGATCTCACCATTCTTAATCCGGCGATGACGGACCTTTATTTCCAGCGTCTCCAGTTCGCCCAACTCCCCCTGGATGCGTGTCCTCTTCTTCAACGTCGCCGTGTAGTCATGCACCTTCGAACGAATATGCTCTACGCTGGCGCCGGCCAGTCGCAACGCAAAATCCAGCGGGTGTTCCGCCTCTGATTTCTGGGCGGGGACAGGCGACTCCGCCCCGAAGGATTCCGCCGAAATCGACCAACTTGCGACTCCGATGACGCAAAGCACCAGAACGATCATCCGCATACCGTTTGTACTCCGTAAAGAACTCCACATCGTTTCCCGTATAGTCTACGATCACACCCGTTCCCCGAGCACCCCTCTATGAGACGGATCGGGTATACTCAGAACAACTTCCACGGGCGTCGGGAAGCAGCCATTCGAAGCGATGCGGACGATCGGACGGGATATGCCTCGCAGAATCATCTACCTCTTCATCGGCGTGACTTGTTTCCGGGGCATCGCAAGCAACGATGGCATGTTTGCAGCGAGTTTTGCGGATGAGGTCGCCACGGTTGGCGACTGCGTGGATCTTCGACCGATTTTTGAGCGCTGCGCGCTTCCCTCCAGGCAACAAGGTGGTCGGGGCACCTGCTCCGTATTCGCCATCACCGGTGCCATCGAGTACGCATTGGCGAACCAAGGCAGTCCACCGGTGCGTATGAGCGTTGAATTCCTCAATTGGGCATCGAACGAGGTGGTTGGGCGCGCCGACGACGGAGGATTCTTTTCTGATCTTTGGCGGGGCTACGAAACGTACGGCATTTGCCAGGAAGCGAAGATGCCGTATGACAGCCAATTCGCCCCGGCGCGGCGACCGTCGACTCGAGCGCTGAATGATGCAAAGGAGACCCTTGAACGCCAACTCCAATTGCATTGGATCAAACCCTGGGATCCACATCGGGGACTGACTGATGAGCAATTCGAATCGGTGAAGAAGACTTTACAAGACCGTTGGCCGGTGTGCGGAGGATTCTTGTGGCCGAAACAACCCGAGTGGGTCGAAGGCGTCTTGCAGATGGCGCCTCGCGAGGGCGTGCGCGACGGACACAGCGTACTGTTGGTCGGTTATCAGGACGACCTTCGTCAGCCCGGGGGAGGTATTTTCTTCGTGCGAAACTCCGGTTCCGGACCTTCGACGCCGGCAATGACTTACGAATATGTGCGCGCCTATATGAATGACGCGGTGTGGATCAGCCATCCAAAGGGCCCACCGTCTCCTGCCCAAACGCCTGCAAAGGACACGACCACACGATAAACTCGCTCGAGACACGCCGCTCCATCGACAACCGCTCCGTCGATGTCCGTCCTCTCGCCAGGGTGGTTGCCTAATTCAGCAAGCATCGCTTGGGGTTCGGCAGGGAACGCAATTTTGGATGCGAGTGATCATGAATTCTTGTTTGTAGAAAACGAAGAAGGAGTCCGCTTCCATGTCCGCCGTCGAACTTTCTTCCCGCCCGCTGTGCTGGCGAATGATCATCGGCCTTGTTTTGGCATTGTCCCCCGCGACGCTCTCTGCGCAAGGCTTGTCGCACCTGACCGAGTGGCAGGAAGGCCGAAGCATGCGGGCAGGATCCAATGTCTGGATCGAGGATGATCCCTACGATGGTCAGAACAACATGGATCGTCCGGACCGCATCGAACCTGGTGAGACGTATGTGATGGCAGACCTTCAAGGACCCGGGATCATCACCCACATCTGGATGACATTTCTTCAAGAGCCACACTTCTGGGTCACCGATGGTGCCGCGAACCACCAGGAGATGCTACTGCGAATCTACTGGGACGGTCGCGAAAAACCGGATGTCGAAGCTCCGGTTGGTGACTTCTTTGCGAATTGCTTTGGAAAGCGGATGGAAGTGATCAGCGTCCCGGTGATCGTCGAAGATGGTGATTCCTACAACTGCTTCTGGCAGATGCCCTTCCGCAAGTCCGCCCGCATTGAGATCGTGAACCAAAGTAAAAAGCCGATTCGCAAGCTCTACAATAACGTGGACTGGATCAAGAAGGAATCGCTACCCGAGAATACGATGTACTTCTGTGCGCAGTATCGGCAGGAGTACCCAGCGCAACAGGGCAAGGACTATCTTGTGCTCGATGCGGAGGGAAAAGGCTACTATGTGGGAACCGTATACTCCGTGCGAACTCGCAGTCCATCCTGGTTTGGTGAGGGCGACGAAAAGATCTACATCGATGGCGAGTCGAAACCATCAATCCGCGGTACGGGAACCGAAGACTATTTCTTGTCTGCCTGGGGATTGAAGCAAAACAGTACTCCGTATTTTGGCGTCCCCTATCTGAATCAACAGGAGGGGATCATTGGTCAAATGACCTGCAGCTATCGTTGGCACATTCACGATCCACTCGTTTTCAGCAAGGGAATTCGCGTAACGTTTGAGACCTTCGGCTGGATTTCACCCGATGAAAACAAAGAACACCGAGCCCACAGCTGGAACGAACGAGAAGACGATTTCAGCAGCGTTGCATTCTGGTACCAGCAAGGACCAACGAAGAAGTTCACCGAGATTCCACCTGCCGAGCAGCGGAAATTACCCAGTCTGGAACGAATCCTCGTTTGGGGAAAACAGGCCCTGGAGGAGTCGAGGCACGGAGCCGGCGCGGCCGTAATCCAGGAGGGTGGGCGTTATCTCGAATCCGGAGGCCAATTCTATTTCCAGCCCACAACCCAGGGCGACGGCTGGGTCGAATACACGTTTCAGGTTGCAGAGAAGGAGCCGCTCCGTTTAATTCTGGAACTTACCCGCTCCTATGACTACGGCACCTGGCAACCGCTGCTCAATGGCGTTCGTTTGGGCGAAGCCCTCGATCTGTATCGTCCCCAAACCGACCTATGGGAGTTCCACCTCGTCGACTTCTGGCCGGACCCAGGCAAATACACCTTACGACTGGAGTGTACCGGCAAGAACAACCTCTCTTCCGGCTACGGGATCGGCGTGAATTCCGTCCGGCTGCGAGAACGTCGCCCCCGCGTTAAGGCTTTTGGATACGACAAAGAGAAAGACTGGCGAACGGAACAGGTCTTGTACGACTGATCCGCTCGCGCGAGGGGAAGAACAAAGCAAGCGACCACGCCCGGATGCGTAACTGCCCCATCCGTGGCGCTCTCGGTTTCGACCGGGCTTTGTTCCGCGTCCATCCGCGCTGCTCCGCGGCCATGCTTCCTGCATTCCCAGCAAATCTGTGCGAGAGTATCCGGATGGCATCCGCAAGAAACAATCGGACATCGCAGCAATGCCATGAAGCGAAAAGGCCGCCCATGAAGGCGGCCTTTCATGATACCGATCGAACATACGAACGTCATTTACGACGTCGCAACAGCATGATCATTCCACCAAGACCGAACAACGCCAGCGTCGAAGGCTCGGGTACGACGGCCACCATGTAATTGTCGGCCGACAAGATATTCCCAGCATCATTACCGAAATCCGGCAGATCGCCACCGGCACCGTAGCCAATGTTGAGATTGATGTTTTCTACGCCCGCCAAGAACGTCTGCAGTTGTTCGAAAGTCCCGTTGGCGACAGTCCAGGAATCCAATGTCGAGGTAAATGTCTGGAAACTGGAGGTGAGCGTGGCTGGCGTCTGAAGCGTTAGCAGAACATCGGTATCTCCATCGCCATCGGGCGGAGTAATCGTGTCATCGGCTGCCTCGAATTTCAGCTCGAACGTAACTCCCGCCGAGTTTCCAGTCAGACCATCCGCGCGTGCGTCCATTTGGAACGTGATATCGGCGAGCGAACTTGCATTTGCAATCAGAGCGTAGTTTCCCGCGCCATTCCAATCGCCGAATCCCGCGCCAAAACCCGCCCAACCACCATTGGCGAGTGTCATATCAAAGGTGGCCACAAATCCGCCGGTTCCGCCTACGCCTCCCGTAGCAGCGACCGTCCCGTTATCGTGCGTTGGCGCACCGTTGTCAGGGTTATTCTCTTCATAGGTGTAGCCGTAAAGATAATTTGGGATGCTGCTGTCGAAGTCATACGACAGGATATCCGCCGCCCTGACATTGATCGCAAACAAAACCAGCACGACCGAGGAAAGAATCACAATTTTCGTCTTCATGGTGCGCAACCTGGATGCTGAATCTGAGAAGAAAAAACACGCGGATCGACCGACGTCATCAATTAAGACCGCGTTCGCGACGGCGCTAAACCGAGCGGAACCATCGAAACAACGCATACAGGACCAGTATGGTCGGTTTCCCCACGCTCACAAGTCTCAAATCTTCGAGATTCGCTATAGTGAACGGTCCCCTTAGCGCAGCCTTGCGTCAGGCAACACAATGGTAGCCGAACGAGCGAACGGGATTCGTCCGCCACGACATGAGGTCGAGTGTCGATCTGCCGCCTCGCATCTGGAGAACTCAATGAATCGCAAATGGCTCCCGGTTGGGCTCTTGACGGCGGCGATCGTGATCAGTGTTGCGGAGATCATCGCCCTTTACGGCAAGCTGCCGCCGCAGGTTGCTGCTCACTTTGATGCACAGGGAAAACCGGACGGGTGGAGCACGAAGGAGCAATTTGTCGGCATTGCACTCGGCTCCTTTGCATTCGTCCTCATCTCGCTGATGCCAATCGCACTGATTGCCTACTACGCGCCCATCAGTCTGATCAACCTGCCCAACAAGCAGTACTGGCTTGCGCCCGAGCGAGAGTCGGAAACGCGACGCGTGCTCGCAGAATGGGGCTATTGGTTCGCGGCTGCCACACTCTGGTTGCTCACATTTGTGTTTCACGAAGCGATGGTCGCAAACCTCCGACAGCCCCCCCAGATGCAGCCGATGGGCTGGCTCCTCGGTACCTACTTCGTCGTCGTCGCGGGACTCGTATTTCAGTTGATCTTCCGATTCCGGCGTGTGTCGTGACGGATGCAAGACGAACCGTTGCGGACCGGTGTCTCGATCAGCGCGCATCCAATGAACTGCCGCGGTCTGACCTTTGCATTGCTTCGGACAGGCCTGAAGCTGAACGGCTGACAAGAAAGTTGAACAACAGACCGCACGAATGGCTGGCAATCTACCCCCCTGAACGCGGACATCGATTGCATCCTGGATTCCGATTTTGGATTGCCTTCCTTCTCAGCGCGGATAGACTACGCCTAGGTTGAAAAATAGGCGCCGACTTCAAAACGGCATATCTGGGCTCGGCCTCTCAGCCTTAGAGACGAATCGCTGTCGAATCACGCGACACCGAACGTTCCATCGGCTGGTTTATTCATAGCAGCGCGGCGAATGGTCCGGAGTAGGCAATACGACACGGGAGATTCCCGGACTCCCGTTGGCCTTCCCGGTTCATCAACTGCGCCGCCGTCAGCAAGAATCAAGTTGTATTATTCTGCGGATCATCGGTGCTCATGCGTCACATCCTGATTACCCTCTTTGCCGTTATCGCGCTTGGCAATAATTGTCCGGCGGACATTTTACGTCAAACAACCAACCAAGTGATTCCCGGAACCGATGGAATCGCACTCAAGCCGGGCGTAAACCTGGAAGGTTACCAGTTGGCATTCGCGACGCTTTGGTCGCGTAACCTCTCGAATGCTAATCTCGCGAATACCGACCTCACGAATGCAACGTTGTGGCAGTCGTTTCTGACCGGCATCAATCTGACGGGCGCACGAGTCACAGGGACCGATTTCGGGGCCACACGTGGTTTGTCCAGTGAGCAGTTCTACGCCACGACGAGTTACCAGGATGGCGACCTGAAGGGGATCCGATTGGTAAGAAACGACCTTTCAGGGTGGGACTTGAGTGACCAGGATCTGTCTGGCGGCCGATTGTCGCTTGCGACACTGACCAACGCGAACTTGAGTGACACCAACCTGACGGGTACATCTCTGGAGTTTGCACAGTTAAGCGGCACCGATTTGTCGGGAGCGGAGATCGCGGAGGCAGATTTTCGCGGAACCACGACGCTCGGTCTAGCACCAGGGCAGTTCTACTCGACGGCCAGCTATCTGGACCGGAATCTGCGCGGCGTCAAGTTGTGGGAGAATGATCTAAGTGGTTGGGCTTTCAATAATCAGGATCTAACCGACGCGAATTTCCTGCGGACGTCTCTGACGAATTCGGATTTCACCAACGCAATTGTAAAAGGCGCACAATTCACCGACGTCACCTCACGAGGCTTCACGGCCAACCAACTATATTCCACCTCCAGTTACCGAGCCCGAAATCTTCGCGAGATCGACCTGGGTTCGAACGATCTTCAGGGATGGGATTTCAGTCAGCAGGATCTTACGGGCTCTGATTTCTTCCGTTCGAACATTACGGGTGCAAACTTCACCGGTGCCGTCATTCAACACTCCGAATTGGGCACGGGCTTGACGCGGGAGCAGTTGTACTCGACCGCCAGCTACCGAGCGCGAAAATTGAACGGCGTGTTCTTCAGCTCCAATGACCTTTCAGGCTGGAACCTGGCCCAGCAGGATCTTTCCGACGCCAATCTGGCCCGCTCTTCGTTGAACAACGCGAATCTGAGCGGCGCAACTGTCGCCGGCGCGGATTTAGGATACACGGGACTGAGTCGGGAACAGTTGTACTCAACAAAGAGTTACCAGGAGAAGCACCTGCGCGGCGTCGGGCTAAGTGGAAACGATTTGACCAATTGGAATCTCAGCGGGCAGAATCTCGCCAACGCGAAACTGGTTCTGGCGACACTCGAGGGCGCCGATCTTTCGGGAGCCGACATCTCCGGAGCCGATTTCTCACTGACAACTTCCGAGGGTCTTACAAAAACGCAGTTCTACTCCACGGCAAATTATCGCGACAGAAATCTCCGCGGCGTCTCACTGCGAGGAAATGATCTGTCGAATTGGAACTTCGAAGCACAGGATTTGTCAGGCACAAGCTTTTCCGACACGAATTTGACCAATACGACGTTCACTGATTCGATCATCGCTGGTGCAAGTTTCGAAAAAACCACCTCGCAGGGCCTGACCAAAGATCAGCTCTACTCGACCGACAGCTACAAGTCGCGTGATTTGAGGGGAATTCGAATGCAATCGAATTCACTTCGCAACTGGGATCTGAGTGAGCAAAATCTCAGCGACGCGGACTTTTCATTCTCAACGCTGACCAACGTGAACTTGAGTGACTCGAATCTGACCGGCGCCGTGATCGCGCCGCGGTTTGGCACGAATCTTTCCGGCGCAAACCTGAAGAACGCCACGTTGCAGGGCGAAGAGGTCGGTGATGCCCTCGTCGACGACCTGACGGTCTACAATCAGTGGACCGTGTTTCCTGATGGCTTCGATCCCGCGGAAGCAGGAATGCGTTTTGAATTGTCACCCTTGGGAGATTTCGACGGCGATGGTTCTCGACAGGTGGCAGATATCGACGCATTGATCGCCAAGATTCGAGACACACACCCGAGCAGGAGTCTTTCCGCCGCGGAAATGTTTGACATCAACGTCGATGGGAAAGTCAGCCAAGAGGATCTGGAGGTCTGGGTCAAGGATGTGGAAAAGACGTGGATTGGCGACACGAATCTCGACGGAGTCTTCAATAGCACCGATCTCGTCAATGTGTTTCAGGCGGGTCTGTACGAGGATGGCGTACTGTACAACGCGACCTGGGGCACAGGTGACTGGAATGGAGACGCGGAATTCAATTCTGCGGACCTTGTCAGGGCGTTGCAGGATGGCGGTTATGAACGCGGTCCGATCGGGTCCGCCAGCGTTGTGCCAGAACCCTCTTCCCTGCTGCTGGCCATCGGTGCAGCGGGGATTTTACTCGCGGTGGTCGGACGGCGAAACCGCAGCTGAGGCGTCGAATTCGGCTCTGTCTCAATACCGTAGGCCGACTTGAGACAAGTCGGTCCACGATGCGATGTGGCTATTCAGCCGAAAAGGCCCCCTCAAAGACACCCGTGGGCAACGCCTTCGGATGATGTCTGGTCACTTCGCTCGCGGTTACGCTGATTTGCGCCGGGACCGCAGCCCGATCAGGATCAAACCGCACAGCAGCATGAGCATCGAACCGGGTTCGGGCACAATCGCGCCCATGACTTCCAGACCCGAGATGTGCAAGTTGCCCGTCGAACCACCTCCGGCATTGCGTGGCGTGAAGCGAACACCCAGCGAGGTGATATCGGCGACAGAATCCGTGAAGGTGAATGTGTCAAAGATCATGTCCCCCGCATTCGGATCGACTTGCACTTCGTCGTACAGCGCGTAATCACCGCCATCAACACTGACGTCGAAAGCGATTCCGTTCGGTGCTCCTCCGCCATTGCGCCAAAGCGTGATCGCGATCGAATCCACGGAAAGCCCGCCCGTCACAGGAGCCGTCAGAGTGAATTCGAGGTAATTGTCGTTGACCCCATCGCCTCCGACATCCCAGTTCTTGAAGTTCCCTTCGCCCGCAATCAGGTTGCCCACCGACGTCGTGAGGCCCACCGAAGTCAGATCACTGACGCTCAACCCGGCTGATGGATTCGCCTCCGCCGGCGTCAATATCGGGTTGGGAACTGGTGTGTTGTCAGCGAAAGCGGTGTAATCCAGACTCGAGAAATCCCAGGAAACCAGCGTGTCAGCCTGAGCCCCCTGAACGATGATGAAGAACATCGCGAGTGCGAACGGAACGGACGCACAGACCTTGGAAAGATCGATCTTCTTTGACATGGTCGCCCAACTTTTCTGGGATTCGTGACGGGAAGTTGACGCGTCTAGCACGGTTTGCTAGACCGGTCATGTCGCCCACAGCATACTGGGCCCACGCCACGTGTCAATTCTTGGTCTGAACAAAGGGAGATCGACACCCGCCCGCGAACGATCCAATCGGGCCTCGAATGTCAACATCTCTTGACAATCAGACGCACCAACCTCAAATCTAGTAGACGGCCATGTCAAAACTGCAAGATCGACGAAACTTCCTGAGAACGTGCGGGGTGATCGGGACTTCCGCACTCGTCGGAGCGCCGCGCGGTTCGGCTGCCCCCGCAGGCGACTCAAGTCCGACGAAACGCTGGTTCAAAGGCAACCTTCACATGCACAGCCAGTGGTCGGACGGAGAACCACTGCCGGAATGGGCCGTCGAATGGTACAAGTCGCATGCGTACGACTTCGTCTGCCTTTCCGACCATAACCTCTTTCAGTCGGACGAACTCCGCTTCGCCGGCTTTGGCTTTGAGAACCAGCCGTCGGATCGATCCGCCTTCAAGGGTGAGAGTTCATTATGGAAAGCCATCTCACCGGAACCGGGCTGGCCGAAGCTGACGCAGCGCCACGTCGATGAAACGGTCGACCGGTTCGGCACCGATTCGGTCCGGACGATCACTGTGGGTGGGCAGACCTACGTCCGGATGACACCCTTTGCTGAGCTGGAGCAAAGGTTCGTCGAGCCGGGCAAGTTTCTCATGATTCCGGGATACGAACAGACGGGAGGTTGCGAAAACGACCAACAGGTTCACATGAATTTCGTGAATGTCCGCGAAGTGTTCCCTTACATTTCGGCGAAGACACCGAGGGAGATCCTCGCACGGACGCACGACCAGGCCCAGGAATCGTACGATGGACAGGACTACCTTCTGATCGCCAACCATCCGCTTTGGCGCTATTACGACTATTCCCCGGTTGACTTGATCGCGTTACCACAGTTTCGGTTGTTTGAATTGAACAACAACAACATCGACAGTGCATATGACGAACATCCCAAAGGTTGGAAACCCGAAAAATTCTGGGATGTGGTCAACGCGCACCGCGCCGCACACGAGCAACCGCTGCTGCTGGGAATCGGCTCGGACGACCGTCACGGATACGAATCCCCGCCAAAGGCCTGGAGCGTTGTGCGCGCGGCACAACTTGATTTGCGGAGTCTGCTGGCAGCGGTACGCGATGGAGACTTCTACGCATCCAACGGCCTTGACTTTCAGGAAATCCACTTTGATGGCCGTTCCCTCGGAGTCAAGATTGACGACCGTGAGGAAGGCCCATATCGGATCGAGTTCATTGGCACGAAGAAGGACTATGATCCAACCAGTCGCGTAATCGAAGTGGAGCAGGGACCGCGCTGCCCTGCCCGGAAGATCGACATCTTCTCGGACACCATCGGAATCGTGCTGGATACCGTCGAAGGTACGGAAGGATCCTACACGCTGAAACGTGATGACCTTTATGTTCGCGCGAAGATCATCAAGCTCTCCGAAGATCTCAAGTCCGACTGGCAATCTGCTCCTGCTGCCTGGACGCAGCCGTATTGTTAGAGCACATTTCACGACCTCTCTGGGAGAGGGCCGGGATCTTTCGTCCCAGCCGAATATCGCGTCCCTGCCTTGCTCAGCAAGTAGATTTCGCGATAATACCAGGTCAACTTGAATCACCTCCTTGGGCTTTCGCCAACCGAAAATAGGGCAACGTGTGTTGCCATTGCCAAATCTTGAATTCGAGGAGCAGGATATCGCTCACTCGAAGGCGTATCGTTTGCGAAGGTCTCTCTTCCCTTCTGTTCTAGGAGTATCCTCACGATGAACCGTACGTTTCTGCTTCCTTTCATTGCGCTGGCCGCGTTGGGGCTGACGATGGCCCCCACAGTTGCAACTGCCCAATCGAGTCAACCCAACATTCTTGTCATCTGGGGTGACGACATCGGACTCTGGAACATCAGCCATAACAATCGAGGCATGATGGGGTATGAGACGCCGAACATTGATCGTATCGCACGCGAAGGTTTGTCGTTTAGCGACTATTACGGCCAGCAGAGTTGTACCGCAGGTCGGGCGGCCTTCCTGGGCGGCAATGTCCCGGTGCGTACCGGGATGACGAAGGTTGGATTGCCGGGTGCAAAAGAAGGCTGGCAGATGACCGACGTCACAATCGCGACGGCTGTGAAGAGCCTCGGTTACGCAACCGGACAATTTGGCAAGAATCATCAAGGCGACCGAGATGAGCACCTGCCGACCATGCACGGCTTCGATGAATTCTTAGGCAACCTTTACCACCTGAACGCGGAGGAGGAACCGGAGAATCGCGATTACCCGCGAGATCTCGTGCTGCCCAGTGGCAAGACGTTCCTGCAACAGTACGGTCCGCGAGGCGTGTTGAAATGCAAGGCCGATGGCAAGGGTGGACAGACGATTGAGAACACGGGCCCGCTCACGAAAAAGCGGATGGAGACTATTGATGACGAAACGGTCGCCGCGGCCAAGGACTTCATCAAGCGGCAAAACGAAGCAGGAAAGCCCTTCTTCTGCTGGTGGAATGGTACGCGGATGCACTTCCGCACCCATGTGAAGGAGGAGAATACGGGCATTTCGGGACCCAGCGGAAACGAATATCACGACGGGATGGTCGAACATGACGGACACGTCGGTCAATTGCTGGATCTGCTGGATGAGCTCAAGATCGCGGAAAACACGATCGTATTCTATTCCACCGACAACGGGCCGCACTTTAACACTTGGCCCGACGCTGCAACGACACCATTCCGCAGTGAGAAGAACTCCAACTGGGAAGGTGCCTATCGCGTGCCGGCATTCGTCCGATGGCCGGGTAAGTTCCCGGCGGGCGTTACCCTGAACGGTGTCGTCTCACACGAAGATTGGCTGCCAACATTCGCTGCGGCCGCAGGCGATCCGAACATCAAGGACAAGTTGATGAAGGGAGTCGAACTGAACGGACGCAAGTATCGAAACTACATCGACGGCTACAACATGCTGGATTACTTTTCTGGGAAGGCGGAAGCTTCGCCGCGGAGAGAATTCATCTACGTGAATGATGATGGACAGATTGTTGCCATGCGTCTGGGTGATTGGAAGGCGGTCTTCCTGGAAAACCGTGGACAGGCATTCGGGGTCTGGCGCGAGCCCTTCACCGAATTGCGCATCCCATTGCTCTTCAATCTACGGCGAGATCCGTTCGAGAAGGCCCAGCACAACTCGAACACCTACAACGACTGGTTCCTCGACCGGGCCTTCGTCCTCATCCCGATGCAGCAGCTGGCAGGCAAATTCCTCATGACCATGAAGGAGTACCCGCCAAGCCAGACGCCGGGTTCGTTTAATCTGGAGAAAATCCAGAAGATGATTGAAGGTGCCGCTAGCGGGAAATAGCAACGGCCGAATTCGCAAACGGGGCGCTGTTGATGTTCAGCAGCGCCCCGTTTTTTTTCGCGACCGGAGTAAGAAACCCAGGATCGTCGCGGCGACAGTCGCGGCACGTATTTGAGCACTCGACGGAAGCTACAGGGAATCCGCAAAAGGTGCCATAATAGGAAACAGAAACCAACAACGTGCCGCTTAGAGATGACTCAAGAATAACTTCGTTGTTTTCCAGCGAGGGTGGAGGGTGGCTGGCGTCGAGCACAGCGAGACGCCAAGTCACGCGACTGGGGGCTCGACGCTCGTTCCTCGCGTCTCGAACCCAGGCCCCCAAATGCCGCAGTTGTTCTTGAGTCATCACTTCCAGGCGAATTCAGAGGACGGGAAGGTGTCTTATGTCGAAGAGAACATTTCAGGACTACTTGAGATACGTGGGGAGCGCCGGCGTTCTTGCTGTACTGCTAATAAGTCATTCGACAGGTGACGATCAGGGTCTTCGGCAAGCGGCGATGACCCATTTCGCCGTGATCCCAGCCGATCAGTACGAGCGGAGTGCACCCGATGTGATGCTCGGACGCGCGCTGTTCTGGGACCAGCGGGTTTCCGCGGACGGAAAAACGGCTTGTGGATCTTGCCACCTGCCGGAGGATTATGGCGCGGACCGCCGTCGGTTCTCAATCGACGCGCGAGGGAAGCAGACCAAGCGCAATTCTCAAACGGTTTTGAATGCGACGCAGCAACCGAATCTGCGATGGACCGGAAATCGAAAATCCGCAGCCGAGCAAGCCGAGAGATCACTCGGCGGGTCCATGGGTTTCGCAACTTCTGAAGCCGCCGTCCAACGGCTTCAAGAACTAGGCTACGAGCCTGCGTTTCGCAAGGCATATCCGAATGACACAACTCCGGTATCTGCCGCCAACTACGGCCGCGCGATTGAGGCCTACGAAAAGACACTATCGACTCCGTCCGCCTTCGACAGGTTCCTGTCCGGTGATAACTCGGCCATGAGCGGTCCTCAGAAGCGCGGTCTGCAGATGTTCATGGAGACAGGCTGCACAACTTGCCATTCAGGTCCTTTACTGGGGGGCGGTACGCTCGAGATGTTCGGCGTCGTCAAAGACTATTGGACGGCAACGGGATCGGAGAACATCGACCTGGGGAGATTTGAAGATACCAAACAGGATGATGACAAGTACGTGTTCCGGGTTTCGATGCTGCGCAATGTAGCACGGACCGGCCCGTATTTTCACGACGGTTCGGTGCGCGAGTTGCGGAAGGCTGTGCAGATCATGGCGGATGTCCAGCTCGGCAACTCCCTAACCGACGAACAGGCGGAGTCCATCGTCGAGTTTCTCAAGGCACTGACCGGTGAAGTGCCGGAGCATTTCTCGCCGCCGGAGTCACTCGATCAAGTGGGGACGAGCGAACCAGCAGCAACTAGACCATAAAGTGTTCTGCAGACTCGACGATGTTTGGCGCAACCGTTGCGGCCTGGGTCGTCGGAAGGAAGGAACCACGGATCCCGCGGATGGAACGGACGAGCACTGATTAACCCCTTAGTCGCAAGAACAGGAATCGATCCGATGCATCGACCCATCACACTCATCATAGGGACTTGTACTCTGCTGATTCTGACCACTGTGCCGGGAAGGGCTCAGCTTCAAGACACGGGTCCGCTGCGAATTCACCCAGAGAACCCGCGCTATTTTACGAATGACTCGGGGCGCGCGATCTTGTTGTGCGGATCGCACACCTGGAACAACCTTGTGGATATGGGCCCCGCAGACCCGCCGCCCGAATTAGACTTCGATGCGCACCTACAGTGGATGGTCGATCGTCATCACAACTTCTGCCGACTCTGGACCTGGGAACTGCTGACCTGGGATACACGGGGCAATCGCGAAGAGCAAGCGGAAATCCACCGAGTCTTTCCGCACCCCTGGCGACGCACCGGGCCGGGACTGGCCCTCGATGGCAAACCCAAATTCGATCTGCATCAGTACGACGATAAGTATTTCACGAGGCTCCGAAATCGTGTCCGAGCAGCAGGAGAACACGGTGTTTACGTCGCGGTGATGTTGTTTGAGGGATGGGGGATGCAATTCTCGCCGGATGCGTGGAAGAACCATCCATTTCACGCAGACAACAATATCAACGGCATCGACGGCGACTTGAACGGAGACGGAATGGGTTTGGAGGTGCACACGTCACGCAACGCGGACGTCACTCGCCTGCAGCAAGAATATGTGCGAAAAGTCATCGATACGGTCAACGAGTTTGACAACGTGCTCTATGAAATCTCCAACGAGAATCACCCGCCCTCGACGCAGTGGCAATACGCACTGATTGACTTCATTAAGGAATATGAACAGAGCAAACCGAAACAGCATCCGGTCGGGATGACCTTCCAGTACAAGGGGGGCAGTAACGCAACATTGTTCGAAAGTCCGGCCGATTGGATTTCTCCCAATCCAGAGGGTGGTTATCGAGACAACCCGCCCGCGTCCGACGGCCGGAAGGTCATCATCACGGACACCGATCACCTGTGGGGCATTGGAGGGAACCCGACTTGGGTGTGGAAGAGTTTTTTGCGCGGGCTGAACCCGATCTTCATGGACCCCTACGACGGGCGCGTTCTGCGGAAGGGATTCGATCCCGAGTGGGCCGATCCAATCCGAAAGGCAATGGGATCTGCCGTCGACTGGTCCCGCCGAGTCGACCTTGCCGAGCTGACACCCCGCACGGACCTGGCCTCATCCCAGTACTGTCTCGCCAATCCCGGGACCGAGTATCTCGTCTTCGTGCCAGCCGACAGCAACTCGGTAACTCTTACCGTGCCCCCGGGCCGGTATGAGTGGCTGTGGTTCAACACCGCCGATGGAACGGAAACAGCGAGCGAGACTCTAGATCATCGCGATAACCAGTGGAACGCGTCCTCGCCATTCACGACGGACGCGTTGCTCTTCATACGTCGCACTCCTTAGCGATGACTCAAGAATAACATCGTTGTCTTTCAACAAGGGTGGCTGGGGTCGAGCGCAGCGAGCCCCCAGGTCACGCGGCTGGGGGCTCGACGCTCGTTCCTCGCGTCTCGACCCCAGGCACCCAAATGCCGAAGTTGTTCTTGAGTCATCACTCAGCCCCGGTTTCGACAAGCCGTCAGGATTACCGCAGATTCGAACGGCCAGGTTGAAAACGCATTCTTGGAAAGTCCAGGGTCCTTGATCGCCGTCTGGCGAGGATTCTTTGGGAATTGGCGTCCCAACGTGTTACAATCGCTTTTGCTGGGCGCCTCCTGGGTTCCCGCGTTGGTTCCTATCGGACGGCGCTCCGATGCGATTCCGAAATCGCAACACGCGTCTTGAAGGGACCTGTCATGAACTTGATCCAGAAGCCAGTCACCACAGGTTGTGCCGTTCTCTTGGCAGCTCTGGCCGTCGCTCCGGTGGTCGTCTTGGCCGACGACTGGTACTGGGTCAACGACGCGGGCGGCAGGTGGGACGACCAGTTTGGCGATCTTTCGAACTGGCGGACCGCAAGCGATGTCGCCGGAATGCCGGACGATGGCGACGCCGCCTTACTGGTTCTCCCCTATTCGTTTTCATTCTGTCAACCCGGCGGCGCGTGTATTACGCAACCGGTCGTAGTCCATTACCGCAGTGAGGAATTTGCGGATCTGCTGCGACTGGATCTTGAAAGCTATTACCTGCTCCTGCAGACCGACAGTCTGGGGACTCCGGCGAGCCATTTACGACTTTCCTCGGTGACGGAGGTCGTGGGAGGATCGACTCAGGAGTTCACACCGCCGCCTTCGTTTGTTTTGCCCCCCGATGGTCCGGGGATCTTCCCCGTCGGAAGACACATGCAGGAAGCCGGGCTCAACACGGTGCGCGAGATGTTAGTCGTGGGACTGACACAAGGCGTCGACCGCGAGGGAATCCCGAGCATCGAAGGAATCTATGAACTCAGTGGAACCGGCCAACTGCATGTCGGCGAGCACGGCTTCGGCCTTGAGAAGATCGGCGCAGCGGGCGATGGGCGATTTGTGCAGTCGGGAGGTGAGCACGTCGTGGAGGGATCGCTCATTCTGGGAGAGCAGTCGGGTGGCACGGGTGAGTATGAACTGAGCGGCGGCAGCTTGGACGTGGGCGCGGTCGTAATCGTTGGATCGTCGGGTACCGCGCGCGTCGAACACTCGGACGGCACCTTCGAGACCTCGCAATTAATCCTCGGACAGCATACCCCGGGCAGCGGGTTGTACACGCTCACGGGCGATGGCGAACTGGTCGTCCGCTCCACAACCACGGTGGCGGCTGAAGGCAAGGGGAGCTTCGTGCAACAAGGCGGCGTCCATCGCGTGGCTAATCTGATGCTCAACGGATCAAGCGAAGAATTCGATAACGTCGCTTACCAATTACACGACGGCGAACTGACGGTCACGGGAACAACGACGATTGGGGCGACGGATTTCACAAGCATCAAACAAACGGGTGGAACTCACCATGCGCGCCGTGTTGTCCTGGGCGATTCGGAGGATGCCACCGGTTATTATGAACTGGTCGAAGGCCACCTGACGATCGACGAATCGCTGACGATCGGACAGGGAACATTTGAGCAGATAGCGGGCCAAGTACGACTCGATCCGTCCGGTGTCGACTATGCGACACTCAGCCTCGGAACGGGAGCGCGTAGTCGGTACTACCTTGAGGACGGTCTGCTCGACGTGGCGGGACGGGTGTACGTCGGTGTCCATGACACGGGCGATATCACCCAGTCCGGCGGCGAATTTGTGGTGAGACGCCCGACCGAAGGCCAACAGGGATATCTGTTCGTCGGCGAGACGGACTGGGGATGGTATACCCTGGAAGGCGGAACGCTGGAAGCCGATCACGTAATCGTGGGACACCTCGGAGGATTCGGTTTCCTTGAGCAAAATCGTCAAGCGGGTGATTCGCGTGCCGCGATTGCCACGCTGGAGATCGCGAGTCGACCGGCATCCATTGGACATCCGGATTATCCGGGCCAGAACTCGGTTTATCTCCTGCGCGGGGGAACCGTGACAACCCAAGACGTGCGAATCGGCACCGGGGCAGCCGGCATCTTCCATCAGACGGGTGGCTCGGCAACAGTCACATCTCGGATTGCTGTTGGAGCGGGTGCGCGTGGCCAGTACGAGCAGACGGGAGGCATCCACGTCGTGACGGGGGAACTCGTTCTTGCCACCACCGCCGACAGCTTCGGGCACTATGAACTGACGGACGCAACACTCGAGGTGACGGGCCTTGAAACCATCGGAGCCACGGGACGAGCGGAGTTTCATCACTCCGACACGCGGAGCGGCTATCAACACCGCGTCGAAGGTGAACTCATTCTGGGCGCAGCCAGTGGGTCGCGCGGAGATTATTTCCTTGCTGGAGACCCGACACGATTGACGGTCATCGGAACAGAGATGATCGGTCAACTTGGTGCCGGCACCATCACGCAGAACGGCGGAACACACACGATCCAAGGCCAGCTTGTCCTGGGAGACCAGGAGGGCGGTGTGGGGGAGTACCTGCTGCAAAGCGGAGAGCTGATCGTTGAGGAACCGGATGGCACGGGCGGGTCCGTCCAGATCGCGCGGCGCGGTAACGGCTCGTTCCAGCAGTCCGATGGCACACACACGGTTGGCACCCTGGAACTCGGCGCCGAGTATGGCGGCGATGGTCAGTATGTCTTGAATGATGGCCAGCTTCGAGCGGATTACGTGCGCATGGGGCGAGGTGCGATGTCGCATGGACGATTCGAGCAGACTGGCGGGAATCATACCGTATTCCTGCTGTCTGTCGGGGGTCGTGGAGCCGACGGACCACAATCCGCAGTGGGCGAATACATCTTGTCAAATGGCAATCTCGAGTCGACTCGGGTCCAGATCGGGGACGGTGCCCTCGGTGAATTTGAACAATCGGGAGGCGTCCACACGGTTGCCGACCAACTTGACATCGTCGGGGACGTTCCAACCGGCACGGGACATTACACGCTGTCCGGTGGAAGTCTCGAGGTGCGCGGCGATGAACGAGTTGGCGGCGTTTGGGATGGAGCGCGAGGCAATTTGTATCCGCCGTGGGCAACGTTTACGCAGGCGGTCAGCGGGACGATGCACCGAGTCGAGGACGTCTTGCACATCGGAGAAACAGGGGAATACACCCTGGAGCACGGGGCACTGCTTACCAACCGCGTCGTGATCGCTGGAGGACAAGCCAGCGACATGCACAACAGCGGTCCGTCCGGGGGTTTTGTTCAGACTGGCGGTACTCACATCGTGGATACGCTGACGGTTCAAGCCGCGGCCGACTATTGGGGGCGTGGCGGCAATTATACTCTTTACGGCGGGACTTTGATCGTAGAAGGCGATTTGAATGTTGAAGCGGGGTGGTCGCTGGAGAGCATGGCCAAGCTGACAATACGCGGCGGAAGCGCCCTGCGGATCTCGGATGACACTCTGCACAACCACGGTCTGTGCACGATCGCCGGCGAAGGGGCAACGATTGAAGGCCACGTCGATAACCGTGGGCAATTCGAGATCCGCCAGGGGAGCGCAACATTCGACGGGTTATTTGAGCAATATGGAGAACTGTTCGTGGAGGCGGCCAACGTCCAGTTCCGTGATCTGAGAATTGGGCCGGAGGCAAAGCTCCAAGTAGCAAGCGGCGACACGGTCATCATCACGGGTAACCTCACCGGCACCGATCTCGGTGGCGTCTCTTGGGAAACGAACGGCGCCACGCTTGCATTCCGCGAAACGGGGCGGCACACGCTCGCCGTAGCGGGAGAAGACCGTGGACCGACGAGTGATGCCGTTCACCAAAACTTTGCGTGGAATGCGCTGCAGATCCCCGCTGGAGTGGAATTGGAACTGATCGACGGCAACCCGGACAACAACGGCAATGCGCTTTACGTCGGAGCCCTGTTGCTCGAAGCAGTCGTGGCCGACCCTGGATTGCTCGATGCCCTGCCGCTGATCGGTGATGCCGTCGTGTACTACGATGCGACGTTACCCGAGAACGCCTACCTCGCCGGAGATGAATACGGCTTCGCAACCGGAAAGGGGGTGGTACGGCCTCTGGTTCCCGAACCCTCCGCCTCGGTCCTCTTGGTCCTGGCCGCGGTCTTTCTGCTCGGCGTGAGGCCGCGCTCGTAACGTTCGCTGGTCGCATCGGAAACCCATCGAAGGAACGGCTCAGAACCAACTTCCTCGTTTAACCCGCAGCCGTCAGGCGAGGTTTGTTTAACCGCGCGAGCATCGCCCCGCGGATAGCAGCGGATCTTCCGCGGCCCGCTGGGCACGCGGTTAAACGAGAACACATTTCAAAACCGTCATTTGGGAGGGCGAGGCTCCTGCCGAGCCTGGATTCGTCGCGTATTCGGCTCGGCCGGAGCCTCGCCCTCCCAGTTTTGAAACTGCTTCGAGAGGCCTAAGATGCCGAAGCTGTTTCTGGGGCACCCTAAGTTGTCGTCATCCGCGACTGGCTTCCGAGCCGGCGAGTTGGCGAACAACCCACCGGGCAAAGAGGACAGCGACCAGCGCCGCAGACCAGGTGATGAGGAACACTCCCACCCAGATTCCGTCGACTCCGAAGTCCCACACTTTCGTAGTCAGCCAGAAGACCGTGAACGGGGCGACAAGCTGCCGGTAAATCCCAATCCATAGTGCGAAGGTAGGCTTGCGAAGTCCCTGCAGTACCGACGTGTTCACGAACAAGATGACGTAGGCATACTCGATGAACGCCGCGATTCGCAAATAGTGAGCCCCGATCGCGACAACGTCCGGTGCGTCCGTAAACAACCGCATCAGAAACTCGGCTCCAAAAAACAGCAGAATCGACCCACTGACCGTCATCACACAGCCGTAAGTCAATGCCGTTCGCACCGTCTGTCGTACACGGCCGTAAAGTCCCGCTCCTCCATTCTGTGCAGTAAGCGTCAAGACGGCCGCGTTCAAACCGATGTTAGGCAGCAACACGAGCTGCTCCATCCGCGTCGCTACACCGTACGCCGCGACGACCTCCTGGCCGAAACTACTCAAGAAATACGTGATCACGAAAATACCAAGGGCCACCGTCACCATATTCAGGCTTGCCGGAACTCCCTGACCCATTAGTGCCGCCAGAACTCGCCCGTCCGGTTGATATCGTGCACCCTGGCTTCGATCGAGCAATCCTGTCGCTCGGGCTCGACCGAACAGGTAAATCAGACCAAACACCTGCACCAACACCGTTGCCGCGGCGATCCCCCGAATCCCCATCGCCGGCAACCCGGCGCCACCGAAAAGGAACCAGGGATCGAGGCCGATATTCGCCACCGTGGCCGCGATCAGGTAGTTGCGGAACGAAACCATGTCTCCCTGAGAATTGAGCACCGAATTGAGCATGTACAGCGGCAGCAGGATAGGAACTCCCGCCAGAATCACGAACATGTATTCCAGACAGATTTGGAGGTACTGATCGCTGGCGCCGAGCAGTCGAAAGAGCGATGGTACTGCCGCATACCCAATCGTCATGACCACAATGGACATGCAGAGTGACAAGATCAGCCCCTGGCTGGCAATGCGTGCTGCTTCCGAACGGTCACCCGCACCTAGCGCACTGCCCATCAATGCCGTCGCCCCCGTGGAAAAACCGATTCCCATTGCCAATACGAAGAAGAAGATCGGAAACGAAAGCGACAGCGCGGCCAGGGCATCCGTCGAGTAACGACCAGCCCAGAATGTGTCTACTACGTTGAACAACGTGTTAAAGAGAAACCCGACAGAAGCCGGAATGGCCAACTGACGGATGAGTTGGGGAATCGGTTTCGTCGTGAGTCCGCGATACGAAGCGATCGGCGCCGTTTCTTCAGGATCTCGGTTACTGGCAGTCGGTTCGCTCAAGGAATGGCTCCTCCCAAGTCCGTGGGAGAGGGAGTCGATTTTCCGGTTGACCCGCGAGTGCACGCGAATCTACCAAGATAACCGACCGCAGTCATCCGCATCTCGATCCTCTCGTTTATCCGCGTGCCCAGCGGGCCGCGGAAGATTCCCCTACCCGCGGGGCGAAGCCCGCGCGGTTAAACAAACCTCGCCTGACGGCTGCGGGTTAAACGAGGAAGTGGTTTCTGAGCTGTTATTGAGAGCGTCTGTCGAGTCGAGACACTTAGTGATGACTCAAGAATAACTTCGTTGTCTTGCAGCGAGGGTGGCTGGGGTCGAGCGCAGCGAGCCCCCAGATCACGCGGCTGGGGGCTCGACGCTCGTTCCTCGCGTCTCGACCCCAGGCACCCAATTGCCGAAGTTGTTCTTGAGTCATCCCTTAGCGACGTCGTCGGGTGGATCCCCGCCAGAACAGCGACAACAACGAGAAGACCGCAAGGACCACGCTGGCCGGCTCAGGAACGGCCGTAAGATTGCCAACTGGACCTTGCTCGTAGGCTCCCTCCTGAAGCGCGGCAACAAAATCCGCGGTGCCGAACCGCCGGTCTGCCGTCCAGTCCCCTTCACTCCAACCGGCGTCAAGCTCTGTTTCGTACTTGCCTGCCTGGAGTACCATCACGAGATCACTCGTGTTGAACTCACCATCCAGATTCGCGTCGCCCAGCGAAGTCCCCAACACCTCGTGAATCATGAATTCCAGGTCTCCGCCCTCGACGAGCCGGGAAGCATCTAAATCGAAGTTCAGATCAGGCGAGTTATCCGCGATCGCCTGGGAGAGCAGGTCGACATCCTGAACACCGATGACAAGATCGCGATTGAAATCGCCCAACGAGTAGTCACCACCAAGGTACTTCAGGACAATTCGTCCATCGGTCCCCGCGTTGACAACCATTTCGAACAGGCTCGCCGCGCCGCTGCTGAGTGTCAACTCGTCGACGCTCAACTCGCCCGCTGTGAGCACCGAGAACTGCTGCCCTGTAAAGAGCGCAGATTCGCCTGTCAACGATACGTCGAGTCTCCCCGATAGGTCGGCCGCATCGTCGACAACAAGTTGATCGTATTCCAAGCCGCTTTCGGAACCCGCAATGTCGATCACAAGCGCACCACTCGGCGACTGGGTGTAGTCGCCCAGCACCTGCAAGACACCGGGTGAGTTGCCGGGACTGACGACCGCATTGTTCTGCAGCGTTCCGGCGAATCGTCCCGACCCACTGAGCATGACGTCGGCGTCGATGGCAAATGTCGATGCTTGAACGACTCCGTCCAATTCGATCGATCCTGACGTCGCCGCGAACGTACCTGAAACGTCCAGATAGCTGTCGGCGCCGACCTGCAACTCGCTCGTGCTGATCATGTTTCCAT
>CAZFWV010000018.1:0-5309 GCA_964522605.1 uncultured Pirellulaceae bacterium
GGCAGCCAGGACATGCCAAACGCATCCCTTCCGGCCTCGAAGGCGATCGTGATCAGCCCACAGTTGTGCATCAGATTCGAATGGGTCAGCATGACCCCTTTCGGTGCGCCCGTGGACCCCGACGTGTATTGCAGCAGGGCCAGGTCACGGGACTGGAGAGGCGGCATCCGCCACTGCTGGGCCTCGTCGTCGGGGACGGTGTCCGTCGCGACCCAGGTCAGCTTTTTCAAGGAGGATTCATCCTCCAGGAGGCTCGTGGTCCGCTCGGCGACGTCAGCCACGGTGAGTGCGACGCGCGCGGAAGCATCGTCGGCAATCGCCTGGATGCGGTGCATGTTGCGATTTCGTCTTGGTGGATAGGCCGGAACGGCGACGACACCCGCGTAGAGGCAGCCGAAGAAGCCAACGACGAAGTCCAGCCCCGGTGGATACAGCAGCAGAGCGCGCTGGCCGGTCATCCGCAAGTGCTGCAACCGTGCCGCGACGGCCCGCGCCTTCCGATCGAGCTCTTCGTAGGTCAAACGCGTTTCGACCGAATCCCCGTCTTCCAGGAAGCAGTACGCCAACTCAGTTGGTTGGTTTTCCAGCCAGTAACGCAGCCGGTGCACCAGGCTGAGATCCGGAGGATCGAACGGAGCAAGAAGCTTTTGCAGGTTCACCGTCCTACAGACTCCGAGTGAAAGAAAATTGGCGGAAGTGCATGGGAATCGAACCCACCGATCGCATGCTTGACATACGATCCAACGGTTTTGAAGACCGCGGCCGCCACCAGGCGTGCAGGCACTTCCCTTGTGTAGGCGAAGGAAACGGGGAGGGGATATACACGCAGCTCAAGCCCATTCCATTCCGGTGTCTCTGCGAATGCGGGCTTGGTAATCTCCCAGCAATCCCCCGATCACATCCCAGCCGCGTGGTCGTCGTAACTCGATATCTCCCTGCTCGTTGATCCGCACAACGCAATCGTCGGTGACGCCCGCCTTCCGCAGATCCTCGCCATTGATCTCGTCATCTCGGACCAGGGCGGCCAGCGATTTGCCGGTCATTTCGACAAACTTCATGCCCCCATCCCTCTTGGTTGTTGATCAACTTTTTACCAGAAGCGATCGGACGTCGAGCGACGGATCGCCTGTGGGCAGCCTGCCTCGTCATCTCGCTCTCGAGCGGTGCTGGTGGTTTTCTCTGACACGTACTGTATCACAAGCCGGCCGCCGAAGAAACTTACGAGGGGGGGGCCGGCGGATCTTCCGCATCGGTCTCTGGTTCGGGCAATCCAACGGTTCGGAATCCGCAGGCCGTGGCCAGTTGCAGGATCTGCGGGATCGTCAATTCCTCGGCTCGTGTTTCTGGTCCCAGCTGGAGCTGTTGCATTGCTCGATCGACGTCGGCTTTGGTGAGCTCCGAAAACGCGCCGCAGAGTGCGCTGCGGAGGTATTTCCGCCGATGCAGGAACAGTCCCCGGACAAACTGCTGGAACAGGAGCGGATCCCCCAACGCTTGCCTGGCTTCCGGCAGCAATTCGATGTGCACGATCGCCGAATGGACTTTGGGACGCGGCCAAAAGACGCTCGGCGCCAGTTCGCGCACCACGGTGGCCCGGCACTGACTCTGGACCCAGACACTCAGGCTGCCGTAGTCCTTCGTCCGCGGGAGGGCGGTGATTCGATCCGCCAACTCTTTCTGAATCGTCACCGTCATCGTGACCGGCACAATCTCGCTCGCCAACAAGTTGGAGATGACCGGCGTGGCGACGCTGTACGGCAGATTGGCGACGAGCTTGAGCGTCCCGGGCGGATGCTGCTCGAGCTGCGATCGAACGCGCGCCAGGACGGTCGGATGGAATCGGTTCTTGTTCTTGAGTGCGTCTTGTGCCAGAAGCTCAACGTTCTCGAAGGAACGCAGTTGTTCCGTTGCCAGGCCAGCAAGAACGGGATCCATCTCGACCGTCACCACCGCCGCTGCGGCCTCGGCCAGCCGCGTCGTCAGGGATCCTGCGCCCGTGCCCACTTCCAGCACGACCTCGGTGGGTTTCAGATCGGCGACCCGCACGATCAAGTCAAGCAGATTCAGGTCGATCAGAAAGTTCTGCCCGAGCCGCGATTGGGGACGGAAGCCCACTTCGTCAAATCGCTGCTTCAAGAATCGAGTTGTCTGGCGTGCGGAATCCATCGCGACTGTGCTCCGTCAGCTTGCGTCCTCGCCGCGCAGTTGTCGCTCGACGTATTTCGCCAGCAAATCCGTTTCCAGGTTGACCGGATCTCCCGGTCCCTTGTGACCAAGGGTTGTGACCTGAAGTGTGTGAGGAATCAAAGCGACGCTAAAGCGATCTGGCTCGACATCCACCAACGTCAGACTGACTCCATCGACGGCGATCGAGCCCTTGGATGCCATCTGTCGCGTCAGTCCGGCGGGGACGCGATACCAGATCGTGGACCAATCCCGATCGTCGATGCGCTGGTCGACCGTGCCGACCGCATCGACGTGCCCGGTCACAAAATGTCCGCCCAGTCGCTCGCCGACGATCAGCGAGCGTTCCAGGTTGATCGGGTCGCCCGGGCCGAGTGCTCCCAGATTCGTCCGTTGTAAGGATTCTGGACCGACGTCGAATTCCAAGAGCGCATCGTGGCGCTGGACCACCGTCAGGCAGCAGCCGTTGACGGCGATACTGTCGCCGATCTTGGTGTCCGTACTGACGATTCGGCCTTCGATAATCAGCCGTTGTCCGGGCGGTGCTGGCCGCAATTCGACGAGTCGTCCCAGTTCCTCCACAATTCCCGCAAACATGGTATCGTCTTCCTCCGCGTTGGATTGGCAAACCGCAATTGTGGGAAGCCGCGATCAATTCCGCAACACGCCCTCCGCGGGTCACCTGGAAAACGATCGCCGAATCGGCCACAATACGGGACCCGCCGATGGCAAGCCCCCCGAGTCGGCTCGGTCGACTCCTTGGGACTCCGACGGAGCGATCCTCCGGATCTGGGTTGTGTGTCTGGGATAGGACTGTTTCCGTGCGTCTTCAGGGGGCCCGCATTCCGCAGGCACCCGACGTCACTTTCCTTGTTAGAAACCGCGAGATCACTCATGAGTACGATTGTGAATGTCCAGGGTCGGCAGATTCTCGATAGTCGAGGTAACCCGACCGTCGAAGTGGATGTGATGTTGGCAGACGGCTCTTTTGGCCGAGCAGCGGTGCCCAGCGGCGCCAGTACGGGGGCCCACGAAGCATGGGAACTGCGTGATGGGGACGCGAAGGTCTTTCTGGGCAAGGGAGTCAGCCAGGCCGTGGAGCACATCAACACGACTATCGCGGAGGCGATCGAAGGGAGCGATGCCCTGGATCAAGCTGCGATCGACGAGCACTTGTGCGAATTGGATGGGACGCCCAACAAGAAGAATCTGGGGGCCAATGCCATCCTGGGCGTCTCGATGGCCGTCGCGAAGGCAGCCGCCAATTACACGGAGCAACCGCTGTACCGTTACTTGGGTGGCGCCGGGGCCCGCCTGCTGCCCGCCCCCATGATGAACATCGTGAACGGCGGACAGCATGCCGACAATTCCGTCGATGTGCAGGAATTCATGGTCATGCCACTCGGTTTCGATTCGTTTCACGAAGCGCTGCGCAGTGGTGTGGAGATCTTCCATCACCTGAAGAAAGTATTGCAGGGGAAGAAACTGAACACAGCCGTCGGCGATGAAGGCGGATTTGCACCGGATCTGGGCAGCAACGTGGAAGCCCTGGATCTGATCATGGAAGCAATTGAAAAAGCGGGCTACCGTCCAGGTGACCAGGTCCGCATCGCACTGGATGTTGCCGCGACCGAATTTTACGATGCCAAAACCGGTCTCTATCGGATCGATGGCAAGGACATCCCGCCCGAAGCGATGGTCGATTTTCTCGCCGGCTGGGTTGACCGGTATCCCATCTGTTCGATCGAAGACGGCTGCAGTGAAGATGACTGGGACGGATGGAAGCTGCTTACCCAGCGGCTGGGCGACCGCATCCAGTTGGTGGGCGACGACCTGTTTGTGACCAATACGGAACGGTTGCAGCGCGGGATCGAGGAAGGGATTGCCAATAGCATCCTGATCAAAGTCAATCAGATCGGCACCGTGACGGAAACGATCGAGGCCATTCATCTGGCGGCGCGAAATGGCTACAGCAGCGTCACGAGCCACCGCAGTGGAGAAACGGAAGATACAACGATCGCCGACTTGGCGGTTGCGCTAGGGACCGGGCAGATCAAGACCGGATCGGCCTCCCGTACCGACCGCATGGCGAAATACAATCAGCTGTTGCGAATTGAGGAGCAGCTGGGGGATGTGGCGCTCTACGGGGGCCCGCTGTTCCCCAAGCAGTAAGCGGATCATGATGCGAGCTGCGACCCGTCCGCGAGAACCGCTCAGCGAGTCGCCGTGGTTCTGGGCTTACCTGTTTGCCACGGCGGCTCTTGTTGCCTTGTTCCTGATCGGGCCGAAATACGAGCGAAGGCAGCCGCAGCTGGAGCGACAGTTTTCGGCCCGACAGCGAGCAGGACAGGTGAGCGTGGGGCCGAACGGCCCGGTTCCCCTGTCCAATGAAGACCGGCAGATCATCTCGTTGCGCCCGATGTATGGCATCTTCGGCGCACTCCTGCTGCTGGCATGGATTGGCCTTTGGTCCCAGCGATATCGAAAATCCTCCCGCCGTCGTCTGCCTCCTGATGCGTAGATTCCCATGGGCTTGCTCGAACAGCCGCTGGTCATCCTCTTTAGCGGTGCCTTCGTGTTCGCCGTCGCTTCCGCCGTCTGGCTGCAAACGCGTCGTCCTGGTGCGTTGGTCGCCATTCTGGCAACCGTCGCCGCGACGGCCGCCGGATTGCTCGTGGAACGATTGGTTGTCACCGAAGCGGAGCAGGTCGAAATCCTGCTCCATCAAATTGCCCGGGACGTGGAACAGAATGATATCCAGAGCGTGTGTGCCCAGATTAGCCAAGCCTCTGCCGCTCTGCGTGCGGAAGCGCAAGACGTTCTGTCACGAGTGACGATTGAACGTGTGTCGATCAAGCGAAACTTGCGCGTGGAGGTCGTTCAACGAGCAGGTCGTATGAGTGCGGTAGCACGGTTTAATGCTGTGGCGACGGTTAAGGATCGGCGCGGTGTGCTTGGTCCGCAAATTGTTCCCCGGTTTCTCGTCGTGCGACTTCGCCGCGAGACCGATGGGTGGAAAGTGATCGACTACGAGGCCTTTGATCCTCGTGACGGCACGGGAGGCTGGAGGCTGGAGGCTAGAGGCTAGAGGCTAGAGGCGACAGACTCCAGGCTGCAGCCTCCAG
>CAZFWV010000018.1:5409-43556 GCA_964522605.1 uncultured Pirellulaceae bacterium
CAGCCTCCAGTCTGTATCGAGGTTCCCATGAAGCGATTTTTGGTGCTGGTCACCGACCATATTCACGACGAACTGCGTCCGGAACGGGAGCGTCTGGCGGACCTTGCCGAAGTCCGTGCGCTGGATGCCCACGATGAATCGGAGTTGGTGGGTGTGATCGATGAGGCGGACGCGCTGATGGTCTATCACAATGTGGCCCTGTCCGCCGCGAGTATTTCGCGACTGAAGCATTGCCAGTTGATTGTCCGCGTGGGCGTGGGCTACGACAATGTCGATGGCGCGTTGGCACGGCAGATGGCGATTCCTCTCGTCAATGTGCCCGATTACGGAACCGAAGAGGTTGCGGACTCGGCGATTGGGATGATGCTGGCCTTAACGCGAGGCCTCTTTCAGCAGCAGGTCCTGTTGCGCGAAAAAGCCGGACCTTGGGCCTTTCATGGCGTGATCCCTCTGCATCGGCTACGGGGGCGGACTTTCGCTGTTGTCGGCCTCGGACGCATTGGTACGGCCACGGCTCTGCGCGCCAAGGCGCTCGGTATGGACGTCTTGTTCTACGATCCATACCGTCCCGACGGCTACGACAAAGCGTTAGGAATCCGTCGCACGGATTGTCTTGAGGAACTCTATCGGCAGGCGTTTGTGTTGAGCTTTCACTGTCCTTTAACCGCGGAAACGCGAGGGCTGTTGTGTCGCGAGACCTTGAGCTGGCTCCCACACGGTGCGTACGTGGTCAACACGGCTCGGGGGGCGATCATCGACACACGGATTCTGCCCGACGCGTTGACTTCGGGGCAACTCGCCGGCGTCGCACTGGACGTCTTGCCCGGCGAGCCGCCGGCGCCCGATGATCCGTTACTTCAGGCTTGGCGCGATCCCCAGCATGCGGCCTACACACGCGTAATTCTCAATCCGCACTCCGCGTTTTATTGTGAAGAGGGACTGGAGGAAATGCGGTGCAAGGCCGCCCACGCCTGTCGACAAGCGCTGCTGGGCCAGTCGTTACGAAACGTGGTCAACTGACGCGGAGCCTTGTTTCTCCTTCGGCAAGGCCAGTCGCCAGTTTTTCATCTCCTGCAGCGTGGATTTCTTGGTCAGATCGAAGTCCAGGGCGGTCAGCGTGACATAACCGTTGGCCAACGCGGTCAGGTCGGTTTGACTGTCGCCCGGTTTGGGCGGCGGATCGCTGGTTGCCCAGTAGTAGGTACGGCCGCGCGGGTCCTGCCGCCGAATGAAGTGCTCGCCGTATCGGGCGACTCCCATCGGAACGATCCGCAGGCCGCGCGGTTCCGTCATGGCCGACGTCGGGAAATTGAGGTTGAAAAGCTGCTGCTTGGCGCCGTCCTGGGCCAGGATCTGCTCGATGACTCCCCGCGCCATGCGTGCTGCCGTATCGAACTGTGCGTGCTCGTCATATTCGAGCGAGACGGCGATGCTCGTAATTCCAAAAAAAGCCCCCTCAATCGCCGCCGCAACGGTGCCCGAGTAAAGCACGTTGATGCCCGCATTGAGACCGCCGTTAATCCCGCTGACGACCAGATCGGGACGCCGCGAACAGAATTCGAAGACACCAATCTTGACGCAATCGGCAGGACTCCCTTCTACCGCCCAGCCCCGGCGGCGCTCTCCCTCGAAGACTTCCTTTGCGACGAGCGGGCTGAGGAATGTGATGGAGTGTCCGACTCCACTTTGTTCCGTTGCGGGTGCGACCACGCAGACATCCCCGATCTTGCGGAGCTCACGTTCCATCGCCGCCAGTCCCGGGGCGTAGATTCCATCGTCATTGGTCAACAGGATTTGGAGTCGTTCCGAGGCGGTCATGTCGGCATGAGGGAGTAGTCTGGATTGTTGATCCGGCGGCAGCCGGACGTTGCGGGAGCACGGATGGCACGGGCGAAGAGGCTTGATCGGACGAAGGAATTGTCGAATCGTCGCCCAACGGGTGGAGATTCGCCTCTGGGCGAAAGCCGCCTCCGGCCCTGCGGAAGCAGCGTCTGGCGGAGATTCTGCCGGTCGCAGTCCGACCCCACCCGCCATCCGCTCAACTATACGGCCTACCACGCCGTCAGCAAGGTGCCCTCCACGGGGCGGCAGCCGTATGTCCGCGATTGCGGATCCTGAATGACCGAGCAAGGTCGCACTCGGTGCCGTTCTCCACTCGCCAATCCAAAATCTGTCTTCCCCTCAGCAATCGGAACTCCTTGTTCGTCACTCTCCGGCTCCTCTTGCCCTTGCCACCGTCCTCAACAATCGCCATTCCTCGAGCGTCACTCTCGGATTCCCCCGCCCTGGATGTCCAACAGGGACTTCAACCCCCACGATTCTCCCGTGGACGTTTCCGAACGCCCGCGTGCTCTGGCGGGTCGGACCCGACCGTCCTATAATCCGCAGTTTTGCCTCACTGCCGCAGGGCGTCCGTGGCAGCCCAAGAGCGAAGGAGGACCGAAGGTGACTTCGACAGCCAGGGACGAATCGGATCGATCCCGCATCGCGGATGAACGCGTCCTCGTGCTGGATTTTGGCTCGCAATACGCGCAGCTGATTGCCCGGCGTGTGCGGGAGCAGAACGTATATTGCGAGATTGTCCGTCACGACCTGTCGGCGGAACGCCTGCGACAACATGCCCCGCGCGGACTGATTCTCTCGGGCGGACCTTCCAGCGTCTACGAACCCGGAGCTCCGCGTTGCGACCCGGAGCTGTTCGAGCTCGGTTTACCCATTCTTGGCATCTGCTACGGAATGCAATTGGCTTGTGACGCCTTGGGGGGGAAGGTCGATAGCGCGCCGGCTCGGGAATATGGCCGAGCACGCTGTCACATAACGTCGGACGATCCCTTGTTGGCGGGAGTGCCCGAGGAGATGGATGTATGGATGAGCCACGGAGACCAAGTCTCTGGGGTGTCCTCCGACTTCGTGCCGCTTGCGCGGACCGATACCTGTCCGATTGCTGCCGTCCGTCACCGTCAGTTGCCCGTGTTCGGCTTGCAGTTCCATCCTGAGGTGACGCATACTCCTCTGGGAAAAACGATCCTTCGCAACTTTCTGATCAACGTCTGTGGGTGCCAGGGCACTTGGAAGCTGGGGGATTTTGCGCGGGAGACGATTCAATCGATTCGGCAACGTGTCGGCACAAAACGCGTAATCTGTGGCCTTTCTGGGGGTGTGGATTCTTCGGTCACCGCGGCGCTGTTGTATCAGGCGATCGGCGATCAGTTGTCCTGTATCCTCGTGGACAATGGACTGCTGCGGACGGACGAAGCGGAATGTGTGATCAACGAATTCACCAACCATTTCCATACGGATTTGCACGTGGTGGATGCGGAAGATCGATTCTTGGACAGTTTGGCGGGCATTGAAGATCCTCAGGAAAAGCGGCGTCGGATTGGACATGCCTTTATCGAGTGCTTTCAGACCGAAGCGGCCCGCATTGAGGGAGCCCATTTTCTGGCGCAGGGGACCCTCTATCCTGACGTGATCGAGAGCGGTGCCGCCGTCGACGGTCCTGCCGCGACAATCAAGACCCATCACAACGTCGGTGGCTTGCCCGAAGAGCTGGGATTCGAACTTATCGAACCTCTGCGGGACCTCTTCAAAGATGAGGTGCGACGACTGGGGCTGGAGTTAGGATTGCCCGACGAGATTATCTGGCGTCATCCGTTTCCCGGACCCGGGCTTGCCGTGCGTTGCCTGGGACCAGTGACGCGAGAACGACTGCAAACGCTGCGACATGCCGATGATATCGCCATCAGCGAGATCAAGTCGGCGGGCCTATATAAACAAACGTCGCAGGCTTTTGCCGTGCTCTTGCCCATCCAAAGCGTCGGGGTCATGGGCGATGCTCGGACCTACGAAAACGCAGTGGCCATTCGTTGCGTGAATACCGACGATTTCATGACCGCCGATTGGACGCGATTGCCCGATGATGTGCTGGCCCGCATCTCCACGCGAATCATCAACGAGGTCAAGGGAGTGAACCGTGTCGTCTACGATATCAGCTCCAAACCACCCGCCACGATCGAGTGGGAATGACGGGGCGGCCGATCCACCATTCGCGGCCTACGTTGGCAGAATCACGTCGGCGTGCCAATAGTCCTTCAGTTGCCGGATCAGTTGAACGAAGCGGTCCAAATCGACCGGCTTGACGAGGTAGCCTTCCACTCGAAGCAGTTCGCTTCGTAGTAAGTCCTCGTGAGCCTGGGATGCCGTCAGAATTACGACCGGGATGGATTGGAGCGAGAGGTCCACCTTGATTTCGGACAACACCTCGCGGCCGTCCTTTTTCGGGAGTTGCAGGTCGAGCAGGATCAGGTCGGGGCGAGGAGCATGCACAAACCGATCGGCTTGGTGCAGAAACTGCATCGCCTCTTCTCCATCCCGCACGATCGTCAGTCGGTGCTTGATGCCGCCGCGACGCAACGCCTCCATCGTCAGTCGCGCATCAACCAGGCTGTCCTCCACGAGCAGGATTTCCATCGGTCGCCCGACGACTTCTTCGGAATGCATCAAGAATCCCCCGTGCGTTTTGCGATGGAATCAGACGCCTCGTTTGGCTGATCCGCGGGAGGAAACGCCCCGGGAAGAGGTCGCTTCGGGAACATTCCCCCAAAAGGCCTCCTCGTCCGGGACTCGCGCCAATGTTCGCGATGTCCCACCAGCTCGCGTCTCTCTTTCAGTGTAAGAACGCCGATCCGGCCGGTCAATTAATCACCGGTCAGTGCCCGGGCCGACGAGGCCTTCGTGGCCGGCAGACGCATTCCGTGCATGATGCCCGTGCACGAGATGGCCATTGCGTGACCGAGGCGTTCGGAATCGAGACGGCGCGGGCGGATTCATCGGCGACCGATGCGTACAACGAAAAAGCACAGTCGCGGGGAACGACTGTGCTTTGCGGAGGGATTCATGCTCACGTGACGCCGACCAGGGCGGGGCGAGCAGAGGGGTCCCGGCAGGGGTGCTCGAAGGTCGGTTGATCGCGAGCGGTAGGCAAGCGTTCAGGAGTGCTTTCACGAGTCAGATCGTCATCGTACGATTGGTGAGACCAAGATTTTCGACATCCCGGTCACACGAGGAACATCTGCTAGACCCCACGTAATCGCTAAAGTCTGCCAACCCGCGAGCTGGGGGGACCTTCGGATAGGACATTCCATGGGCGAAAAATACATCTACACGATCGCGAATCTCACGAAAAAACACGGTTCCCGAGCCGTGTTGAGCGACATCTGGCTGGCCTTCTATCCCGGAGCCAAGATCGGCGTGCTCGGCCGCAACGGGTCGGGCAAGAGCACCCTACTGCGAATCATGGCGGGCGAAGATCGAGAATTCGACGGACACGCCGAATTGACGGCCGGCTACACCGTGGGCCTGTTACCCCAGGAACCCCAATTGGATCCTGGATTCAGTGTTCGGCAGAGTGTGCTGGAAGCGGTGGCGGATCAGAGGCGACTGTTGGATCGATTCGATGAGATTAATCGACAACTCGGTGAGCCCCAGGAACCAAAGCAGCTTGAACGACTCTGCGACGAATTGGCGGACGTCCAGGACCAGATCGATGCCGCGAAACTGTGGGACCTGGATCGTCAAATCGAGATCGCCATGGATGCGATGCATTTGCCGCCGCCCGATGCGCGTGTGGAACAGCTTTCCGGTGGGGAGCGTCGACGGGTTGCGCTCTGCAAAATCCTGCTACAACGTCCTGATCTCTTGCTGCTGGATGAACCGACCAATCATCTGGACGCCGAGGCGGTCGCCTGGCTCGAACGTCACTTGGCGGAGTATGCGGGGACGGTCGTTGCCGTGACGCACGATCGGTACTTCCTGGATAACGTCGCCGGCTGGATCCTCGAGCTGGATCGTGGAAAAGGGATTCCCTGGGAGGGTAACTATTCGTCCTGGCTCGATCAAAAGCAGACTCGGTTGGCCAAAGAGGAGAAGGCGGCGACCGCGCGACAGAAATCACTTCAGCGGGAGTTGGAATGGATCCGCATGGCACCGCGCGCACGTCAGGCGAAAAGCAAAGCACGAATCAAGGCCTACGAAGAACTCTCGGGACAGCGTTTTGAAGAACGACTGGATGAATTCGAGATCCAGATTCCTCCAGGAAAACACCTGGGTGAGTTGGTCATCGAAGCGCAGAATCTGGGCAAGGCCTACGGCGATCGACAACTCATGGAGAATCTGAGTTTTCGTCTGCCTCCTGGAGGCATCGTGGGCGTGATCGGACCCAATGGCGCGGGAAAGACAACTCTGTTTCGCATGATCGTGGGGGACGATCAGCCGGACCGGGGAAGCCTTCGCGTTGGGCCGACCGTCGAATTGGGATATGTCGATCAGTCGCGCGACACGCTCGTCGCCGATCATACCGTCTTTCAAGAGATCTCTGGCGGACACGATACGTTCGAAATGGGGGGACGCAAAATTAATGCTCGCGCCTACGTCGCCCGATTTAATTTTCGAGGTACGGACCAGGAAAAACGGGTCGGCGATCTGTCCGGCGGAGAACGGAATCGAGTGCATTTGGCCAAGCTGCTGCGCCAAGGCTGCAATGTGCTGCTGCTCGATGAGCCGACGAACGACTTAGATGTGGACACCCTGCGCGCGCTGGAGGAAGCGATTTTAAATTTCGCCGGCTGCGTGGTGGTCATCAGTCACGACCGGTGGTTCCTCGATCGGATCGCGACCCACATTCTTGCTTTCGAAGGTGATGCCTACGTGCACTGGTGTGAGGGGAATTTTCAGACTTACGAACAGCAGCGGATGGAACGTTTGGGACTGAGTCAGTGGGAGCCGCAGCGCTTCAAGTACAAACGACTGCATCGTTAGGCCTGTCCTGTCAGCCGTGCGAACCTCCGGAGGGGGGAGGTCCTTGACCCTGAACTCAGGTTGGAGTACCAAACAACGAGAGTTCTGCCGCGGTGTGCTCGCTGCGATGCGAGTCTCCGTCGTGACGCGGTCGGGCCACAAGTTGGCTGGGGTCCACTCCTCCCGCGTCTGCCTTCTCGGAATGGAGCGGGTGTGGGTACCGGTGGTACTCGATGGGCCTCAAGTCACCCGGACACGGACCAAGAAGTACGATGCCGGGCGTTCGCATTGCAAAGAGGATAACCATGTCGATTCTTCGAATTGGCTCCACGAAAAAATACGCACAAGGTTGGGAGTTGGCCTTCGGGAGAAAGTCGGAAAAATCGACGCAGACACCGAAGAAGAAGGCAGCCAAAAAAGCTCCAAAGAAAAAGCGTAGCGGCTGAGCGCGTGTCGCAGTCACGGGCGATGGCCCGTTTGGATTGATCGGGGCGCAGTGGAACGGCTAGGACGAGTCCCGAGTGCCCGACGATGAAAGGGGTGTTTTCCCGTCCTGCGAAACGCCGGCGGCGTCGCTCGGAAGAAGCACCAATGTATTTTTCTCGAAGGTCGAGTGTCCGATGAAAATTCATGTTCGTTACTGTGCGATGTGAAACTACGAGCCTCATGCCGTCAGTCTGGCGGAGAAGCTCCTGACCACGCTGAAACAGAAGATTTCTTCTCTTCAATTGGAACCGTCTGGGGGTGGTTGTTTTGAAGTCACGGTCGACGGTGACCTGGTCTATTCAAAACTGGATACCGGGAAATTCCCGGACGAATCGCAACTGGTCCGACAGATTGGTCGGAGGGTTTGAGTCGTCCGCAGTTATGCGGGAGTGGCTCAGGCCCGCGAGAGAAACTCGCCCGTGCGCGTGTCGACCTTGATCCGCTCGCCTTCCGTCAGATATTCGGGTACCTGGACGACAAGTCCCGTTTCGAGCGTCGCGGGCTTTGTCCGCTTCGTGGCGGAATCGCCTTTTACCGCGGGATCGCATTGCGTGACGATCAGTTCCACGGCCGCAGGAAGTTGGAGACCAACGCACTGGTCGTTGTAGATTAGCGCCATCATGCCCTCCAACTCTTCCGTGATGTAGGGGCGTTCGGCTTCCACATCCTCGAGCGGCAGGGAGTACTGATTGTAATCGGCTTGATCCAACAGGTGCATCTCGGTTGCGTCGGCATACATCAGCTTGACGGCGCGTCGCTGGAAATTGGCTTCTTCCAGCGATTCCGTTCCTTTTAACGTCAGGTCGACCTTCTGACCGGCAACCAGGTTGCGACCGCGGAACTTGTAGAGCGTTGCGGCTCCGCGTGCGGAGGGCGTCTGGACGGTGATGCCGTTGATGAGAACGGGTGCGCCTTGATAATTCACGACCATTCCGGGCTTGATTTCTTTCGCGAGCATCCGAGGACAATCCTAAGTACCAAAACCAAAGGGAATCTCAAAGGATCGTATTGGCCTGTGGATCGACGACCACACCGTTGCACAGCTTGGCAATCTTCTCCATCACAATCAAGAGGGCTCCCGGATCCATGAAATCATCTTCGTCCTCGGGGTCTTCGCGTCCCACGAAAACGAGTTGCTCAAAGTGATAGACATCGAAGCGGCACTGGTACCGGGTCAACTGTTGGATTCGCTGCTTTTCCTCCACCGTTGCCGCCGACTTAAGCAAATCGTTCACCAATGCCGCCGTCTGTTCCGCAACATCTTCGCCGCTGACCAGCGAGATGTCCATCGCCGCGTAGTCATCGGGAGCGAAGAGCGTGAGCGATTCGAATCGTCCCGCTTCGTCGGCTCGAACATCACGAACTTCATACCGCGGGTCCAACCCTTTCAGTTGCTTCTGGAAGTCGACCGCGAGGGGGCGACGACTGGCATCGAAAAGAATGAAGTACGTCTCGCGCCATTGGAATTCATCGTTTTCAAATAGAGACATGGTGCCGCCATTTCCTGGCCACTGGCCTGAGCAAATGGAATCTCCCTTGGGTTGCCGTCCACATCGTCCGGGACCCAGACACTCCTTGCAAGTCGCCAAACTTCCCGTGCCTATCCTCGTTCAACTGCAGCGCAACGACCCATCACGATCGTGAAAGGCACAATGCGGCAGGCCCGCAACCCAACGGGGTGCTACCGCACCCGAATGAGGGTCGCTTCCGTTGGTCGCTCGATTTCTTGCCGAGAGAACAACGTTTTCCCCGTTCGCAGTACAGGGCAGACCGGAGACCTTCACCACTCGGGTGACGAACCCAGTCCCCCTTGCCATCCTTCCAACGCCGAAAGCATGCGATCTCGTTCGTCTCGATTCGCCCACACGGATTCGTCCTGTTCGAGTCGGATTTCGTAACGGCCCTCATACAGGCAATCATCATGACCACAGAAATGGGGTACGGCCGAAACCCAAAGGACCCGGTACAAGGGCACGTGCTTGTCGTCCACAAGACACATGATCGAACCCATCCCCTCGCACCTCCCACTCAATCAACACGCCCGGTGACGTTATCTTGACGCGTCATGTCACCACCAGTGTAGCGATTGAAACAGGGAACTGCACGGGGAGCCTGGGTGTCGGGTTCTCCCCTGGGGTCACCCCGATGCGAGGAATCGGCGAGAGATCGCTCACCGAGGCCGAATTTCTCCCAGTTGGCGAGAACGTTCCGTGGCGGCACGAACGGCGGACATCACGGTTGCCCGAAAGGCACCACGCTCCATTGCTTCAAGGCCCGCCATGGTCGTTCCTCCGGGGCTCGCCACGCGATCGCGAAGCACGGCTGGATGTTCACCCGTTTCCTGAACCATTCGCGCCGCACCCACGACCGTCTGGGATGCCAGTTGGATCGCCGCGTCGCGTGGAAGTCCAAGAGCAACGGCACCGTCGGTCAGTGCTTCTACGAACTGGTAAACGAAAGCCGGACCAGATCCGGACAATCCCGTCACCACGTCCAGAAGAGGTTCGGAAACCTGCAAGCTGATTCCAACCGCGTTCAGCAGCCGACCCACCACGACCGCATCGGCCTCTGTGGCACCGGGACCGACGCAATAGCCTGCGGCGCCGCAGCCGATCAAGCAGGGCGTGTTCGGCATGACTCGGATGACGCGTCGTGTTCCGAGCCCCTCGACGAGTTGCTGCAGCGTGACGCCGGCCGCGACAGAAACTACAAGTCGGTCGTGCGGTACCGCCCCGATCTGCCGAAAAACCTCACTCATGTTCTGTGGCTTGACGGCCAAGAAGACAATCTCGCTGTGCTCCAGCAGCGATTCGATGCCGACCGCGATCTGTGCCCCCGGCACCGCTGCGCGAAACCCCTGACTCGCCTCCGCCGAGCGGTCGAACGCCCAGATGTCCGTTCCGGTGACATGCTCGCGTTGTACAAATCCACTGGCCAGCGCGCGAGCCATCTGACCCGCACCGATGAATCCAATTTGCATGCGTCTTGCTCCCGCGTTTCTTGATCGGCCCACGAACGATGTACGAGCGTATTCTATGCATCCGTCTGCTGAGACGCGATTCTACCGCTCGAATTTCGGCCTGGACAGAAAATCGCGGTTATGCGACATTCCCCCGCCGCTGAACTCGTACGATTGAACGCATTCCGGAATATTGCAGGAGACGACTTGTGAAGTCCACAATCCGCGTGATATTGACGCTGGCAGTAGTCTCGACCGCCGTCGGTTTCGCTCAGGCGGAATCGGGCTGGTCGTGGAAGAGCTGGATGCCCTTCGGTTCGAAATCGGCTTCGCCCGCTGTGCACAAACCGGTGAAGAAGTCCGAGCCGTCCATGTGGACCAAGTTCAACAACAGCTCGAAGACCTTCTTTGCAAAGTCGAAAGCGGCGGTTCCATCCTGGTTCATGCCCGATACCCAAAAACGAGTCCGCAAATCGTCGGATGTCGCCAAACAGTCGTCCGGGCGCGTGAAGCAAGAGGTCCGAACAGCCAAGCGCAGCTTCTGGGATGTTTGGTCGACTCCCGAAGAACCCGAGGAGCGGCCGACCACGGTCTCCGATTGGATTTCACTGCCTAAGCCGGAATAGACAGGCCTTGGATCCAGACCGTCGACCCTGTGTTGCAGCAGTGCCAGTTACGGCGTTGTCTTGCTGCGCGCACTGCTTGCGCCGTCTTTGTGACTTCCCCACTCAACATGCGCGAATACTGCAGATTCGCTGACCGATAGCCGATACCCAATGAGGATTCTCGGCGCAAACGGCAAGGTCAGAAGGGGAGGGCGAAGGATGAAACGATTTCGCACACTCGGACGCTTGATGGCAGCCATCGCTTGCATTGCGATGATTGCTCCACGCGCCAGCTGGAGTTCCGAAGTCGTTCGGCGTTCCAGCTCCTCCTCCACGGTTGCTCCGGTCACCGATGTGCGAATGGACGCGCACTCACGATTGGCTGGTCAACTTGTCGATCGCCAGGGTCGTCCGCGATCTGGCGTGGAGGTCTCGCTGTGGAGTCGCGGCGAACGGGTTGCACAGACACGGACGACTGCCGATGGGGTGTTCGTCTTTGAGCAGCTCCGCGGCGGGCTTTATCGCGTTGAGGCTTCCGAGGCAATCGGATTGTGTCGCGTTTGGACGGCAGATTCAGCGCCTCCGGCTGCCAAGTCTGCTGTGCTGCTCGTTGACGGCGTCGCCGTGCGGGCGCAGCAGGATTGTTTTACACCCGCCCCGTTGCCGGCACGCCATGCCCGACAGTCGGGTCTCTACTCAGGTCATTACGACGGCGCAATTATTCGCACGTTGTCAAATCCGTGGGTTGTCGGCGGTGCGATTGCCGCGGGAATTGCCATCCCGTTGGCACTGTCTGATGATTCCAACGGTAGCTGATCAGGCGGCATCTCGGTCGGACAGGCGGTTTCGGCACGTCACTCGGGCGGGAACTCCGACGGCGGTGACGTTTGCATCCAGGTCATGAGGCACGACCGCTCCGGCACCGACGGTACTCCAGGGGCCGATCGATACTCCAGGAAGGACTGAGGCACCGAGGCCCAGCAGAGTGCCTTCGCCGACGTTCACTTCTCCCGCAGCACAAGCTCGCGGCGCAACATGCGCGAAGTCGCCAATTCCGCAGTCATGGTCAATCACTGCAGCAGTGTTGACGATCACATGCGCCCCCAGTCGTGAACCGGGTTGTATTGCCGACTGAGCCAGAATGACCGTGCCCGGCCCGACGCGCACCGACCGGTGCACATATGCGGTCGGATGGATCGCGGTCTTCCATCGTAAGTGCAGGAACCGCTGCGCCAGCTGCTGACGGATGCGGTTGGATCCGACTCCGAGCAACGCCCAGACCTGACTGGAGTCGGGAATATCGCTCAGGGGCCCGAGAACGGGGACGCCCAGAATCGATTGGCCCCATTTCTTTGCGTCATCGTCGAATAGGCCGGCAATCGGCAAGTCGCAATCCAGCAGGGTTGCGACAACGACCTGAGCGTGTCCGCCCGCCCCGAGCACGACGATTGGTTCACTTCGCATCATCAGAAATCCCGTCAGAACCCGATTTGAGGCCGGTCGATACCCCGTAGAATCCGGCCCGTAATCGGCCGGCGGATGATAGAAATCCCCCGCCGCTGCGTCAAGAGAAACGGACGACGCCCGCTCCTCAAAAGTGGTCACGCATCCGTGACCTATGTTTCCCTGATGGCATTCGCCATCGGTTTCCCTACGCCCAGTTCTGGGCCGCGATTTGTCGTCCGTAGTTTCCGCGGCGAGAAGCCCATTGTCGTTTCGGTCGCCGCACAATCCTTTGAATGACCCGCTGTCCCTCCATCACTTCGTTGGACAGTCGGAATTGGCACGCTGAGTTTGCTGCTGGGAGATGAGGTATCATGTGCCGACAATCGAGGCGCGCGCATGCGCTGCGCCGATTGTGCGTCGAGAGCCTTGAAGTACGCGTCGTGCTGAATGCACAGTTCGAGGTCGACTCGGTCCTGCTTCCGAGTGCTGACTCGAGGGCAGTCGCGAGCGAGACCGGATGGAGCCAGATTGCGGAAGATCTCGCGTACATTCATCACGATCTGGGCCTAACCGGTAGGGGCCAGACGGTTGCGGTTATCGACAGCGGAATTGCGTATGATCACGCGGCACTTGGAGGCGGTTTTGGAGAGGGATACCGTGTCGTTGGGGGCTGGGATTTCACGGAAGAACGCGATGCCGATCCGTTCGATGACGCTCCCGCGGGTTTTCACGGTACGCACGTGGCGGGCATCATTGGCGGTTACGATGCCCAGCACACGGGGGTCGCGCCGGAGGTGAACCTGGTGGCCCTACGCGTGTTTAATGACCAGGGCGCCAGCGACTTTTCCTGGGTCGAAGCGGCTTTGCAGTGGGTGCATGACAACCAGAATGCCTTCGAGTATCCAATCACGACCGTCAATCTTTCGCTGGGAGCGGATCCGGCAGGCCGAAGGACGGGGCTGGAGTTCGCCTTACAGGATGAGTTGGCCCAACTCTACCGCGATGGGATCTTTGTGGCGGTCGCTGCGGGGAATCACTTTCGCAACAGTGCTTCCCAGATTCTCGATTACCCTGCGAGCGACCTTTCCGTTGTGCCGGTTGCCAGTTTCGATATCGGTGGGAAGATCAGTTCCTTCAGTCAGCGCGACCCGCGCGTCCTCGTGGCACCGGGTGAACAGGTCCGGAGTACCGCACCCGATTTCATCGACGACTTCAATGGAATCACGGATGACTACCTGACGATTTCTGGCACCAGCAGCGCCGCGCCGTACGTGGCGGGAGCGAGTGTCCTGATTCGACAGGCACTTCATTCGATTGGCCAGCAAAACGTCAATCAAGATCGGATCGAAAGAATCCTGCGACGAACGGCACGGCCGGTTTATGATTCCGTCACTCGAGCTTCCTATGCGCATATCGACTTGCGCGCCGCCTTAAATGCGGTGCTGCAACCTGCCATCCGCGATCTGGGAACCGTCGATCAAACCATGCTCCACGGACTGTTGGCCGAAGCGACTGGATCATCGTACAAGCTGGCTGCCGTGCATGACGGCTTCCTGACCATTCAAGTTCGGCCCGCTGCGGATCCCGCGCCGATTTCGCTCGACGTTTACGATCGGCATGGACAGCGACTCGGCGGCGCGCACTCGACCGGGCAACCACTGCGTGTTGATTTGCAGGTGTCCGAAGGACAAATTGTCCAATTCGAACTTACGGGAGACCAGGTGGCTGTCGACCTCCACGTGACGAATCTGGTTTCCTGGCGGGGAACCCAGCTCGATGTGTTCGGTACGGCAGAAGCCGATCTGATCCGTCTCGACGTAAATCGAAATTCCCCTCTCTTCGTGAACGGTGTGGAATACGATCTGACCGCCAACGGGCCCACGGACGTACGAATTCACGCATCTTCGGGAGTTGATGCGCTGTACCTAACGGGAAGTTCCGACGACGAAAAAGTCGTCATGGCACCGCGTTACTTGCGTCAGGATGGTACTGGGGTTGTTGTCGAAGCCTGGGGTTTTGAAAGGCAATCTGTCTCGAGCGGTGGGGGAAACGACGAAGCATTCCTGATGGACTCTCCCGGGAAGGACTTCTTTCGGGGGCGACCCGATCAAAGTCTGATGATAGGGCGTGGATTCAGAAACCACGTCGAAGGCTTTGCCATCGTGCGGGCGATCTCCGGATCTGGCGGAAAAGACCGTGCACGCCTGATTGGATCGAGCGGTAACGACACGCTGTACGGATTGTCCCGAGATAGCCTCATGATGGGGGAAGGGTATGAGATGCACGTTCAAGGATTTCCTGTTGTCCATGCATCGGCGACCCAAGGCGGGAACGATACGGCGTATCTATTCGCTTCGCGCCATGACACACTAGTCCGGGGAGACCGTCCCCGACGCCGCGTGCTCATCAGAACAGATACTCTTCGTCTTGCGTTGGGCTTTTCCGACATCCAACTCATCGACTCGGCGACTTCTCGTGCAATCGCTGCCCGCTTGGCGATCGACGGCCTGGATCCGGATTCGGTGGACGAAGTCTTCGGCCGGGCGAATGCAGCCGATTCCATCCTCCCTTGAGACCCGTCGACCGGAAGTTGGCGAGGTGCATCTCGGGGATAGCGTGGATCTTCGGAGTCTGAGGCTCTTCGATGCCGTAGGCCGGCTTGTCTCAAGTCGGCAACGCGGCCGCGTTCGGTCAATGAACAGACGGTCGCGTGAAGCGGAGGCGGCTTGATTGTTTCGGATGCGGGAATGCAGCCAGCATGCCGACGACTCGGAGGGGAATAAGAACCGCAGAGTGACGAACAAGGAGTGCCGATTGTTGAGGGCCAGTGGCCAGGGCGGAGGCTTCGCACAATCTCCCAGTCTTCCTAGTTGCCTTTGGAATCGCAGGTCAAATCCAGAGAAGCGGACGTGCACCCGATTGGCGAGACGGTCAGGAATTGCCCTTGAGGCATCTCGGAGGCTGGAGTACTTTCTGCCCGCGATATCGTCCTTTGCCCGGCGCTGGCCGCAAGGAGCATTGAAAGACGTGGTGACGATTGGCCTCCCGTTCTGTAACGACCGCAATACGCTCGCCCGGGCCGTGCGGTCCGTGTTCGCCCAGACTCTCCGCGATTGGCAGTTGATTCTGGTCGATGATGGTTCGACGGATGGGTCATTAGAACTTGCCCAGTCGGTGCGCGATGAACGGGTCCGAGTGGTTTCCGATCGACAGAATCGTGGGCTCGCCTACCGGTTAAACCAGATTGCCTCACTTGCGGAAGGTCGCTATCTGGCGAGGATGGATGCCGATGACTTGATGCACCCCGAGCGTCTTGCTCGTCAGTTGGAATGGCTTGAGCAGGAGCCGGAGCTGGACCTCGTGGACACGGGACTTCTGATCCTCGATGCCTTGGATTGTCCGACCGGCCAGCGCTGTTGTAAGCCGCTGCGCGTCTCCCGGAACAGAATTCTTGCCGGCCACGTGCCCGTTCACGCTTCCGTGCTAGCCCGCACGGATTGGTTCCGGGCGAACCGTTACGATGATCGGTATCGTCGGGCGCAAGACCTGGAGCTTTGGTGTCGCGTCCTGACAAGAGACTCTTTGCGGATTCAGCGTCTGCCCGTGCCTCTGTACTTCGTGCGGGAGGCGACTGGAACGACCTACGCAAAAATTCGATCGACTTATCGCGTGCATCGCGAAATCGTACGTCGGCACGGTCCCCAACTGATTGGCGTCGCGGCCACTCGGATTGCACTCGCTCGAGTTGGTCTGAAGCAGTTCGCCTATTGCAGCGCCAGCCTTTGGGGCGTCCAGGATGCGTTGGTTTCTCGTCGCAACCAGCCGTTGTCGGATCTGGAACGGCGGGTATGGACCTCGGTGATTGATCAGGTTCTGCAAACATCGGTCCCGGGAATGATGGATCACGAAGGGCAGATGGCTCATCCGTCGCGGCAATTTGTCGCCGCATAAGTGAAGGCCGAAGCAAGAACGGGCATTTCAGCGGGGGCGCGGAATGTTTTGCCGAACCGTGTTGGTCGTGAGATTCGGCGTACACCGGCCTGTTCGGTAGCCGTCTCTGATTCAACAGGGGCGCGAATGATACACGGTGGGGGCAGCGGAGGCGACTACACGTGAAGGTTCGGTGGCAACAGCAGCGTCCAAAAATTGTCCAGATCACCACGGTGCCCTTTACTCTGATCTTCTTGCAGGGTCAGCCTCGATTCATGACGCAGGCCGGATTCGAATGGACGGCGGTGTCATCTCCTGGCGACCAGTTGGACGAATTCGGCCGAACCGAGCGAGTCGCCGTTCATGCTGTTCCGATGACTCGCCGCATAACGATGGCGCAGGATTTCGTCGCCTTGGTGCGACTTTGGCGTTACTTGCGTCGCACTCGTCCCCACATCGTTCATGCCCATACGCCGAAAGCGGGTTTGTTGGGGATGATCGCCGCCGCCCTGGCCCGCGTGCCTGTGAGGATCTATCAGCTCCACGGGCTGCCGATGGCGACGGCCACCGGATTGCGTCGGCGGCTGTTGACCTGGTCCGAGAAGCTCGCCTGCCGTTTAGCCCACGAAGTGCTTGCCGTCAGTCCCTCGTTGCAGCAATTGACCGTTTCGAGTGGACTCTGCGCCGCCGGCCGAGTGCGCGTTTTGGGACAGGGAACGGCAAACGGAGTGGATGCGCGGGGACGCTTTGACCCTCGATACCACGCGGCGCACCGTGCGCAGATTCAAGCGGCCTCGGGGATTCCACCCGAGGCGACCGTCGTGGGATTCGTCGGCCGTCTCGTACCGGACAAAGGCGTCGTCGAACTACTGCAGGCATGGCAGTCCCTGCGAGACGAGTTTCCCGAATTACATCTGCTGATGGTGGGTCCCGAGGAATCGGAATCTCCTTTGCCGGATTGGGTCCGTCAGCGATTGTTGCAGGACGCGCGGATCCATTCCGTGGGGTTTCATCGCGATCCCGCACCGCTGTACGCCGCGATGGATGTTCTGCTGCTCCCTTCGCATCGCGAGGGGTTTGGCATGGCTGCGATGGAAGCCGCTGCGATGGCACTGCCTGTCGTTGCGACGTGCGTTACCGGGTGCGTCGATGCTGTTGTGGACGGTGTTACCGGCACGCTGGTTCCGCCGCACAATGCGGACGCCCTGGCCGCTGCCGTGCGGACGTACGTGCGCGATCCCCTTCTTCGACGGCGCCATGGGCAGGCCGGGCGGATGCGTGTCGTGCAGCACTTTCAGCCGGTGACTGTCTGGAACGCCCTGCGATCGGAGTACATTCGCCTGCTACGCCAGCATGGCTGGCACCGGTTTCGTGAACCCCAGGAGCAACGACGCATCGCCGCCTGAATGCCGGGGACCTGTTAGCTTCTGTGGATTTGAGCTGCGATCCGCAAGGCAATTAGGAAGATCCGGAGACTTCACCCCCCACGATTCTCCAGTTGACTTTTCCGACCGTAGCCCAAGCCATCAGAAGCGGACATGCACGCCCATCCCAGGTGTCGCTTCGAGCTGGTCTTGACCCGTTTTGGGCACCTTGATAGTTCTACCATCCCAACTGAGAACACATTCTTCCGGCGATGATCGCCGAATGAATCAACCGAGAAACGCGGTTACGGGACGGTTGCGATCCTGCCATCCGGGTCGATCTGTGTTGGCGATCGGACGGTTCTGGCGTAAGGACTGCACGCCGTTGGGGGAGACATTACGCGGAGACCATGCATGTCCCGAGCTATCGATTTCGACGGCACGGACATGCTGCGTCCGCCTACAGGACGCATTGGGTTTGCGCGGCCAGCATCTCGGTGCGCGCGGGCCGGTCGCCGTCTGTTGCCTCTGAGTTGGCGGCAAAACCTCAGCTGGACGCTCCTTGGCAATCTCGTCTACACAGGATGTCGATGGGGACTTCTTGTCGCGATCACCCAACTTGGCTCGCCGGAGATGGTTGGTCGTTTCGCCTTGGCTTTGGGAATCTGCACGCCGGTCTTTACGCTGTGCAATATCAACCTTCGCAGCGTCCAGGCGGTTGATACGCAGCGTGGATTCGATTTTTCGCATTATCTCTCCCTGCGACTGATCACGGTGATCATGGCCCTGGCGATCACAGCCACGATCGCGGTGCTGTCCGGTTATGATGAAACAACCATCTTGCTCATTGTGCTCTTGAGTCTCGGGAAGTCGTCCGAGTCGTTGAGCGATCTGTTCTACGGACTGTTTCAACGCGTGGAGCGGATGGACTACAGCGCGATCTCCATGGTGCTGACTGGAGTCCTCTCTGTCTTGGCCCTTGGTCTCGTCCTTCATCTAACGCACCGCCTGGATCTGGCGATCGTCGCGCTGGCCGCGGCTTCGCTCGCAATTTTCTTCGCCTTTGACTTGCCTCGAGGCGTGTCGATTCTTGCTTCCGAGGCAGGCGACGACGTCCGATCGCGAGACGTTGTGTTGCCGCTGATGGGGTCCATCTGCGGTAAGGTTGCAGCGCGGACGACGTATCGGCTTGCGGTCCTTGCCCTGCCGTTAGGCATCGGCAGCTTCCTCTGTTCGCTAAGCGCCAATATTCCGCTCTACGTGATTGCAGTCTGGATCGGCGGACGGCAGTTGGGATACTTCGCGGCACTTGCGTCGTCGACGATCGCGCTCAACATGATTGCCCGTTCCTTATCGACAACGATCGCTCCGACGTTGGCCAAATGCCTGGACTCGGGGAGTGAGAGGCAGTTCCTTCGTCATGTTGTCCGCACGGTGATTCTGGCGAGTGCACTGGGGGGGGCGGCGGTGGCCGTTGCCTGGCTATTGGGAAAACCACTCCTTTCCTGGGTTTACGGGGTGGATTACGCGGCGCATGAGAAACTGTTCTTCGGACTCGTGGTCGTCGCCGCATTGTCTGCGATTTCGACCACGCTCTCTTTGGCTACGACCGCAGCTCGACTTTTTCGCGAGCAGGCGTTGGTTTACGGATTCAACGCGATCTTTGTCCTGGCCGTGTGCTGGCTGCTCGTACCGCATTTTGGACTTTGGGGCGCGGTGATCGCCAGCGGCGCAGCGGCCGTCCTGCGCATTCTGATTTATGGGATCCTGATCCACGCCGTTGTGCGACGGAAGGCACCTCTTGTTTTGTGGAAGTTGAGGGCAGTTTCATGAACGAATATGCCATGACCGGGCCGCTCTATCATTACCTTCGGCGATACGACTGGATCCGGCGGGTCTATCGCGAGTCGCGAACGGCGATCCACATCGCGCAGAACCGGCTTCGCGCGATCCGCGCGGGCGACCTCACTTGGCGGAAACGCCGAACCTACCTGGGCAATATCTCGGAAGGGAGGCTGCCGATCCGAATCCGTTCTGCGGAAGACTTAATTGCGCAGTGTGATGAATCCGGGATCCATTACGCCACTGGCCGCCACTCAATCTATCTGCCACCGCAGCCGATGCTTCGTGCCTGGCTTGGCGGAATCGTCGACGCGTTTCCGGAAGACGCTGGCTTCAAGATCTTACGCAACTTTCAAGGGCCTTTGGATGCGTCGTACCTATCCAACGGACAGCAACGCCGGCTGACACAGCAGATGATGGGGGCGGTGACGAACCAGGCATTGGCCGCCAACGCACTGGCGGCGCTGGATCTTGGACCTCCCTGTTACGGCATCGCCCACTTGCACTCGGGCTCCCAGGAGATGACGGCGTTTGTCGTCCGACATGTTCAGGGCGATCCGGCGACTCCAGAAGACTGCGAACTCTTTGTCCAGAAATTGCGCTCCTGGATCGATCAGCGGTTGTTCGAATTGGTTCCTGTTCGTGGGCTCGAGGATCCGGACTTTCTCCCTCCGAACTGCAATGGGAACCTCTTGCGGGAGCGGTCGACGGGTCGGCTGCAGTACATCGATTTTCAGCAGTTCCTGACGGTGCAAAGCCGACTTCTTCGTGCCGTTACACAGGACTCTCCCGAGGATGTGCATTTTGGAGGCAGTTCGAAATTGTGGCGCGGCGGCCGCAAGTACCTCTATCAGAGCGTGCCCGGTCTCGCGTCCGCGGCCAAGCGAGACACGAACTATCGCTGGCGAATCTACCAGGCGGCACTTGAGCAGTGTGGTGTTTGCTTGAAAGGCAAAGTGGTCCTCGATGTGTGCTGCAATACGGGCGTGATGTTGACTCATGCGATTGGCGCTGGCGCTGCGTGGGGAATCGGTTGGGACCTGCCCAATGTCATTCCCCACTCTCGTCGGATTATGCAGGTCTTAGGTGCCGGATGTTCGACGCTCGTGCCTGCCGAGCTATCGCCCGATTACCCGATCGCGGCGTCGATCCCGCATTGGCTGCGTCGACGATTGGATGAGTCCATTTTGTTCTATCTTGCAGCGATTCAGCATGTGGACATCATCCGCGATTTGAAAAATGTTCGCTGGAAGACGGCTTTGTTCGAGGATCACGAGGGGATTTCCCGGCAAGAAGCGGCGAGCAACCTTGCAAGAATCGAATCTGCCTGGAACTGTCGCCTCATCTGGCAAGGAAAGATCAGCGACGGAGATTGTGGAAGCAGGAATATTGCAGTCTTCCAGCGTGACATGTGAGTGAAGGAACCCGACCGTTCCCGAAATCAGGTTTTCTCGCGTATGAATACGGCAAGAGCGAACATTCGTCCCGTGCGTTCGTCCTCTGATGAGTCATGGTCCCGGTATGCGCTCTTGTTGCTCGGGCTCTCGGTTACCGTATACGTCGATCTCGGATCGTTTGGCCGCTTCGATATTCGCCCCGTTCAGCTTGCGCCGGTCTTGATCGGATGCATCACGGTGCCGGCGATACTGGCTCTGCGAAGTGACATCCCGAAAATCTATTTCGTACTGCCCTGCCTATGGGCCGGCTATATGTTGACTCGCCACTTCGTGTTCGATGACCTCGATGGACGGATCATCTGCGCCCGAACGGCGGTGAATGTCTTGGCATATCTCACGACCTTGACTCTGTTGCTCCGGTCAGAACGGGTCCAGTGGTTGCTGGCCGGTATTCTCGCTGGAACGCTACTCTCCGTGGGGCTCGCATTCGCCGATATTAATCTGCCGCAGATGGTGACATCGTCCGTTCGCATGGGAAACGGACGCTGGCAGGGGCTGATGCCTGGGGCAAATCGGTTTGCCAACCTGTGCGCGATCGGATTCACAACAAGCGTCGGATTGATGATGCTGCGCGACCTTCGCGCGCTCCGACTGCCGCTGGCGGCTGTGGCGGGCGTCGGATTGCTGGGGTTGGCCATGAGTGGCTCTCGCGGTGCCACGTTGACCACCGTTCTCTGTATTGTGTTTCTCCTCTGGCTCACGGGACTTGTCCGCGGGCGATTACTCTTCACCCATCGGATTTGGATTTTCGGTGTCCTGGCCGTCTCCGTCAGTCTGGCTCTATTCAGCTTCTACAAGGAGATTATCCCCCATCGATTAGTCGTGCTCGTTGAGTCGCCGGAAGTTGCTTTGGCGGACATTGAGGATGATGTGCGGCGGGATTTGTTTGAGATTGCCTACGACATCTTTCGCGAGAGCCCTTTTGTCGGGGCGGGTGGGTCGGCGGCGATGTTCACGATCTTTTCGGGCGGTGAGATCATTGAAATCAGCAGCCACAACATGTATCTCAAAGTACTTTCCACTTCGGGTGCCTTGGGTCTGATTGGCTATCTGGCACTCCCGCTGCTGATTTTATTTCGGCTCGGTCGCTCCATTCTCGCAGCTTCCAAAAGGCGGATGGAACAGGTGGATCAAATCCCTCTAGCGATGACCTGGCTGATCCTCATTCTTTCGCATGGGGTCGTGATCTCCATTGACCAGACAACACACGTCTGGCTCCTCTTCGCGGCGACGGCTTATGTCTGTATTCGTCAGGCGGAACCGTTGCGTTACGTTCGAAGAGGTAGCCCGCGGACGAGAATTCCAGTCCGATCTGGATTCGAAATCGGGGCCCTCCCGACGGCCGTGTGGAGAACGAGTCCCTGATCCGAGCTGCGTCCCGGAATTGCTGGCATCCAGCGGAATGGAGTCAGTGCCGTAGAACGTTCGTTCAGCGTTCTGCATGAACTGCCGGTGCTCGGCGCGCCGTCGAGGCGGCTTCCTGATCGCGAATCTGCCGCGTAACTTCCAAGATCTTGCGCTCCATACGAGGATCCTCGGGACGTCGGTTTTGGCACCAACGGAACTGCTCGAGTGCCTCGGTCCACTGTTCCGTCTGCTGGAGTCGCACGCCCAACGTGGAACGCAGGCGATAATCGCCCGGCTGTGCATTCACGGCTTGTCGAGCGGCCCGTGTCGCTTCGGTCAGCGAATCAAGGAATGCGTAGATCTCTTGAATCACATTCCAATAACGCGCTGCCTCAACGCCCTGCAGATGCACGACGTGTTGCTCCAGCGATCGGGCATACGGTTGCCCAACCTGCCGCGCGGACGCGTCCTGACCCGTCTGACGATAGTAGTTGAACAGCTTCCCCAAACCGTGTCGGTCCGGGCGAAAAATCGCGAGAAACACCTCGGGATTCAGCTGCGGAGCGATCGCCGCGATGATCTCATCCTGCATCTCGGGGGCCGTGTCGAATGCCTCTCGCCAGTAGGTCAATCCCCGCTCCCATTGACCTTCCAATACGGCTTCTCGTCCTAAACTGAACAGAACCATCCCATCGTAGGGTCGGACTCGCAAAGCCTGATCCAGTAACGCGTGTTGGAGTCGAAGGTCCCGATGATGTAAGAAGGCAAGCTCCGCGAGATGCAGATAGGCTTGGCCCTGCAGGGGGCACAAATGGACTGCACGCGTGGCGGCTCGAAGTGCCTGGTCCAAATACTCTCGGTGCTTGCCCAGAGCCGCGTCCAGCCAGATGTCCTGCGTTTCCTTCGACGGAAAGCTCGACGCCTGGGCGGCTTGCCGGACGTCGAGCAAACTCATGGCATTCTCGGCCGTCTTCTGCGCAAGCTCAAAGCGACGAAGATTCACGGTTGCATAGCGCAGATTCGCCCGCGCATCGCTTGGGTTCCGCCGCAGCACATTCTGCAGATGGGCTGCCATGGCGTCCAGCGTTTCGGTATCGGACAGATCGACGTCGTCCCACCGACGCTGGCGACCTACGCGAACGCTCTCTTGGCCGGGAATTTCGCTGGCCAAGGACATCGCCAAGTAATCGTCCCAGTAACGCGCCGCGCACGCTGGACCTGCCAGCGTTTGGAACCACCCGAGGCCCAGTCCCGCGACGAGCAGCGTGAAGATTCCGACGGGTCCGATCTGCGAGGTTGTTGCATTCATTGTCGAGCGGCCGGGCGCAGCCGTCGGCGACGCGGGGTGGCTCCAGGCCGTGGATAGGCGTGCGACGGCAGCCAGCTGGATCACGACCAGAGACATGCAAGCCGGGATGTACCACACGAAATCCACCAAGGAGTGGACGAGTGAGGCGACGACGCCCACCGCCAACGCCGCGATGCACGCTGCGCAGGAGGCGTTTGACGTGTGCCGCAACGCGCGGATGAACCAGAGCCCCGCCAAAATGCAGCCGCCCAATAAAAGCAGCAAACCGCAGACACCGGTCTCCAGCAGAACCTGCAGATAGCCGTTCTCGGCGTGCGTATACTCTACTTCGGACGGCTGCGGAAAATAGCGTGGGTAGACTTCACGGTGACTGCCAACCCCCGCACCCAGTATCGCAAAATCGGGCACGGCGTTCAGGACGGCCGACCAGACGTTACGCCGTCCGCTGCTGCGATCTACTTGTTCGAGGGATCCGGCCGTCAATGTCGCCAGACGAGAAGCAAGTCGCTGCCGACCGTGAATACCGACCGCGATCCCCACGATCACCAGACTCGCTGTCAGTACCAGCACCGTGCGCTTGTCGATCAGACGCTTTCGGGCCATGATCGTCAGGCCAATCAATGCGCCGCAGGTGATTGCCAGCATTCCTCCCCGTGAAAAGGACAACAGAATGCTCACCAGCACGAGCGCGAGTCCGCCGGTCAGCCCGACGGGGATCCACGAAGGACCGGTCGGCACTCGTTGCGGCGCGGACGAGCGTTGGTGTCGGGAACCCGTCCGTCGCGTCAGGTGATCGTGGAGCCACCAGAGCAACGGCCCCAACCCCAGGGCCAGATAGCCGGCAAAATGGTTCTGGTTGATAAACGGCCCCTTCACCGCACCGGCGGCGTCTCGGGAAGGGTGATCATACACCCAGAGGAATCTGCCATTGCCGGCCAAATACTGGATCAGGCCAACCGCGGCCATGAATATCGCTGCACTGGCAATCCAGCGAAGCATCCGCTTTACATCAGAAGAGTGCTGCAGTCGCTGGTAAGTTGCGACGAACAGCACGCCATACACCAGCAGCATGCAGAGTCCTTCGCGCGTGGCCGATGGCGTCAAGGAAACCTGCCGCCAATCGCCCAGCGAAACATCCGGGGCCGAACTCGCAGACCACAGCGGTAAGAGTTCTCGAAGGGAAGGACTGAGTCGATCCAGAACGAATGGAGGCAGCGGGCTGAGTTGGAGGAGGAGCAGGGCCGTCGCCAGGACGATGACGGTCTCGCCACCCGACCAAGACCAGCGTCGTCGGGAATTCAGGCATTCCGCGAGGCCCCAACTGACGGCCGTGGTCCATACGATCCCTGCCAAGGCGAATCGCCCAACCGGGTGGCGTCCACCCAGGAGCAGGGGCGCGACAAACAACACCGCCCACATTCCCGCATCTGCGCACCCGCGCAGAACTCGGACGATTCGCGGGTCTCGCGTCAACGTGTTGTCTCCGTTGCAATGGTCCTCAGAAGGGTCTTCAAACCAAGATGGCCGATTTCGCATGAGGCGAGCCGGAATGCACTAGGACCGCACAAATCTCCCGGTCTCCGGGGGGCGTGCAGTTTTCGTTGTTGGTTCAGCGGAATCGATACACGCTTCCGTATCGAGCGCGCGGTGACGCACAAGTCGAGCGACACCAAAGATCGAGAAGAGGAACCGCGGATCGAACGGACAATACGGATGTCCACGGATCTGTCGGTGCCGATCCGTACCCTCCGTCCAATCCGTGGTTTCCTCTCCTCCTACGGTCCAAATAAAACGCGAGATCCACCGCAGGGAGAGGGGACCTTGTTCGTAGACTCCGGAAAAACCAACATTTCGAAACTGCACGACCTCTCTGGGCAGCGGATGCTACGCGAAAGTCCCGCATGGATGAATACCAGTGCCCAGGTGCATGCACCCGCATGCATGCCGCGCAACTGGTCTTCATTTTTCAAAAGCTTTTTACTAGGATCCCGCTCCCTTTGCATGCTGAGGCAATGAAAGGACCCTCGATGAATCGACTGCAGAGTATGGCACGCGTTGCCACGTTGGTTTCCCTGGTCGGTCTGGTATTCCCATTTCCGTCGGGAATCCGTGCCGAGGAAATGGCGGGTCGTCCTGGTCCGCTCGTCGATGTCGTCCTGGATTCGGAGAACCGATTACATGGGCAATTGGTCGATGGATCGGCTGCACCCTTGCAGGGCGAGCTTGTGTTGATGCGTGAAGGTCAACCGCTGAAGACGCTCGTCGCCGGGCCCGATGGACGCTTTATCGTTCGGTTATCGCAAGGGGGAACGTACCAATTGGCCGCGGCGGATCGCCTGACGACAGTCCGTGTATGGACCGCCAGTGCGGCACCTCCCCATTCGCAACGGCAGTTCGTCCTCGTGCACGGCGACGTCTTGCGAGGACAACAAGGGAGAATCCCCCATAGTTCGATCAGCCCCTGGGTGGTCGCTGGTGTGGTTGCGGTTGCCATTGGCGTACCGATTGTCCTGGCGAATCATCGCGACGACCGCCCGAACGGAAGCTGATCGCGACGAAGGAGAACGAGGGATGTCATGGGTTCGAGCGATCCGCGGTGTCCTTGTGTCTTGGGCCACTCTTGGAGTGATTTGGCCGGGCACGGGTCTATCCGGCGGCGAGACAGAACACGTTTCGAGATTGGCCGACCACCGAGTGCCGGATGTGCGACTCGACGCGGGCGGGCAACTGCAGGGAATGGTTGTTGATGGACAGGGGCACGGACTGCCCGAGGCCCAGGTCGTGGTTTCTCGTGTCGGAGACTCACCCCGACAGGTGACGAAGACCGACGCGGACGGTCGATTTACGGTCGGCAATCTGAAGGGAGGCACCTATTGTCTGCGAGTCAGCGAGGGGACCTCCCTTTGTCGCGTGTGGACGCCCGGCGCTGCGCCTCCCAGTGCGGCCCACAGCATCCTCGTGGTCAACGACCGGCTAATTCAACGGGGACAGCGGCCGATCCGAGAGTTGTTCGTCTCCGACCCGATCCTGGTGGCCACTCTGGTGACGGCGGCGATTGCGATCCCGATTGCCGTCCACAAATCACGCGACGATACTCCTCCCGGCAGTTAATGGTTCACGTTCCGGTATGACACTCAGACAGGCAAAGATGCAGGTTCCTCGTGCCAAACCAAGACTGCCGGCTGCGTTAACGTACGCTGCGATCGCCACGAGTCTTTTGGCGAGTGGTTGTCGTTCCACGCCGTCCTATCAGGCCGCAGACCTTCCGGAAAACTGTCGTGCGGCAATGACGACTTCCACCGGCTCCATCGATCTGTCCTCCGTTGCGCGACAATCGGCCAACACGGATTCGATTTATCCGGGAGACGTTCTTGAGGTCACGCTGGCAACGGGCATCGAAGAGCAGATTCCTCAGAACTGGCCGCTTCGAGTGACGGACGACGGTCAGATCAATCTGCCGCTGGTCGGGCTCGTGCACGTTGCGGGGCGAACATTGACGGAGGCCGAACAGGAGATTCGCCGACGGAGCGTGGAACGGGAAATCTATCGGGAACCACACGTTGTGGTTCTGATGAAGCAGCGACGCATGATTCATGTCCGGGTGGTGGGCGCGGTGGAAGAGCCGGGTGTGTTCGAGCTGCCTGCAGCCGGGAGTGACCTGCTGACGGCCCTTGTGGCCGCGGGCGGATTGAGCGAGAAGGCCGGCACGCAAATCGAAATTCGACATCCGAATGCCGCGCAGCCTTTCAGTCAGAACGGAGCGGCTTCGGGAGTGATGCTCGCGTCCTTCATCGATTCCCCCCAGGTGCCGCGCCGCATGGTGCGTGTCGATTTGGCGGAGGACGTGGCGTCGGGTCTGGACCTGCACGTCGAAGATGGAAGTGTCGTCGTCGTTCTGGAAAAGACCAAGCAATCGATCAGCGTGATCGGCTTGGTGCAGCGGCCCGGTAACTACGAACTTCCACGGGACGAGACGGTGCGCGTGCTCGATGCGATTGCACTTGCCGGCGGTTTGCGGATCTCCGTTGCCAATCGCGTTCGTGTGATTCGCCGCGTACCGGACCGAACGGACCCGGTGGTCATCGACGTGTCGGTCAGAAAGGCAAAACACGACGGCGAAGAGAACCTCACGCTGGCGCCGGGCGATGTGGTGAGTGTCGAAGAGACGCCCACAACGTTCGTCGTCGAGACGATCCGCGGCTTTCTGCGATTCGGATTTTCTAGCGCGATTCCCGGCCTTTGATTGAAACCTGATGAATGTGTCGCTCTCCAATTTGAACCCGGAGGAGACGGTGATTACGCCGGCTCCTTGGTTGCAGTCGTGGTTGCGATTCCTGCGCGTGGTCCGCTTGCGCTGGCCGTTAATTGGAGCGGTCTTAGTCGGATCCGTGCTACTCGGGATTCTGTACTTCGTCACCGTGGAGCGAATCTACCAGGCACGAGCGCAACTCCTGGTGCAACAAACCGGCCCGGTGGTACTCTCCCAGAATGTACCCCAGAACGTTCACCAGCAGGGGATGTTGCCAACCTACGAGCAGTTATTCAAGAGCACCGTCGTGTTGGAAGGTGCGGTGCAGCGGTTGCTCGAGCTACCGCAGGAATTGCGCGTCGACCTCGTCAAAATCCCACGCGACCGCTGGGTTCCACTATTGCGCGACCACTTGGCCGTTCGCAGTTTTCGGCACACGGACATCATTGAGATTGCCTATTGTTCTGGAAGTCCCCATGCCGCCGAGGCCGTGGTGAACGCGGTTCTGGATTCCTATCTTGCCTTCATGAAGGATAACCATCGGAATTTGGCCGAGGAACTGGCGACCATTCTGCGACAGGAACTGCGAGATGTGGAACGCCAACTGGCCGAAAAGGAACGAGCGCTGCTGGCGGTGAAACAGCGATATGGGGATCTGGGTCTGCGAGACGCCACGACGAAATCGATGCATCCCCTGGTCCAACGCGTGATTCGCCTGAATGAAGCTCTGCTCGAAATCCAACAGACCCGATTGCAGCTACAGGCGTCGCAGTCTGCGATTCAGTCGGCCGCACGAGACGGACGCGACCTGCGCCAACAATTGTTCGCCCTGGAGCCCTTGGTTGGTCGAGAGGTCGTTCTGGCGGCGCTTGGGTTGAGTGAACATGACAGCCAGGTCGTGGCCAACTTGGAGCAGAAGCTGATCGACCAGCGGTCCGACCTCGAGGCGCTGCAATCGCACTACGGCGTGCGACATCCGAAGGTGCAACAGTTATCCGATTCCGTTCACCAGACGGAAGTCTATCTGGCCAACTATCAGCAGACGGTCGAGCAGCGTTCCGCGCGCCTGGACAGTCCCCATTTCCATCGAATGCTGGAGAGCTTGGTTACGCAAGAGCTTCACAAAGCCTGGAGTCAGGAGCAGGAACTGAAACGCCAGTACGAAAAGGCTCAGGCCGCTGCTGTGGATATGCAAGGTCGGTTAGAAGAGATTGCGATGGCGCAGCGTGAAGTCGATCGCTTGTTCAACCTGAACCATACACTGCTGAACCGGATTGACAGTATTGACATCAATCAAAATCAGTCCGATGTGCGCGTCGAGGTCGTGAGTCGACCCGAAGCAGCTTCGCAGCCGGTTTCGCCGCGTCCGTTTTGGGTCTTGTTCGTTTCCCTTGCGAGTGGACTTGGAATTGGTGCCGCGGTGGTCTACGTTGCGGACGTCCTAGACGACCGATTTCGCTCTCCCGAAGAAGTCAAGGATCAGCTTCAAACCTCCATCCTTGCACTGGTTCGCCAGCTCGATACGGTTGCCGAAAGCGGGCTCGATGCACTGCAAGTTTATGTGGCGCCGGATGCGGTGGAGAGTGAGGCGTTTCGTACTCTTCGTACAACGCTCGCCTTCTCTGCCCATGACCTGAACTGTGTCGCCGTCAGCAGCGCTGAACCCGGGGACGGCAAGACCACGGTACTAGCGAACCTGGGTGTCGCCTGTGCCCAGGCGGGGAAACGAGTCTTGCTGATCGATGCCGACCTCCGGCGGCCCGGACTGACCCGCTTGCTGGAGCTGAAAGGTCAGAGCGGCGTGGCAAATCTCCTGACGGATGATCGGGCGGTGGCCGTGGGTGCTCCGCAATACGTCTATCCGACCAGCTTGCCTGGATTCGACGTGATGCCCAGCGGAACGCGCGTGGCGGATCCCACAGGACTGCTCGCGTCGTCGCGCTTCGCAGAACTGTTGGCTTGGGCCGAGTCTCATTACGACCAGGTGTTGATTGACAGTCCGCCGATTCTCGTCGCGAGTGACGCAGCAATCGTCGGACGCATTGCCCAGGGGTTCATGCTCGTTGTCCAACCCCACAAGAACCATCGACGACTCGTGATTCGCGCGGTGGAGGAAGTCCGTGCCCTGGGATTGCAGCTCGTCGGAATCATTCTGAATCGACTGACTTCGCAGGGAGGCGAAGCCTATTACGGTCAGGGGTATGGCTACGGGTACGGTTATGGGTACGGCGACTCGGATGACGAAGAATCGCACGAGGCGTACCCGTTGTCCGACGACGCGGAGGATGAGAGTTCGGTGCGGTCGCAGGACGAGGGAAGTCGTGCCGGCGGCCGGTCGTGGTTCACGGGAGAGGCGGCCTGAATCGCGGCCGATTCGAGTAGAGGAATCGTTATGGGCAATCCCGCTCACTCCTGGCTCTCTGGGCTCCGGCGATATCGGCGCGGAATTGTACTGGCGGCTTGTTCCCTTCCGTTGTTCGGATTCACCGCCTACGCCAGCTATTGGCTTCGGTTCGAGGGACAGATCGAGCCGGTTTATCTGCGCCAGATTGGGCTTGCCCTGCCGTGGGTCCTGCTCATCAAGCTGTGTGTGTTTGCCTGGTTTCGCGTCTACCAGGGATGGAACCGGTATCTGACCTTCTACGACCTCGTGGTTCTGGCTCAGGCTTCCGTCGGCAGTTCCCTGCTGCTGGTCCTTGGTGCCTACTTCCTACTTCCGGAAGACACGGTTCCGCGCAGCGTCTTTCTGCTCGATTGCCTGGGAACCATCATTGTTTGCGGTGGTCTGCGATCTGTCGGTCGTTTGGCACACGAAATGGAACTCGCCTTCCTCTCGGACGACCCCCGCGTGCGCGCGATCATCGTCGGTGCGAATGACGCCGGAGAGACGCTGCTGCGGGCCATCCGCAACAATCGGCGCCTGGCCTATCGGATCGTTGGATTTCTCGCGACCACCGACGGAACCCGACCGATTCGGATCGGAGGGGTACCCGTTCTCGGCGAAATCAGTCAGCTCGCGCGCGTCATCCGTCATCAGCGCGTCGATGAGATCCTGCTCACGGCGGACGAACTGACCGGCGTTCAGGTTCGTCAGATTATGCAGTCCGGACAATCTGCGGGAGCGGAAGTCAAAGTCTTGCCGAGTTTTGAACAAATCCTGGAAGGACGGATCGACCTGCGCCCGCGCACGGTCTCGATCGCGGATCTTCTGCGCCGTGATCCGGTCAAACTGGACATGCGGGGACTGCACCAGTGGATTGACGGCAAAGTCCTGTTTGTTACGGGTGCCGCCGGTAGCATCGGTTCGGAAATCTGTCGACAACTTCTGCAGTTCGAACCGCGCAAGCTCGTATTGATCGATCGCAATGAAAACGGACAGTTCTATCTGCAGCAGGAATTGGAGAATCGAGCCGACCATCTGCGATTGGAGTGCTGCATGGCCGACGTCGCCGATCGTCGTCGAATGGAGCAGCTGATTCGCGAGCATCGACCCGATATCATCTTCCATGCTGCGGCCTACAAGCATGTCCCGATGATGGAGTCCAATCCGGGCGAGGCAATCAAAAACGTAGTGCTCGCGACGCGGAATCTGGCGGACCTGGCACATCAGCACGAAGTCGGCTCATTTGTCATGATCTCCACCGACAAGGCGGTCAATCCGACGAGTGTGATGGGGGCCTGCAAACGGATGGCAGAAATCTATGTGCAGGCTCTGGCCGCGGAATCGAAATGTCAGTTCGTGACGGTTCGTTTCGGCAATGTGCTCGATTCCGCCGGCAGTGTCGTTCCAATCTTTCGCGAGCAAATCGCCCGTGGGGGACCGGTCACCGTCACGCATCCGGAAATGACGCGGTACTTCATGATGATCCCCGAGGCTTCCCAACTGGTGATCCAAGCCGGAGCGCTGGGGCGCGGTGGCGAGATTTTCGTGCTCGATATGGGCGAGCCCGTTCGTATTGTCGATTTGGCCCGCGAGATGATTCATCTGTCCGGTCTCGAAGTGGGGCGCGACATCGAGATTGAGTTCACCGGTGTCCGTCCGGGAGAAAAACTATTTGAGGAGCTACATCATTTCGGCGAACGCGGATTGCCTACGATGCATCCGAAAATCATGATTGCCGACGCCCAACGCCTGTCGCTCCGGCAAGCCGATGCTGCGATCCGTCATTTGGCCGATCACGTGGACCAGCCAGTTGAGGTCGTGATTGAGCAACTGAGTCAGGTCGTGCCGCAATACCCGTCGAACCGACGGCAGACGACTCGATTGGCGGCGTGAGCCTCGCCCTCCCGAATGAAGGTTTTGAAATACGCTCTAGTGCTTTGTCCAGTTTAGGAATTAGGGTGCCACTGGCTCTGCCAGTGCGACGATTGTTCAAGTCAGCAAGCTCTGGCACTGGCGTAGCCAGTGACACCCAACCCTAAATCCAAGCCTTGACACAGGTCTAGGTGTTGACATTCGCTCCACGCCGGTCCGCGGACAACCCTCATTCGTTCTCGGGCAGAGACTCAAGTTCCCGGATCGTCCGCTCCAACATGCCGCGCGCCCGCGGTTCGGCCTCCTTCAGCATTTCTCGCAAGGCGGGAAGGGCAGGGCGGGCGGCGGGGCCCGCTTTCCCCAGTAAGTGGAGCGCGTAGTACCGCGCGCGTCGGTCTTGCTGTTCCTCCTGCAGCATCAGGAGCAGTCTTGGGACGGCTTCCGCGGGAGCCGCGTCAATTCGACGTAAGGCCTCGGAGGCGAAATCCGTATCTTCCGATTGTTGGAGCAGGACGAGCAACTGCGGCACGGCGGCCTGTGCGTCCGCGCCGAACGATCCCAGGCGATCTGCCGCCTGGCGACGGACCGACCAGTCGGAATCGTTCAGTGCAGCGCACAGCCGCGGCACGAGCGATTCCGGGTCGGTCAGGATCTGACCCAGCGAATGGACTGCCGCTGCACGCAGCACTGCATCGTCGCCCTGCAGCGACTTTTCCAGGGCAGGCACCGCGTCGTACGCAGCCGGTCCAATCGCCCCGAGTGCTTCGACCAACTCCCGCGAAAATCCGGTGTCCTCCGCAGTCAGTTGTTGCAGCAGAACTGGCACTGCAGCCGATGCTTGCCCGCCGAGTTGTCCCAGCGCACGAATCGATGCCTGCCGCACGTGTTCGTCCGGATCATCCAATCGCGCGATTAGCGAATCGACGGCGGAGCCGCCTGTTTCGGTTGCGGAACCAAGAGCACTCGCTGCCGCGGCCCGAACGGTTGATTCCGGATCGCTTAGCGTCGTGATCAGTGGGCCGACGGCGGATTCGGGAAATGGCTGCAGTTGACCGAGCGCCTCGGCAGACCGACGGCGGACGTCGGCGCTGGCGTCTTTCAGTCCTCCGAGAATCGGTGGCAGCAACTGATCCGGCGGCATCCCGATCGCGAACAAAGCTGTCAGACTGGCGGCCCGCACGACGGCATCCGGATCGGAACCTGCTCGCTCCAGCAGTTTGGCCGTCGCCGGTTTTGCCTGCGCTTCCAGCCGACCGAGTCCAACCGCCGAAGCGGCTCGGACTCGCTCGTCGGGGTCCTCCAGACTACGGATCAGAGCCGACAACACGTCGCCTGCGTCAGCACGCGTGGCCAGCTGGCTGAGGCCAAGGATCGCCGTGATTCGTCGCTCGACGAGTGGGCTTTCGAGTTCCTGCTGCATCGCGGGCTGTGCGGGACGCCCCATGGCCCCGATGATCTTTGCTGCGGTGGCGGGGTCGAGCCGTTGCTGTTCGATTTGCTGCAGGATGCCTGGAATCGCGATGGGACCAATTCGAGTGAGCGCGTCGGCCGCCATTGCCTGATCGCGATCCACCCAGCGATCGAGCAGGACAGGGATCGCCGATTCGGCGCGAGTTCCCAACCGCCCGAGCGTATAGGCGGCAATCGATGCGGTCTCGGAATCGCCATCGAGTAATTGGACCAATGCATCGACGGCTTGCTGCGCGGCTTCGGGGCAGCGCAACAAGGCCGTGGCCGCAGCGCGCTGAACGACCGGTTCCGGATCACTCAATCCAGCGATCAACAACCTTTGCAGCGTGGCCTCGCGAGGCGCGAAGCGGGTCATTGCTTCCAGGGCGGCGGCGCGGACCGAAGACGCCTCGTCCTGCCCAAGGTCGGCCAAAGCTTGGGTTGCGGCGGCGCTACTCGATGGAAGACGTCCGAGGACGACGACGGCTCGCGCCCGCGCAATCGACTCTTCATGCCGCGCGGCGGCGAGGGTCGCAGGCAGTGCGGGATCTCCCATCTTCACCAGCGATTCCGCGGCAGCGTCCGCGAGTTCCTCGGACTCGCTGCTAAGCAACTCGGCCACATCCGATGCCATGGGAGCGCCGTCGGGCCCCATCCAGCCTAAGGCGCGAACGACCCCGACTTGCCGGCGCGCGTTTCCCGCGTCGAACATTGCCCGCAGGTCGTCTAGACGGCTTCGGCCAATTCTCCCTAGAGCATAAGCCGCCCGATACTGACGCTGACCGTCCCGCGTATCGAGTTGCTCCAGGAGCGCCGGGACCGCTTCGGCTGCATCATCCTGCCAACGTGCCATCGCCTGAACGGTCGCAGCCCAAACTTGATCATCGCGGTCGCGAAGGGCGTCGATCAACGCCGGCAACAGGGCGGGGTCGCGCGATTCCCCGGCAGCAATCGCGTAGGCTGCATCGCGGCGAGTCTCCAGATCGCTACTGCGAAGCTGCTTGATCCACTCGTCAACGGGCTCGGCTGCCCAGCCGACCGCCGAGGACAGACCCAGCCCCAGGAGAAACGACGACAGCAATCGACGCCAAGTCTCGATTCTCATCCAATCATCCGTTTGTCAGCTCAAAAAAGGCAAGCGACCCGTGCTATCTCCCAGATCGTCGACCGAAGCCCCCATGCGATCGAGCAGAGAAAGGAACAGATTCGTCATCGGAGTTTCCACGTCGTAGACGAGATGCCGTCCACTCTCGATCGACCCACCGCCACGACCGGCCAGCAGCACCGGCAAGTTCTCGTTGTTATGCCGGTTCCCGTCACTGATTCCACTCCCGTAGACGATCATGCATTGATCCAGCAGGCTTCCATTTCCTTCCGGGATCGATCGTAGTCGCTCCAGCAGGTACGCGAACTGCTGAAGATGATAGTGATTGATGCGGCGTATTTTATCGAGTTTCTCTCTGTCGCCGCCATGATGCGATAAATCATGATGTCCATCGGGAACGCCGATTTCCGCATAACTGCGATTGCTGCCCGCGTGGGCGAACATGCAGGTGCAGATTCGTGTCTGATCCGTCTGGAAGGCGAGCACCATCATGTCCATCATCAGGCGCACATGTTCCGCGTAATCCGCCGGGATTCCCGTTGGCTTGTCGTAACGCGCGGAATCGATCTGTGTTGGTTCGTCATCGGATCGATCTAGTCGACGCTCAATTTCGCGCACGGACGTCAGATACTCGTCCAACTTTCTCTGGTCGGATGTGCCGACTCGACGTTGCAGGCGTCGAGCGTCATCGGCCACATAGTCGAGCAGGCTGCGTCGCAAATTGATTCGTTCCACACGCGCTTGACGATTACGGGCCGAATCCTCTCCGCCAAAGAGTCGCTCGAACACCAAACGCGGGTCAATCTCCTTCGCCATGGGCGTGGTCGGCGAAGCCCAGGAGATATTGTGCGAGTAGGCACAACTGTAGCCGGAATCACAATTTCCCGAGTTGCGGCTGCGGTCGCATCCCAATTCGAGCGAGGCGAATCGCGTCGCTTGGCCCGTTTGTTGAGCGGCGACCTGATCGACGGAAATACCCGCGCGGATATTTCCCGCAGACGTTTTCCGCGGTTGGCAACCGGTCAGAAACGTGGACGCCGATCGCGCATGATCCCCCGCGCCATCGCCATTGGCCCGGCCTTTGTCATGCGTCAGACCGGTCAGGACCATGACGTCCTCTTTCACCGACTGAAGCGGTTGGAGAATTGAGGGCAGATCGTAGTTGTACCCCGTCTGCTTCGGAGTCCATTCGGCCAAGTTGACACCGTTGGGTACGAAGAGAAATGCCATTCGTCGAGGCACTTCGCTTCCGCCGGCCAGCGACTCGGCACGCAGTAGGCGAGTGGGCTGCATGGCATCCAGTAGCGGAAGTGTCACGGCAGCGCCGAGACCCCGGAGCAATGTTCGCCGAGAGATCTGCCCAGGCTGATTCATTCGTTCTCTCCTCGAAAACCTCGCATCAGGAACGCTTCACTATCGACCACGGCCAAGAGCAACGCGGAAAATCGATAGTCGTTCGTTTCCAAACGGTTCACAATTTCGTCAATCGTGCATCGGTCGTAGGATTCTAACCCGCGACCGAGGGCGTAGGTCAACATTTTTTCCGACAGACAACGCAGGAATTCGTCACGCCGCGACGTCATCAGGACCTTCCGTAAATCCTGTGGACCGGCAAAATATTGCCCGCCAGGCAACTCTCCCGAAGCATCGATGGGAAACTGACCGTCTCGTTCTCGCCAGGCGCCCACCGCGTCGAAGTTCTCGAAACCAAATCCCAGTGCATCCATCTTCTTGTGGCAAACGGCGCACGAAGGATCGCTCCGATGCTGCTCCATCCGTTCACGTAATGAACCGAGTAGTTCCGCCTGTCCGTCTTCCGAAAGTTGTTGGACGCCGGGTGGAGGTGGTGGCGGCGGTGCACCCAGGATGTTCTCCAAAATCCACTTTCCGCGCTTCACCGGGGAGGTCCGAGTCGGATTCGAGGTAAGCGTCAGGATACTGGCTTGAGTCAGCAGTCCTCCGCGCCGCGGATCGGAAAGCTGGACTTTCCGAAACGCATCTCCCTGAACATCGGAGATCCCGTAATGTCGCGCGAGTCGCCCATTCACGAACGTATAGTCCGCGTCCAGAAACTCCAAGATGCTCCGATCGTACGTCATCACTTCGCGAAAGAAGAGCTCCGTTTCTTTCTGCATCGCCTGACGAAGCGGTTCGTCGAACTCCTGGAATCGCTCAGTGTCGGGCGTCAGCTTTGCCAGGTTTCTCAGCTCGAGCCACTGTGCTGCAAAGTTGTCGACCAATGCCTGCGAGCGGGGATCGGCGAGCATCCGTAGAACCTGTTCGTGTCGTACGGTCGCGTCTTGTAGTCGGTCGGCCGCCGCCAACTCGAAAAGCGTTTCGTCGGGCATGCTGCTCCACAGGAAGTACGAAAGACGCGTAGCCAGTTCATAACCGTTCAGTGCCCGCGGTTGGTTTCCCTCGGATGCCGGATCATCCAGTTCGATCCGAAACAGGAAATGGGGAGAAGTCAGGATCGCCTGAAGTGCCAGGCCGATGCTGGACGGATAATCGGCTCCGGCTTCTGCGGCTTGTTGTACAAGGTCCAACAGTCGATCCAATTCGCCCGCTCGAACGGGCCGCCGAAACGCTCGGGTGGCCAGCGGTTCCAGCACCCGCCGCGCCGTGCCGCGAAATTGTTGGGGCTCGGTCGGAGCCTGCGCAACAAAGCGGTCACGCAAGCCCTCGTTGGAAAGAGCCCGATCGACGATCTGTTCTGCTGCCTCGAAGTACTTCTCCATCAAGAGCGGCGGCAACGAAAGGACTTCCGCGATGTTGTCGAATCCGTTACCCACATCATCCGCGGGAAAGTCTTTCGCGGGCTGAAAATCAACACCCATCAGATCGCGGATCGTATTGTTGTATTCGGCTCGATTCAGCCGCCGAATAGTGACGCGACCTGGCTGGCTTGTCTGGCGACAGTCGACCGCCTTCAGGGCGGCATCGACCCAATCCAGGAATTGCTGTCGCTGCTGCGGAGTGGGTTGAGGCTCATCCCCTGGAGGCATTTCCTGAGACCGAACCATTTCCGAGATCCGGATCCATTCGTCATGCTGACCCAGCATGTCGAGTTGCGAGAGAAGCTCTTCAAGACGAAGGCCTGCTTCGGCCGCGTCGCCCGAATGGCAATCCTGGCAGTAGTTTTCCAGGAATTGCGATGCTGTCGCTTCGGCTTCCGAAACGGGGGACTCGGCTGCCGTCAACGGATTCGTCAACAGAGCTCCGGCCAGAATCACCAAAACCGTGAAGAGGCGTGGCATAAGCGTCGTCTCCGACCGATACACCGGGGGCCCCTCAGGGCTCCCAGCTCGGGGGCGGGTCATTGCGATCGCGGGTGGGGTATCTCAAGCGGGCTGGGGCATTATATCAGCCTGCTTTGAGAGGACTACCGACTTTGGTATTCCGAGTTTGGTCTCCGTTGACCTTGCCACGGAGGGGACCGATTCCCGCTAACCTGATGGAATTGAGTAGAATTCCGAGGGGAACCAGGTCGATCGACGGATTGTTGCAACGCTCTGGTTTTGACATGCGATCGAGGGATTCTCGTTTAAC
>CAZFWV010000019.1:0-43410 GCA_964522605.1 uncultured Pirellulaceae bacterium
ACGAAACCATCCCCGTTAATGTCGCCGGCGAGAATATTGATGCGGAAATGAAAGACTCCGCCCGGGGATCCGTCTCCGGAGTGGTCGGCGCCGGATGCCGTGACGAACTCACCATCCAGCGGTAGTCCAGACGAATCCGCCGTGATCCGGTCGCTCAAGTTCAGCATGATCCTGTCCGCCAATACGGGGTCGATGGACCACGTGGCGATTCGGTCTGCGTACTGCATGGTGTGGACGTTCACGATGCTTTGCGTCCCGCCAGTAACGACCAAGTCGTCGACGTCAATTTGGACGTCCCGATCGAACACAATCCGAATCTGGTCGATTTTCCATGAGATCACTCGCAACTGATCGGCGTCCGTCGGGATTGGATAGAACCCATCGGTTGCAGCCAGAGTCCGGGTGCGGAAGTTGCTGGTCCACGAACTGGACCCTACGAGAACCGAGGTAACATGAGGCGGATTATCGTTCGCTTGGATCGTGGCTTGGCCCAGGTCATCACCAATGTTGGCTCCCACGGGCCGGCTCAGTTGGAGGAAGAACGTTTCTTCGTTTTCTGGCAATGAATCTTCGAGGATGGGCACAGAGATCACGCGCTGCGTGACGCCCGGCCCGAGGAGGGCGGTTCGAAGGCTGATCGGCGCATAGTCCGCGCCGGCTTCCGCCGTTCCATCGACGGTTTCGTAGGCGAAGGTGACACTTTTTGTACTATCTCCGGTGCGCGTCACGGTGAACTGCGCGATGGCGGTTCCGTCCGGGGCTTCGGTAACGACGGGATCGCTGACCGTTAACTGCGGCAGCTCGGGATGATCGGGTCGTGTGGAGCGAATGTACATGTACTCGATGTAGGCGCTATCCGCGACGTCGTCTCCCGCAGAGCGATTCGAATCGGTCAAGCGCACCAGCAGCTCACCCTGGAGACCGGGGGGCAGTTCGGCTTCCAGAAGCTGTCCGGCATTCGTCAGTCGGATGTCCAGCGGAATCCAGTTTGTGCCGTCGGCCGAGTATTCAAAGCCGAAGTCCTCGATTTCGCTATCGTGAAATCCGCTGACGACAACCGCCTGGGCTTCGCCCTCGCTCACGTTGAAATTCCAAACGTGCTCCAGACGACTCCGTTGCCCCCCCTCGTCCTCGTACAATTCCTCGGTGATCGCCTCATACGTCTTCGTCAATGCTCCGTCGCTGTCCTGGACTTTGTATTGGAATCGAACGGTGCCGAAGAAGTCGGCGGGCGGCCGATATACGAATCGCCCTTCGGCGTCGACGGTTAAACTTCCCCCATACGGATTAGGCCAGTTCACATTGATTACCGTGCTGGGTAGGAGGGATCCGTCGAGGTCACGATCAATCCCTGAGCCATTGTTGGCAAGCGGGTCGAAGACAACTATCCCATCCTCGTTCATCACGATCGCGTCGTTACGACCCAAGGGAGGCATGTTTGCCGCTCGGACGTCGATCGTAACCGTCGCGACGTTACTCACCGCCCCATCACCGTCTTGGACGGTGTATTGGAACGAATCCACGCCGGTAAAGTGAAGATTGGGAGTGTACCGGAGGAGGCCGCCGTCTTGCGGGACCATCGCACCATGAATAGGTGCGGAAACGATGGTGAGGCTGCTTGGGTCCAACGCCCCGTCCACGTCGAGGTCTGGGCCCGAGCCATTGTCGGCCAAAACGTCGATGTCGACGGGCAAATCCTCAATTGCCGAGACGGAATCATCGCGCGCGGTAGGCGGGGTATTGACCTCGAGCGTGAACGTTGCCAAGTCGTCTGCCCCCTGTTCATCGTCGACAACTTGATCTTGGGGACTGTCGGTCCCGCTGAAGCCTACCTGGGGTGAGTTCACGAAATCGTCCAGATTGGTCAAGTCTCCGACGCTGGGCGGCTCGATGATCGTCGCCGTGCTTTCCATCAGTATCCCATCCGCGGCGGCGACCATGATTGTCACCGTGGCCACGTTGCTGACGGCACCGAATAGGTCTGCCACGGTGTAGTCGAAACTGTCGATACCAACAAAACCGGAATTGGGCGTGTACAGGAACGTGCCGTCGCTATTGTGCACCAAACTACCGTACGCTGGACCGCTGATCAGGTTGGTCGAAGTGGGATCTAGATTGCCGTCGACATCGCTGTCAGCAAGGCTATATGCGTTGCCTGCCACCACATTGATCGTCTGCGGTGTATTTTCAGTGCCATCGATCAGATCATCCATGGCGAGCGGTGGACTGTTCCAGCCGACAGTGACCGTGGCGGTGTTGCTCAATGCACCAAGGTCGTCGGCGACCCGGTACGTGAAGCTGTCCGATCCCGAAAAACTCGAAAACGGCGTGTAGGTAAACGTGCCATCCAGGTTGTTCACCAGCGCGCCTTGGGATGGACTGCTAACGAGCGTGGTAGTACTCGGGATCAGAGTTCCGTCTTTGTCGCTATCCGCACCTGAACCGTTGTCAGCCAGTACGTTCAGCGTGACGGACATCAAGTTACCGATTGTGAGCCTGTCGTTCCGGGCCGTGGGTGCATCATTGACGCTGTTGACTGTGATCGTTACGGTTGCGTTCTCGTTCGTCCGCGTGTCGCGCCAGTCGCCACTCGTGACAATTCCATGTGTCGTCGATTCTTCCTCAGCACGAGCGGGCGCGATCTCCGAAAGAAAATCCTGCGTGGCCGTCCACCAGGGCAAGTCATTATCCCATGGTGTCTCCAAAGATTCATAAACCGCCGTGGCATCAGAATACTGGTAAACCGTCTCCAGGATCACGTTCCAGAACTCTGCTCCGATGGGCTGGTACTTCCAGTAGCGGTAGTCGGGTGAGTTCGGATCGGTGGAACCGCCACCTCCGTGATAGCGGGGCCAGATGTACGACACAACCGGTTTGCCGTACTGTTTTGCTTGCAGCAGATTGGCCGTCGCGTACTGGACCCAGCGATCCCGTTCCCAAATTCGAGGAGTACCGTCGGCGTTATAGTCGGGGTAAAACGTGTAGACCGATGGCGCAATGAAGTCCACATGGTCGGCTAGTTCTTGCAGTCGGGCATTGCTGGCAGCCCACGCATCAAACTCGGGAGAGTCATAACCGTAGTTAACAGGCGTAAAGTAATCACGGACAGGTATCATCGCATAGATGCCGACTACGACATGGGGATTGACTTCCTTAATCGTGTCAACGACCTTAGCCAAATTATCGATGGACTCGGCAACAACCGCTTCGGTCCCCTTCGTGGGCCAGTGTTCGATGTTGACAATCAAGATGGACCGCGGGTCCAGATAACGCGCCGAATCACGGATCCGTGCGACATTGGGAACGCTCGTATCGTCATCCGGTTCCCAGAAGTACCACGTTGTGAATCGTTGTAATGGCTGGAACCCGAATTCATCCACGAAATCCGGCTCACCCAACACCCGAATATCATCAAACACCATGAATTCCCGGTCAAACCCGTCGATCGGGAAGACATCCATGCTATTTCCTACAATTCCCTCAGAGAACAATTGAATGTTTGGCATCTCGGTCTTGTCGTTCCACGTATCGAGACCGTCCAAAAAGTTGTCAGTGGGGGGGAGATTCCCAATCGGGTCCTCCATAACTTGCAGATCATCGTCCATCACCTGCCGATCAACCGCATCGTAGGGAAATGGCGGCAGACCCGTGACCGGGTCGAAGCCGGCGACGGGCGATGTATCTCCGTCCAGGAGTTCACGGGCTTCCAGCAGCTCAAGCAGGAGCGTCGCGTGACGACGCATCTTCCGCGACCGGATCGAGCGGACCATGGTGGTTCCTCGCAGTCTTCAATGACGATGGGATCGAACGAAGCGCAGCCGTTGTCGCAGAGGAAGAATTGATACGATGGGCGGCGCATCGTGCGCCCGCGTCGGCGATCGGCCGTTCCCCGGTGCTGGTACCCTGGTCTCGTGGCCGCTCACCCGCCGCCGACATACTGGGCGTAACCGGCAGTATATCGGTCTCTTAGCGTTCGTGCACTTGATTCACCGGGACAAGCCCGCGGAATCACCACATCGGGGGGAACTCGACGCCGCTTCCGCGGTCAAGGTACGGTTCCTGGTGCTCGGTGATGGCGTGATGGGCGATGCGGGACAAGAGGATCCAGACAACCGAGCAGAGCGACCGGAAAGCTGATGCCGCAAGCACTGCGACGAGACGGCGTGCACACCTGGGTACAGCGGAAGCAAGAGTAGCAGAAACCAAGACGCCTGAGGCACCACAAGTTGTTAGCGCTTCAGGCGAAAAGAAGCGAGGCCGACGGGACTCGAACCCGCAACCACTGGATCGACAGTCCAGTACTCTAACCAATTGAGCTACGGCCCCAGTTGCGAATGAGTCCTGAATTATATGCCAGCCGGGGGACGCCGCAAGGCGGGTCGGGAAGAATGTCGAGGCAGCAACCGGCGGGTTCGGGGTGACTTCCGGGGGAAGTCGCAACGATCCTGAAGAGCGGCCGCTTGCGACTTGCGAAAACGCCAAAATCGGACCGGCAAAACGGTCGCAGTGCCCCCCGGAACGGCCTCGAGCCCGGAAGAGGGTGCGAATGGGAGGATCGGGCGGTTCGAGGACGTTCTGCCGACCCGCACGGGAAATATGACGTAGGCTACAGATGGACGTACTACTTCTGATGCGGAGCTCCACACCATGGCCTGGCTAAGTCAATTCTCCTCGAAGTTCTCGCGCTTAGTCTCGCAGATGGACCTGCAGAGCTGTCTATTTCTCGTCGTCGGGGTGTTGGTCATTGGAATCATCTGTCTGCGCGGGTTTGGTTCCCGAACCAACTATTGATCGCCGTTCAATTCGCTCCCTCGTCACCGCCTCCTACCAGACACCCGTTTCGGGATCGTAGCCAAGCTTCTCTGCTTGCGCCAGGTCCTGTTGCGCCTCGGCCTCCTGCCCCAGTTGTTGATAGATGAGGCCCCGATGGTGGTAGAGTACCGCAAGGTTCTGATCCGATAGCTCTTGAATCTGCTCGAGCACGCGCGGATCCATGCCGCGGCGCAGCTGGTCCGCCCGAATGGCCTGAAAGTTCCTCCGGTCCGACTCGGCCAACTGGACGGCCCGTTCCATGTCGGACAGCGCTGCCGCGAGGTTGCCCAACAGGTAATTCAGATACCCGCGTGTATCCAACAAGGCGGCATCGTTCTCCACGCCCAGTAGCGATAGAGCGCGCTCGATGTCGGCCAATCCGCCGTCGAGGTTGCGGTTGGCGAGAGCACACGCATAGGCTCGATTGTTCAACGCTAAGGGGAGCGTAACGAGTTGTCCGTTTCCGCGATCAACTTCCTGATTGGGAGCCGCCTCGACCATTTCCACGATTCGATCGGCATCCGCCAGAGCCTCTTCGTGCTGGCCTCGGCGCTGGAAAACGGCCATCCGCTGCTCCAAGACCGCCATGCGTCGGCCGCCCTCGGCCAACTCCCAAGCTTGATTGCAGTCCTCAAGGCTGCCCTCCAGATCGTTTGATTTCGACCGAAGTTCCGCGCGTCGCACCAACAATCTCGGGTCATCCGGTCGCCAACGAAGGGCCTGACCGATCCGACGAATGGCGCGTTCGTGATCCTGATCTAACGCTGCCTCTTCCGCCGCGGCTTCGTACCAGCGAGCGATCTCGGAGGGCAGGAGCAGGGATGCGATGCCGAAAATCACGAAGAGGACCGCTGCGATCGCAAACCAGGGCCGCTGCGGCGCCGGCGGGCGGGAGCCACGAACGGGAACACGGAGCGGATGATCAGGTTTTTCCTGCGGAACTTCGTCCATGCACAACCGACCGTGGAAGCGGGAAACGGGTCATCCGGTTCAGGCTACTTTCCTTGGCTGCAATCGACAAGTCCCACATCCTGGGTAAAATCTTCAGCAGTCGTCCGATCGATGGGCGACGGCGGGCTGCGGTGTCGAACACCGGATTCAACCGTTCCCGCCCCAGTTCCTAGGCTTCCGTCCCGCATTTGGAGACTCGATCATGCCGTTGTACGAAATCGAAACGACCGCACACATCATCATCACCTGGGCCGCGGATGAAGACGCAGCGGCTCAGGTTGTCCACGAAGCCTACCCGGCTGATGAGGTCATTCGATTGACAAAACGCCCACGCGACACGTGGGTGATTTCCAAAGCGGCATTAGGAATCCATGATCAATTCGACCCTTGCACCTTGGCACGAGACTGCCTGTCCAAGGCATCCGGCGACAAGGTGCATGCGATTCGCCTCTACATGCAGGAGACGGGGTCGGACCTTCCTGCAGCCCGAAAGGTGATCGAGTCGAACATGGTGATGGGCTGGTAGACGGTCGCCCTTCGCCTCGGGTTACCGATAGGTGGGCGCGAGTCGCTGACTCTGGGAGGACCACCCGTGCGTCGGCGCTGGCTCGGAGTCGGCATCCCAGCGATCGTAAGAGACGGGCTCAACGTTCGGCCCTCGGCCCATTCCACTGGAGGCACCGCTCGGAACACCAGGCGTCTGGAGATAGTCGCTCGTGCTACCTGGTCGCCACGGCTCATTCGAACGCTGCCCCGCGGGATCGGTCGAGTATCCATCAAAACTTGAAGTCCCCGCGCTCTCCGTGCTCGGCGGATTCAAAGTCGCCGCGGCACCGTAGCCCGGCAAATTCGGCGCCGACGTCGATGGATAGGCGCTTTGGGATCCCGTTTCATTTCGCACGGCCGAACTGGACGGACTAGACGACCCCCAAGAACTGACCGCTGTACCCGATCGCGCCGGATCGGCTTCCTCCGCCGCGGGCGGGTAATCCTGGAAACGATCCACCGTATCCTGGGGTGTCGACTCAACTTGCCCGGCAACCCCTTGCGTAAACTCCTGGTACTGACTGCGAACTCCATCGCGAATCGAATCTACGCCCTGCCGCACCTCCTCAGAGGTGCCCTGCACAAAGTCTTCGGCTTGCTGAGTCACCTGCTCCGCGGAGCGTGACACGGTCGATGTGGTGTTCTGCCAATCGTCGCGTAACCCATCTCGGATCTGTTGATACGGAGAGGCGCCCGCAGGCTGCTCGCCCCCGCCGGCCGCAGATAGGCCGCTCCCCGGTGCGGGACTGCCCCAACTCCTCGTCGAACTGGTCACCGACTCGCGGCTCGAGCTGCTCGGCGCATCGAACGTTCCGGTGGGCGGTGCGTACTGGGAGTCACCACCGGCGACGGAGCTCGGCTGATCTTCCTGGTACTGCTCCCCATAGAAACCGCGTTGCGTCGCTCCCACACTCGACGGATTCGCCGACGACGATCCGCGATTCGTGCCACCAAGCGATTCCGAACCGGCGACGTCACTCTGCGCACTCATTGCCGGGGCATTTCGAGGTCCGATCGGCGACGGAAAACCCGTGTCCGGATAACTTCCCGTCGCAGGCGATACCTTGGAGGGCTCATTGCCCGTGACAACCTGGGGCGTCGCCTCCCGAGAGGGAGGTGGTAGCATCGGCTTTTCCTCTTCGCTCGCCATACTGCTGAATGAAGCTTCATCCTGCGATCCCATCCAACTCATGCCCGGGAGCGTGGAAATACTGTTGCGCGTACTGCGACAACCGACCGAAGATATCGCGACCCCCATTACGATCAGGACACACCATTGGAAATGACGCGATCGGAGAACTTGCATGATTTAGGCCTCGCAAGCAGAGCAGGACGAGTGATCACAACATCGCAGCAGTTGCCTGGACTGGCATGATGTCAGTTTGGCCCGGCAACCCGCTCGACCACCTTCCTCTTTGTCGGATTGGAACCCTGGATGGCGATAGGAGAATCCGAAAAGTCGGATTTTCTTCCGCGATCGGTATCCTCGGCACGCCGGGGGGCAGATCTTAGATACATGCCCATGAGGGGTCAAGCGAAGAATGCGCCTTTAATGAACCACGGGTGCACGTCAGCTTCTGCCGACTTGCGATGCCGTCGGAAAAGTCAACGGGAGAATCGTCGGCGGGAGTCCCCGCTGGATAAACAGGGGCCGGGTAGCCGCGTCTCCCAGGCGGAAGCATGCTGGCTGCTTCCCCCGCTACGCGCGCATGGTCCGCGACCGCATTCGACAGAGAAACCGACTCAAGATCCGTTGGCTTGCGGGACCGAGGTCACTCAAATCCCGGAGATTTCTGAGATCCCTGCCATGTGCCCATGAACGACCGGGTACATGGCAGGGTTGGCTGATCAGGGCTGCAGGTCCAAGACATCAACCGGAGAACTGGGAGACTGTGCGCAGTCTCCTGTAGGCCGACTTATTTCGCAGCTTCGTAGCGGCGTAACACTTCGGGCCAATTGATCACGTTGAAGAACGCGGCGACGTAATCAGGACGGCGATTTTGGTACTTCAGGTAGTACGCATGCTCCCAGACGTCGATTCCCAGCAGAGGAGTACGTCCTTCCATCAGCGGACTGTCTTGGTTGGCCGTGCTTTCGACCAGCAGCTTCCCCTTGTCGAGGCTCAACCAAGCCCAACCGCTTCCGAAGCGGGAAGCAGCCGCATTCGAGAACGCCTGTCGAAACTTCTCCAAGCCGCCCAGTTCCGACTCAATCGCGGCCGCCAACGCCCCTTGCGGTGTTCCACCCCCCTGGGGGCTCATCACCGTCCAGAACAGCGAGTGATTGGCGTGCCCGCCTCCGTGATTCCTGACAACGCCGCGAATGTTCTCGGGCACAGCTTCGAGCTTCGAAATCAGTTGCTCGACAGTCTTGCTTTCCAAATCGGTGCCGGTAATCGCGTCGTTTACCTTCGTGATATAGGCCTGATGATGCTTCGTGTGATGGATCTCCATCGTTCGGGCATCGATGTGCGGCTCAAGAGCATCGTAGGCATAGGGTAAGTCAGGAAGTGAATAAGCCATGACAGGTTCCTTCTCAGCATTGACAGCGGGCTCGCACCGAACGGTGTGGGGCCGAGCCCCAGGGGACCGGGGAAGCGGGCGTTGCTCGCCGACAGGTGCTTCCAGAGCTGATCGTTCTTCGACGTAGGAAAGTCACGATATCCGATCGAATCGGAGCTGGCAATCGGGGAGCCCAAGCCGGCTAGAAGTCGGGGATTTCTTGGGCAATCAGATACGCCTTGAGACTGGAGAGAATCAGCGTAGCCTGATCGTTTACCCGAGATCGGCGGTCTCGCTCCCGTCGCGGACGGATCGTCACCCGAGCCACCGTATGCGTCCCCGACTGATTGGGCAACTCCAGCGACTCGGCCGAGACCTCCTGAACGTGAAGATCGATCAAGAGCAGGGCTGGACGGTCGCTTCGTCGACGCTGCGGCTCAAAATGCCGGACGTTCACCGTCAAGACGATGTGGTTCTCTTCGATCCGGACGATCTCGGCTTCGTGATCGGCAATGAAGCCGCGGATCTTTTCGGCGGCAACGTTAAGCGGCACACTGGTCAGAAGAGTCCGTTGAATCAGCGAACGCAATGGGCGTCGGTGCCACCAGGACCGCCAACCTCGACGTTCCTCCGACTCCTCCGGTGAAAAGCCAGCCCCGAGCTGCACAACCTGGTTTCGCCCCCCGTCTTTCGCTTGGTAGAGCGCCCGATCCACCCGACGGAGCATTGTTTCGGCCGTATCACCGCCCTGCAATTCGGTGACTCCGAAGCTGGCCGTGACCACCTCCTGATCCAATGCCGCCTGGGGCATTCGCGCCCATTCGCTGCGAAATTGCTCGGCACGTCGAGCCGCCGTCGCATTATCGCATTCGGGGCAGAGGACGACGAACTCTTCACCACCGTAGCGGGCGACGAGGTCACCGGCGCGCGAGCAGCGTTGCAGCAGACGAGCGAATTGCACCAAGACTTCATCGCCGGCCTGGTGACCAAACCGGTCGTTTACCTGTTTGAACCGGTCGATGTCGCACAAGATAATGCTGAACGTCGCTCGCTGCGAAAGGCTCTTTTCGACAAGAGTCGCGTGGGTGCGATCGAATTCGGCTCGATTGCTTACGCCCGTCAGCGGATCCGTCGTGGCCTGCTCACTCAGGTCCTGTACGCGTGCCTCCAAATGCGTTTCCGAGGACGCATCTCGAAGCATCAGAATCGCTCCCGAGCCATCTTGTTCATCATTGACGGGGATCGCGTGCACTTCGACCGCTACCCGCTCGCCGGCGGCGCGTGCGATGGTCGCGCGACAGATGATCTGCTGTCCTAATCCAATTACCTGTCGTACCGGACACCGCGAATCGCGGTAAAGATTGCCTTCCGGATCGCGCAGTTCGAGGAGACCATTGTGCCATTCACGTTCCAGAACCGAATCGGCAGTGATCCCCGTTAACCGCTCCGCGCCCTGGTTCCAGAAGGCAATCCGCCAACGCGGATCGACGAAAACCACGGCATCGTTCATCCCGTCCAGCAATCGTTGCTGAAACAGAGCCAGCCCACCACGGGCGGGCTCGCTGGAACCCATCGTTGCATGGTCCGACGGACTTGTTGACGCTGGCTCCCAGACGATGGGTTGCAGCCAACGAAGAGACACCCTCCGCTGAAGCTGCGCTTCGGTTTGCGGGGAAAACCAACAGAATCGCTCGACCAACTCCGGATCGAACTGCGTTCCCGCAAACTCGAACAGTTCGGCCACCGCCCGCTCACGTGACATCGCAGGTCGGTAAACTCGATCGGTCGTCATCGCGTCAAACGCATCGGCAATCGCCAGAATCCGAGCACCGTACGGGATGTCGTCGCCCATCGGTTCACCCGCCCGACGCCCCAGACCATCAAACCGGGTCGCATAGTACTGCACAATCTCCATCACGGGCATCGGCGCCTGACAGGCCGACAGAATCTCAAGGCCTGTACGTCGTTGTGTCCGAAGAATCGCCATCTCTTCGGGCAAGAGCGGCCCCGCCTTGTTCAAGAGATGGTCCGGGACAGCGATCTTCCCCACATCGTGCAACAGAGCCGCAATCTCCAGATGATCGAGGCTGTCCCCCGTCAATCCAACGACTTCGCCCACCAGCGAACAACGGAGCGCCACGCGCAGGCTGTGACGCGCCGTCGGCGCATGTTTCGCCCGCAGTGCGATGAAAAGCGCTGTGGTGGTCCCAAGCCGAGAGCGAACCAGGTGCTCCTCAATCGGACGCTGTGTTGACGGAACGCTCGAGAACTCCTCGAAGTGCCCCAACATTCCAGCGAGCGTCGAGGGCGATTCCTGCCCCGGACCTGGAAACAAAGCAGCCAAAGCTGCGTCAAACTCAGGTTCGACGATGCATTGTGACACGATATCAGCGAAGAAAACGGCTAACTGTTGGCGTGATGAAGTCGATCTGGCAGACTCTGGGTGCCTCCCCCGTCTCCCGGCCCCAGACCACGCTGGTGAGCGGGCCACCGCCGAAAAACCTAACCCCTCAGGGGGAGGGAAATCGCCCCCTCCTTCACCGGAGGAACTGCGGCTTCGCGGCTGAGCAAAGTTAGGTCCGTCCCCCTGCAGGGTCAAACGGTGGACCGGAGCTTCCCCTGTCGCCGACCTGTTGGGGCGGCAGATGAGCGGGTCGGGCGGGTCAATCTGCTAGCACTCGACCTCCAGGAGGCAATTCGGAGGACGGACGAATCCGTTCGGGCTGACTGAAGATGCTCTTTTCCAGCATCCGATTCCTGTTAAGTGCGCAGGCGGAACAAAAGGAAACGTGCCCACTCTGAGTAGACGACATGACAGTGCGACGCAGTTCTCCTCGAGAAGAGCGACGAAGGCGGGTTCTGGTAGAGGAACGACATGCCGCAGGAGGAACCCCAAGACCCAGGGAGGGGGCCCCACGCAGCCGCCCCACGGTGAACGCGCGGTACACGTCGGCCGCCCGGGCCGAACAACAGCCGCGGACAATCGACCTGCTTCCCAAGCGATTGTGGACGCTTTCGGTCTGGTTTTTGGTCGGACTGTGCGTTGTCGTCGGTCACGCCACACTCTACACGGCCTATCTTCGCTGGCACGCCCCAGAACGACAGCTTGACCTTTCTGCCTGGGACCTGAACGGGCCGCAGAATCTCGTGCGATGGAGTTCGTCGTGCATGCTGCTGGCATCGGCACTGCTGGCGCTGCAGATTCTCCAGTTGCGGCGTCACCGAGTCGATGATTATCGAGCCCGCTATCGCCTGTGGTACTACGTCGTCATCGGGCTGCTGCTCGCAAGCATGGATTCGGTGGCGGGCCTACATCGCATCGTGGAAAGCGGTGCCCGACAGATTGTGGCGCGTTCGACTTTGCCGCTGCCTGCATCGAGTCTCCTCTGGATGCTCGTCGTCGTGGGAACCGTTTTGGCAGTCAGCCTGCTGTTCGAAATCCGGGCGTCGCGCGGGGCGGCATTTTGTGTCGCGATGTCCGTTGTCGCCTACGTTGCAAACGGGGTACTCCGACAAGGGCAGCTGGGCTTTCTCTCGGACCCGTTGCTCGCCATTATCGAAGGGCTAACGCTTCTGACCGGCCACTATCTGCTGCTGATGTCGCTGGTCGTTTACGGCCGGCACGTCCATTTCGATGCACAGGGTCGGCTGAAGCCGGCGATGCAGCATCGTCGTGTTCGGGCCCGCCGACTCTGGAATTCGTTGCCGTTACTGCGGAAACGTGGGACGGAGGCCACAGAATCTTCCGGCGACGCTTCCGCCGATGTCGACGAGGAGAAACGTGCCGCAACGAAGCCCGCCGGATCCGATTCGGAACCGGCCAGTACGCCGCGCCGGCCCACCGAACAGAAGCAGCCGCCGACGAGTCGTGAATCGGACGAAGAAGCAGATGACGGTCCGTCCACCTTGCCGCTCAGTCGGTCGGAGCGGAAGCGGCTACGGAAGCAGCAGAAGCGGGATCGTCGCGCCGCGTGATCTCGCAACGCCGAGGAGCACCGCAACACGCGGGTGTAGTCGGTTCGCTGTGACGCACAAAACGTGGGGAAAACGAGAACTCGAGCCGCGGAAGAACGCGGAGCCCCACGGCGCCAAGTTCGGTCTTGATCCAGGGAATCCGCGGTTCTTCTTCGACCTGCAGGTTCGCCGGACGGGTACGTCCCAGCGAAGCGTAGTCCCCCGGGGCTACTGATTTCGGCGATTTCTCCGTACAATCGTGCGTTTTCGGGGATCGACTTCCTGTCGCTCCTTTCAACTTGGCGATTGAACCACTCCCTACAGACTCCCTGGACTCGATGATTCGCACTCGCTTTGCCCCCAGCCCCACGGGTTATTTGCACATTGGCGGCGTCCGCACGGCTCTCTTCAACTGGTTGTACGCCCGACAACATCATGGACAGTTCATTCTGCGGATTGATGACACGGATCAGCAGCGGAACGTAGACGCCGCGTTACAGCCAATCCTGGACGGCTTCCGCTGGCTGGGAATCGACTGGGATGAAGGTCCGGAGGTCGGCGGACCTTACGAACCCTATTTCCAGTCTCAGCGTTTGGAACGCTATCGGGCCGCCGTGGATGAGCTCGTGCGCCGCGAGGCGGCCTATTACGACTATGCAACTCCAGAAGAAATCCAGGAAGAGCGAGAGTCGGCAGAGCGGGAAAAGCGGCCCTTCGTCTACAGTCGCCGATGGATGGCCGACAATCCAGCGCAACGGACCGCTTTCGAAAAACAGGGACGCCAGGCAGTCGTCCGTCTCAAAATGCCGCGGGAAGGCACCTTGACGATCGACGATTTGATTCGTGGGCCCGTACAGTTCGAATGGAGCCGCGAACAGGATCACGTCATTCAGCGCGCCGACGGGAGCTGCCTCTATCATTTGGCTACGGTGGTGGACGATCACGACCTAGAGATTTCTCATGTCATTCGTGCCGAAGAACATCTCTCGAATACACCCCGCCAGATCTTCCTCGGTCAGGCCCTCGGATACACAATCCCGCGTTTCGCACACCTGCCCTACGTCGCAGAACCGGGCAGTCGCACGAAGCTGAGCAAACGAAAGCTCCAGAAGTATCTGAAACACCGGGAGTTCGCTCGCCTCTATGAACAAGGACGAGCGATTGCGGAGCGGTTGGGCCTGCAGATCGATGCCGACACCTTTAATCCAGTGATTGTCGACTTCTACCGACAGACCGGCTTTCTGCCCGAGGCGATCGTCAATTATTTGCTGTTGTTGGGCTGGTCCCTGGATGACCGGACGGAGTTCTTTTCGCGGGAACAAATGATCGAGCACTTCTCCCTTGAGCGTGTCAACAAGGCACCGGCGAGCTTTGATCCGCAGAAGCTGGTGTCGTTCCAGGCTCACTACATGCAAGAACTGCCGATGGAGCAGAAGGTCCAAGGCGTGCTGCCGTTCCTGCAGTCGGCCGGATTGCTCTCGTCCTCCCTCCCCCGCTCCCAGAACGAATACGTTCGCCAGGTTGTGGAAGCCGCGGGCGATCGAATCTCGATGTTCGGTGAGATCCTGAATTTCGACGATTTTTTCCTGGCGACGGAAGATCTCACATACGATGAGGCAGCATTTGACAAACGGCTTCGACGGGCACCGGAGGCGGTCCAACTATTGCGCCAATTCCGACCCGTTCTGGCGGCAATCTGCCCGTTCGAAGCGGAAACGCTCGAAGATCAACTGAAAGCTTTTGTGGAGCAGCAAGGGACCACGCTGGGACAGATCATTCACGCACTCCGCGTGGCCGTCACGGGAAAACCGGTGGGTTTCGGAATGTTCGAAACGCTGGCGATTCTGGGACAGCCGTGTTGTCTGGAGCGAATTGACCAGGCGCTGCGGCGGGTCGACGTGTGAGGTGACAGATTGCCGCCGTCGGGCTGCATCATGGGACCGAGGAACGCGGGGACAGACGACAGCAACCTCGCTCGTCGTGGTCGCAAGTTCCTGGTATAAAATCGCCTTCCACCGGGCGAATCGCCTCGAGGGGCGGGGGCGCTTCGTCCGGGATTGACGGCACTATTGAAAGGCTCTGAGATGGGCAAGGAACCCAACCACTCGATCGATTCACCCGAGTCCTCCCCACGCCTCAACTTTATCGAACAGATCGTCGTAGCCGATCACGCCAGCGGCAAGTACGATCGGCGCGTCCACACCCGGTTCCCCCCGGAGCCGAATGGGTATTTGCACATCGGACACGCAAAAAGCATCTGCCTGAACTTCGGATTAGCCGAAAAATATGGCGGCTTGTGTAATCTGCGTTTTGACGACACCAATCCCACGAAGGAAAGTGACGAGTACGTCGAGTCGATCAAGGAAGACGTTCGCTGGCTGGGCTTTGATTGGGAAGAGCGTCTGTATTTCGCTTCTTCCTACTTTGACCAGTTATATGAATGGGCCATTCAGCTCATCGAGGCCGGAAAAGCCTACGTCTGCGACTTAAGTGCCGACGAGATTCGGGAATACCGTGGAACCCTCACACGTCCCGGCCGCAACAGCCCAGATCGTAACCGGAGCGTTGAAGAGAACTTGGCGTTGTTTGAACGGATGCGACGAGGTGAGTTTCCCGACGGCACGCGCACGTTGCGGGCCAAAATCGACATGGCCTCACCCAATCTCAATCTGCGCGACCCGGTGATGTACCGCATCTTACATGCGACGCACCATCGCACGGGAGATAAATGGTGCATTTATCCCATGTACGACTTCACGCATGGGCAGTCGGATTCCATCGAACGGATCACACATTCGATTTGCACTCTCGAATTCGAAGACCACCGTCCGCTCTACAACTGGTACCTCGACCAACTCGGGATCTATCATCCACAGCAGATCGAATTCGCACGCCTGAACTTGACATACACCGTGATGAGTAAGCGAAAATTGTTACAACTCGTGAACGAACGCCACGTGAACGGGTGGGACGACCCACGAATGCCAACGATCTGCGGCTTGCGGCGTCGTGGCTTTACTCCCGAGTCGATTCGCAGTTTCTGCGACATGATCGGCGTATCCAAATTCAACAGCACGATCGATGTCCAGGTGCTGGAAAACAATGTTCGGGAGCATTTGAATCGCACGGCACCCCGTGTCATGGCCGTCCTGCGACCGCTGAAACTCGTGCTGGTGAACTATCCAGAAGATCAGGTTGAGGAGTTGCCAGCCGTCAATAACCCGGAAGACGAATCGATGGGCACGCGGATGCTGCCCTTTTCGCGTGAGCTGTTCATCGAACAGGACGATTTTCGGGAAGACCCACCCAAGAAGTATTTCCGCTTGTCGCCAGGAACCGAAGTCCGATTGCGGTACGCGTACATCATCCGCTGCGTCGATGTGATCAAGGATCCACAGACGGGCGAGATCCAGGAGATTCATTGCACGTACGATCCGCAGACCCGCAGTGGAATGCCCGAGGCGAACCGCAAGGTCAAGGGAACGCTTCATTGGGTCTCTGCCCGTCATGCCGTACCGGCGGAAGTACGTGTCTACGACCATCTATTCTGCAAACTCGATCCGGATGCAACGGAACCGGGTCAGACGTTCCTGGATAACCTGAATCCGGATTCTCTGGAAATCCTTCGCGACTGTTGTCTGGAACCCTCACTGAAATCAGCCACGCTCGGCTCCCGCTACCAGTTCGAGCGACTGGGCTACTTCTGTGTCGATCCGGATTCCCAAACGGAGGCGTTGGTCTTCAACCGCACGGTGCCCTTGCGCGACACGTGGGCCAAAATCGAGAAGAAATCGCAGTCTTGACCACGAACCTGCTGGTGATTCTGGGCGTGATGCTGCTGCTGTGGCTCGTCAGCCTGTGGCAGCACGATGCGAGTATCGTGGATCCCTTTTGGGGAACCGGTTTCGTCTTGCTGGGGTGGCTGAGTTTCTTGCAGCAGGAGGCAGCGGCAACGGCACGTGCCACGCTGCTGCTCGGAATGGTCACCACGTGGGGGCTGCGTCTATCGCTGTATCTGTTGTGGCGCAATTGGGGTCACGGCGAAGACCCACGATATGCCGCCATGCGGGCGCACCATGGAGCTTCGTTTTGGTGGATCAGCCTCGGAACCGTTTTCGTTCTGCAGGGCTTGCTGCTGTGGATCATTAGTTTTCCGATTCAGTGGTGCCTGCTCCAGACGCATCAACCTCGATTCGGAGCGCTCGACGGCCTGGGTTTGCTGTTCTGGCTGATTGGGCTGACGTTCGAGTCCGTGGGCGACTGGCAGTTGGCCCGCTTCAAAGCCGATCCCGCCAATCGCGGTCAGGTCCTCGATCAGGGCCTTTGGCGCTATACGAGACACCCCAACTATTTCGGCGATTTTTGCGTCTGGTGGGGAATCTATCTCGTCGCAGCCCGTGGTGGAGCGTGGTGGACCATTTTCAGCCCGCTGTTGATGAGCGTCCTCTTGATGCGCGTTTCGGGAGTCCGTCTGCTGGAGTCCACGATTTCGGAACGGCGCCCGGCCTATCGCGATTATGTGCGGCGAACCAACGCTTTCTTCCCAGGCCCGCCACGCCCCTGAACCGATCGACGGCGGAAGGAACAAAGCGCCCGTTCGGACAAAGACCACGCGGCAATTGCGTAGAATACATGGGGGACGGATTGCCAATCCGTCCTACGAAGACATCTTTGCAGCTTTCACAGGCAGTTTCCCCGATGATCCGCGCCGAATTGCTGACATCCAGAATCCTGGTCCTCGTCTTGGTCGTCACGTTGGGCTGCCATCGCGCAACGGAGGCGCCGACGACGTCGACCATGAGCGAGCAAGTCCGAGGAGGTAACGCAATGTCGATTCAATTGGTCAGCTCCGCATTCTCGCATGGCGAGATGATCCCACTCGACTACACGGGCGATGGAGCGGACCGTTCGCCACCGCTTGCCTGGTCGAACGTACCCGCGAATGCGCAATCGCTGGCGTTGGTCTGCGACGACCCGGACGCGCCTTCCCCCGAGCCCTGGGTGCACTGGCTGATTTACGATCTTCCGCCGCACCTGAGCGAACTGCCCGAAGGGATCGAACCGGGCGCCCTGCCGACCATGCCGGCGGGATCCGCCCAGGGACAAAACTCCTGGACCAGCGGCCAGACGATCGGCTATCGCGGGCCGGCACCACCGCCTGGACACGGTTTGCATCACTATCACTTTCGCCTGTATGCCCTGGATCAACCACTGCGGCTCGGTCCGGGTGCGGACGTGGACGCATTGCAGCGGGCAATGCAGGGACACATCTTGGCAACCGGCGAATTGATCGGGACCTATCAGCGCTAGAGGCTGTCTTTGTCAGGAAGCTGAACTGATGCCGGATTGCCTCGTGCTAGGTGGTGGGATTATCGGTCTGTCGATTGCGGAACAATTGACCCGCCTCGGTCAGTCCGTCCGCCTTGTGACTCCCTTTCGCATCCGACAAACGGCCTCGTGGGCCGCCGCGGGGATTTTGCCCCCCCCGTCGCCGCAGGCTCACGATGCGGTCGAGCAATTGCGAATGCTGAGTCAACGTTTGTATCCTTCCTGGTGCGACCGTCTGTCTCACGAAAGTGGCCTCGACGTCGGATACCGACCGTGTGGAGGACTCTACCTGAGTCGGCGACCGGGCGAATCCGCCGCCTTGCGCGCGACGATGGACCAACTACAGCGTGAAGGGGGCCGAGTGGAGGCGGTGGACCGCAATCGCTTGACCGAGTTGGAACCCGGCCTGACCGTTCCCGACGATCTGCGGTGCACCTATCTTCTGCCCGAAGAGGCGCAAGTGCGTCCGTCGCGACTCCTGAAAGCGCTCCGCGCGATTCTAAGCCGCCGGGGTGTTGAGTTCGTCGACGAAGTCCAAATCCTCGGTTGGACCGATTTAGGCAAAGGTCGTGCCGCGCTGCGAACAAATCTGGGACGATGGAACGCAACGTGGATCTGTGTGGCCGCGGGCCCCTGGTCCACGGCCTTGCTCCACGACCTGGGTAGAGAACTTCCGGTCGAACCCCGCCGCGGACAGATCGTCGCCTGGCAGACGTCGCGCCCCCTGCTACAGCGAATCGTCAACGAAGGGCCAAGGTATCTCGTGCCGCGTCCAGACGGCTGGCTGCTGGCCGGATCCACGGTGGAAGAAGTCGGATTTGACGGCTCAACAACCTCCGAGGGCATTGACGAATTAGTGACCTTCGCGCGCGGCTGGCTTCCGGCGCTTCGCGACATGCCCTTGCGTGATGCGTGGGCCGGTCTGCGTCCCTACTCCCGGGATGGACGGCCGCACCTGGGTCGCCTTGCCCCATGGGAAAATGTCTTGGTGGCGGCTGGCCATTTTCGCAGCGGGATTCATCTGGCGCCAGCCACGGCCCAAATTCTTGCGGAGTTGATTCTCGGCCACGTTCCCCAAATCGACCTCTCACCCTTCGCGCCGCGTCCGGGGTAATGCGGCGAACTCGAGGTGATGGCGGGCGGCGGATTCGGTTGGGTCCGCAGCAGCACCACGGTAACTCGACCGAAATGCCGTTGTCGCTCGACCGACACGGACACACCGGCAGCCTCCAGGGCCTTCGTGAGTCGGCTGACCGTTTCGACAGCCGCGTCCGGACTTTGGCGCAAGATCAACCAAGCTCCGCTCCGTTGTTCGAGCGGTTGCCGTTGCTCGTCGCTCCAATCCCATGAGCGCGATGACGAGAGAACGACCCATGCGGGAGGCTGCTCGCGCAGCGAATAGAGCGCTCGCAGCGGGAAGAGACAATAGTCTTTCAGCGCCGGATCCGAATCATCTCGAATCGCATCATCTTCGATCAGACCCGGTCTCACGTAAACGGGCCAACGATTCGCCATTGGATCGGAGTTGATCCACTGGATCGCCCCACGCCAGTCTTCGTTTCGGTGTCGCCGCCAAATCGAACTCGGTGACCATGGCTGCTGGGCGGCGAAGAATCCGGTGATCCACAGCACGACCAGGATCGCGTACGACCACTGCCATTTGCCGCGCGGTAACAGTCCCCCAAGCAATCCAGCAACGATCATCGGCACGAGTCCGACGGCAATCAGGTAGCGGCGAAAAAACAGCCGCGCCCAGTCCTGCCGGGTGAACACCCACGCCGTGACAAGCGGCACCACGTACCAACAGACACAGAATCGAAGCAGGTTTAGGACACTCGGTGGAACCGTCCAGCGCACTCCACGACGATAGGCCCCTGCCGCCAGTGCGCTCACTCCCAGCGCCGGCAGAATGACATACAGGTGTCCCCCAAATAGTCGCAGGATATCCGTCCAAGGTGCCCGAGGAATAAAGCGTTCCCAGTTCTGCCGACGTGCAGCGATTTCCATCAGCGGCTGCCAGGCGACCAACATCCCCAGGAGACAAACGGCGAAGAGCCCCGCCCAGACTGCCAGCGATCGCCCCTCTCGAGCGGGCTGTTGAAACCAAAGCAGTACCAGATAAACCACCTCGCCCAACAAAAGCAGGGCACTCGTGTAATGGCAATAGAACATCGCCCAGCTCATACTGATCCAAGCCAACGACCAAACCCCGGGACGCGCTCGCAGACAGAGGAAGCAAATTACCTGTAGCAGGCCCAAGAATTGAACGCACGCGTAGGGCCGGGCCTCTCGTGCAAAGTCGATCGCCTGCGGATCGATCAGGATCAGGAATCCGGTCAGCAGGCCGAGCGTCATTGCACCAGTCGCACGTCGAACCAGGACCGCGCCCACGACACAAGAGAGGCTTCCCGCAACCAGCGAGGGGAATCGCAAGCTGAACTCACTGATCCCCAGAACCCGCGTCAGGAACCAGAGCAGCCAGAAGTAGAGTGGCGGCTGATTGCCGGCACGCGCTCGATCAGCGACGTCGCGCAAGGGTCCCTCAACACACCAAGCCGTGTGCAGTTCATCAATCCATAGGCTTTCTCGGACCGTGATCGCCCGGAGTCCGAATGCGGCCGAAGCCAAAACCGCCAGCAGGCACCATTCGGCTGCCGACCGCCCGAGGGGCTTCACCGGGTTAGGCCGCATCGCTCGAAACATCCAGGCGCCCCGTCGGCAACTGCAAATCAAAAAGACCGAAGATTTCAGCTTGCGACAGGCCACACGTACGCGGCGAGTGGGCGTCGGCCAGAATCGCCTCAAACAATTCGCGTTTCTGCGCCAGGACCTGGTCGATGCGTTCCTCGATCGTACCACTGGTCAGGAATCGGGTCACCGTCACAGGGCCGGCGGCGCCAATCCGGTGCGCCCGATTGATGGCCTGATCTTCAACCGCCGGATTCCACCACCGATCGAATAGAAACACATACTCGCAGAACTGGAGATTCAAGCCGACGCTACCCGCGCCGTAACTCATCAAGATCACGTGACGCGACCGATCACTGCGAAACTGTTCGATCGCCCGTTCTCGCTGTCGCTGCGGGATCTTCCCGTGGTACGCGATTGTACCAAAACGGTCCAAGCGATCGCCGAGTTCTTCAAGCGTATGAACCCATTGACTGAAGACGATGGCCTTCTTCCCACTGGACGCGACTTCCTCAAGATCCGCCTCCAGGCGATCCAATTTACTGCTGCAGCCGGTTTGCGGGTCAAAATTACAGATCTGTTTCAGACGCAACACTAACTCGAACACATGCTGAATCGTGATGGCGTGTCCCAGCCGGTTGAGCTGGACGACGCCTTCATTCTCGGCGCGCTCATACGCTTCTGCCTGTTCGGGCGACAGCCAAAGCAGAGCGTCGCGGTACAGCTTCGGAGGAAGATCCGTGAGCACCTGGTCTTTCGTCCGTCGCAGAATGTAATCCCGCGTCGCCTCGCGCAGACGTCGGGGAGTCATCTCGACCGACAGGGAGCCGGCCACCAGGAACTCGAAGATCCCAACCAGATCCTCCGTCGAATTCTCCACCGGCGTACCGGTCAGTGCCCAATTCCGCGTCCGGGGCACCGAGCGAATCACTTGACTGGACGTGCTGCTGCGGTTCTTGATCCGCTGGGCTTCATCGAGAACGACCAGGTCATAATGTTTTGAAGGATCCGTGATTTCTTCTCGATCGCGGACCAGGAGTTCATAGTTGGCCAGCTTGATGGGAACATCGGTCAAGCTCCATTGCCACCGTCGACGAGCTTGATCTCCTTCTACGACCGTGACCAGCAGCTCCGGCGCCCACATCTCGAACTCGCGCCGCCAATTCGTCACCAACGGCTTGGGACAGACGAGCAAGACGTTGCGGATTTCACCCGCGTGAATCAGCAAACGGATGGCGGTGATCGCCTGCATCGTTTTTCCCAATCCCATTTCGTCGGCGAGAATCGCCGCATGCCGCGGGAACAGAAAACTCACTCCCGTCAGTTGATAAGGAAAGGGACGAAATGGCATCCGTAAAGCACCGCCACCTAATAACTGCTCCAGCGGGGGCTGAAGCAGGTAGTACAGCCGGTCATCGACTTTAATGATGTCCGAGGGTGGACGAATATGCGTCACCTTCGGTCGCTCGACGGAATTTGACGCGGGCTTCGCTTGACGATGATGGGGAGGTGAACCGCCTGGCATCGGCAGGTCGGCCGTCGCATAGTGAAAGGCGAACTTTCGCACACGAATCGACGGCGGCGTGAATTGCAGCTTGACCGTCCGCGGTAGGTCTCCTCGCAGACGGAACGCGCGCGATTCGACCTTCGGTAGCCGCTTCAGTGCCGTGTTCCACCCCGTTGCGCGGATCATGGACACTGCACCGGAAGCCCTGTCCTGATCCTCAACCATTAGGCGGCCTTCTGCAATTCCCGAATCGCTTCACTGATCCGCTGAAACGGTTCGCTAAGGTCCCAGTCCGGAATCTGTTCGCGATAAACCTGCTCGACCCGCTCTTGGTCGGCGGCATGACGCTGGGAAACATAAACCTGGTTGGCACCGAGGCAGAACGACAGGAAATGGCGACCGATTACGACCGAGTCCGCTGTCGAGACGCCAAGAATGGGAACTTCGGTGAAATCGCGGAGCGTCAGCATCGCTTCCGTATCCGTCAGAACCAGCTCGGGCGTGGACTGGGCATGCTGCACTAATGCTTGCCCGATCTGCTCGCCGCACAAGAAACCCCGGAGCGTCGGACCGTACAGGATCTCTTGCGCGCGATTCGGCTTGACGGGTTCCGTGCAATGGAATTCCAACGGTCGTCCGAGACCGTTCAGCACCAGATACCCGCCGATGAGCACCGAAGCTCCCAAATCGGCAACAGTCATAAAACCGAAGGTTGCATTCGACGCCGGGTTGCTAGCAGACATGCAGCTCTCGATCGAATCGACATGGTTCTTGATAAACCGAATGATCGGGATGCTGGATCGATCGTCTTTAACAGGAACCGGGAATCTGGTGAGCCCCGTTCTGCCGCATCGAGACGCCTCCGCGGAAGGATCGATTTGGGCCGAATTCCGCCCCAAATTTAGGCGTTTTCGCCAGTTGGTGGACAAGGGCCAGCAAGCATGCTTATACTGGGAGAATACTGGCTACGAGCAATCTCTGCAGAAGGACCCGAACGAGCATGTCGGACTCCCCGCGCCCAACTCAGCCACTGTTTACCCATATTGACGTCTCGACGGGCACCTCAGCCCGTAACAGTGTTTCTTCGGACGCTACAGCGACCTCAATGCTTGCACAGCTGATTGCCGCGCAGAACCGGCAGAACGAACTGCTCGAACAGCTTTTGCATCAGATGAGCGCCGCCCAGCGTCAGCGTGCGACCGAGTTGGGCCAATGGAAGCAGGCCAACCCGGATCTCGCCCGAAGGTGCCGTCAGGCAGCCGAAATGCTGGGCCAGATTCAGACGCGTTTCCTCGAATCCGTGACCGACGAGATCGCGGAGAACGGCGACTGCATGATGGATGGCGAATTCATGCTCAACGAATTCGTCGACCGCTTCGGGCCTCGCTTGGCCCATCTGAATGGTGTTCTGCAGGTTCTATCCCAACTGAGCAGCGTCCCCGCGGGTGACTGATCGGTTCCTCTCGGTCCCTCTGACCTAGCAATTCCGCGTGCGCACCGACTGCCGACATGTCGCGTGGCGGCCAGTTGCCAATGCGATCTTAGTCGACTATCGTCTAACAATCTTTGCTGTTTTATCCCGACTCGGGGATCCCGCCATGCATGCCTCACCCACGGAAACTCCTGAATTCACCGCGCAAATCGAACAGGCGCGGAACAAATTAGATGCCCACACGCGTGAGATCGTGCGGTGGCATTTCGACGAGTCGACCGGATGTCCGTTCTGGCTGGAAAAGAAACAGGAACTTGGTTTTGATCCGCTGACGGAAATCAACACGTTCGACGATCTGCAAAAGTTCCCGCTGTTCGAAGACGAATGGCTGCGCGGCGGACCGGTTCGCCGCTGGGTTCCGAAGGCCTATGCCGACAAACCGATCTATGTCTTTGAGACGGGGGGAACGACCGGAATTCCGAAAAGTCGCGTCGTAATTGACGATTTTCGGATCGACTACGAGTTGTTCAGCGAGACGCTACCGGATCAGTATTTCCCGAAGGGCGCCAATTGGTTAATGCTCGGCCCGTCCGGCCCGCGGCGTCTTCGACTTGCCGTCGAACATCTATGCCAATACCGCGGAGGCATCTGCTTCTGTATCGACCTCGACCCGCGCTGGGTCGTCAAACTGATCAAGAAGGGCTGGATGGAGCACCTGGAAGCCTACAAGCAGCATTGTATTGAGCAGGCGATCACGATCCTGACGGCCGGGCACGACGTGAAGTGTGTCTTCGCCACGCCAAAACTGCTGGACGCACTGGCGCTGGCTCTGGAAGAACGCGGAACCAGCATCCGGGATATCGGCATCACCGGAATTTTTTCTGGCGGCACGGAATTCACTCCGCAATGGACGCGATACTGCGTCGAGGAGTTATTTGGCGGCCCTCCCGAAGTCAGTGGCGTCTACATGACCCCCACCTACGGCAACACCTTGATGGGACTGGCGTGCAGCAAACCGGTGACTGCGGCGGAGGGTTACAAGATCAGCTACTTCGCGCCTCAGCCCCGTGCCGTCACCCAAGTCGTGGATTTCGATGATCCGAATCAGGTGGTCGAATACGGGGCTACGGGCCGCGTCAAACTGACAACGCTCACGCGGGAGTTCTTTGTGCCGGGCTTTCTGGAGCGCGATGAGGGAGAACGAGAGCGACCCTGCGACCAGTATCCGTGGGATGGCGTCAGTGGGGTCCGACCTTATCGCGGCGTCGCAGCGCAGACCACAGTCGGCGTCTACTAACCGCTGCTTCTGATGATAGGAGCTTGACTACCGTGCTTCATCTACCGGTCTTGCGATGGGGACAACCGTACGAGTCGCTGGAAGTCCAGGAGGTCCTCCATTTCCGCACAGGAGAACCGATCGCTCGAGTCAGTCAGGCCAATGACGGCATTATTCGACGGGACATGCGCCAGGCGCGGACCGCTCGGCAAACACTGCGTGAGATCCCCAGCAGCGAATTGATTGAAATGATGAAGCGCGCCGCGGATCTCTACGAAAGTGCGTCTCTTCCTGTGGGTGACGGCAGTCAGTCCGCCGACGATTTCGTTCATCAGCAGTCGGCCAGTACTGGGTTGCCCGAACACATGTGCCGGTCGAACATGGCCAAGAATTCATTCGTGCTGCGGAACATGGACCGGATTCTCGATTGTCTGACGCGTGGCCTGGATCTGAACATTCTGACACGCGGCTGGGGTGTCGAATCGCGAGGCGTCGTGGTCAGTTACCAGGCTCAATCACCGGTTCTGGCGGCCGTACTTCCGTCCAACTCACCCGGCGTGCACACCCTTTGGTTGCCGGTAATTCCGCTTCAACTGGGTCTGGTCCTGAAGCCCGGCCCGCAGGAGCCGTGGACGCCCTATCGGATGGTCTCGGCCTTCATCCAGGCGGGAGTCCCCGCTTCGGTCTTCGGACTTTATCCCGGTGAGGCCGCCGCCGGAGCCGCCGTGCTGGCCTGTTGCGAGCGGGCCATGATCTTCGGGGGCACGGCAACGGTCGAGCAGTATCGCGGAAACCCGCGAGTCCAGGCCCATGGGCCTGGATTCTCCAAGATTTTGCTTGGTGATGATCTCGTCGACCGCTGGGAGGATTACCTGGACCTGATGGCGGAGAGCATCTATTTGAACAGCGGACGCGGATGCATCAACTGTTCGGGAATCTGGGCTTCGCGGCACACGCTGAAGATCGCCCAGGCGTTGGCCGAACGGCTGGGACCCATCGAAGCCTTGCCCCCGGAAGATCCTCAGGCGGGGTTGGCCGCCTTTACGGTTCCGGGCATGGGGAAGGCCGTCTGGCAAATGATCGAACAAGATCTCCAAGGCGAGGGCGTGACCCATTGCACAGCCGACTATGGGCCTCGTCTGGTCGAATTCGATCGCTGCTCGTATTTGCGTCCAACGCTCGTCCATTGCCAATCCAGCCAGGCCGAGATTGCGAAAAAGGAATTCATGTTCCCCTTCAGTACGGTCGTCGAATGCCCGCAAGATCGGATGCTCGCCGAAATGGGGCCAACGCTCGTTTGCACCGCAATTACAGAGGACGAGAAATTCATCGACGACCTGACGGCTGCGACGCACGTTGATCGCCTGAACATCGGAGCAATCCCAACGACGCGGTTGAATTGGCTTCAACCCCACGAAGGCAACCTGATCGATTTCCTGTTTCGTTCGCGCGCCTATCAGGTTCCGGAGGACAAGCTCGAAGCGGTGCCCCAAAGCTGAATCATCGGCAATGGAGAATCGATCTCCGCCGCACCGCGAGACTCTTCGATGGCGCGTCGTGTTGTCGGTGATGGCTGAAAGCAAGACGTGGAATCGCGCAAACTCAAAGCTCAGCGAACATCCGTTGATCGCGCGCAACGTTGAGTCGAAAAGAATGGCTGCCAAGTGATGATTCCCTTCGATTTTGAGTCACGCACGCGAATCATCTTCGGTCCCGGATCGACCGCGCGTCTGGGGGAACTTGCCGGTGAGTTGTCCGCCAAGCGTGTTCTCCTGATCAGCGATCCCGGCGTGGTTGCAGCGGGTCACGCAGGGCGTGGACTGGAGGCTCTGCGGCGTCACGGGATCAGCGCCGAACTGTACGAGGATGTTCAGGAGAATCCAACCACCGACGACGTCCATCGTGGACTTGCCGTCGTTCGCGAACTGCAGCCGGACCTGCTGGTCGGCTTGGGCGGTGGCAGTTCGATGGATTGCGCGAAGGGGATCAACTTCCTGCACACGAACGGTGGTCGAATGCAGGACTATTGGGGAGTGGGAAAGGCGCGGCTCCCCCTGCTGCCGATGATTGCAGTGCCGACAACCGCAGGGACGGGCAGTGAGGCCCAATCGTTTGCTCTCATCTCCGATGCGGAGTCGCACGTCAAGATGGCCTGCGGCGACAAGAAAGCCGCGTTCCGCATCGCGATTCTCGATCCCGAACTCACATTGACTCAGCCGGAACGTATTACCGCACTCACCGGAATCGATGCGATCGCCCACGCACTGGAGACTTTCGTCACCAAACGACGGAACAGCATCTCCCTGTGCTTCAGCCGGGAAGCCTGGCGGTTGCTCTCTGGCCATTTCTGTCGCGTACTGGACGATCCACAAGACCTGCAGGCGCGCGGGGCGATGCAATTGGGCGCCTGCTTCGCCGGCTTGGCAATCGAAAACTCGATGCTCGGCGCGACACACGCCCTCGCAAATCCACTCACCGCGACCTACCAGATTGCCCACGGACAGGCCATCGCCACGATGTTACCGCATGTGGTGCGGTTTAACGGTCAGCAGGTTGCCGACTGGTACCGCGAACTATCGCTCGCTGCCGAAATGAAATCCGTCCGTCAGGATTCCGATCCGGTCGAAAGGCTCGCGCACTTTCTGGGCGAGTTGACCGACCATGCAGCCCTGCCACGAACGTTGAAACAACTGGGTGTCGAGCAGGACGCACTTCCTTCGCTTGCCGCGGACGCTGCACAACAATGGACCGGCCAATTCAATCCGCGCAGCGTGACGCAACAGGACCTGTTGGGCCTGTATGAATCTGCGTTCCAGTAGCCGTCAGAACAATGTCTCGGAGTGCGCCACTAGAAGGCATTTCCGCGTCATCAACGGCGAGATTCGGCTGTTCGACCCTTGGAATTCTCGGCAGGAGGCGCAACAATTGACATCAAGCGGGATTGGTCTGAGACGGACGACAACGGCAAGACTGTGGAGAAAACGATGTACCGACAGCTTGGGTACTCACTGATCCTACTGGGGATTCTGGCCGCCCACTTGCCGGCCGTTCCTGCGACCGAGACGGAACCGGTGGCGGAAACGACCGGATTGCAGTCGTCTGCGGAAGCCTGGCCCATGTTTCGCGGAAACTCGCTCGCCACCGGAGTCGCGAAAAGTGGATTACCAATTAACCTGGAGCTTCTCTGGCGTTACGAAGTCCCCAAAGGAGCGTTCGAAGGAACTCCGGCGATCGTCGAAGGCGTGGTCTATCTAGGTGACCTGGATGGATCGCTATTTGCGCTCGACCTGCAGACCGGCCGGGAATTGTGGAAGTACACGACCGACAGCGGGTTTCCCGCATCCCCGGCCGTTCGCGACGGGAAGGTCTACTTGGGCGACTATGACGGGCGGCTTCACTGCGTCGAAGCCCAAAGCGGTAAGCAATTGTGGGTCTTCGAGTCCAGCGCCGAGATCAACTCCTGCCCGAACTTCTACCGAGAAAACGTCTTGTTCGGCTCTCAGGATGCCACGCTGTACTGCTTGAACGCAGCCACGGGTGAATTGGTCTGGAAGTTTGAAATCCAGGATCAGATTCGTTGCTCTCCGACTCTGGTCGAGGGGCGCGCGTTCCTCGCGGGTTGCGACGGCCAACTGCATATCGTGGATGTCGAGAAAGGGGCGGGCCTCTCCAGCGTGCCGATCAATGCACCGACCGGTGTAACCCCCGCCGTCCAAGGCGACTTTGCCTACTTCGGCACCGAAGGGGGCGAGATGTTCTGCGTTGACTGGAGGAAATCGCGCGTTGTCTGGACATGGCAGGACGAACGTCGATCTCAGCCGATCCGCAGTTCACCGGCTGTGACGGAGTCCATTGTTGTCGTGGGGGGGCGTACGAAGCAGATCACAGCCTTCGAACCCGCGACCGGAAAAGTCATCTGGAATGTCCCGACGAAACAGCGAGTGGATTCCTCGCCGGTCATCGTGGGCTCTCGAGTGTACGTCGCCGCTTCGGATGGCCGCCTGGCCGCGCTCGATCTGCGAACGGGAGAAGCCCTGTGGCAGTTTGAGGCCGGCGGTGGCTTCACCGGCTCCCCGGCCGTCGCTGCGGAAAGACTTGTGATTGCCAACGATGATGGCATTGTCTATTGCTTTGGAAAGGCGAAAGAGTGACCACCGAATCGACCAAGACAGAAGTCGGCAGTTACTTCATTTCCAATTATCCTCCGTTTTCCCAATGGACCGAGGACCAGGTACCCGAAGCTCTTCAGGCGCTGGAATCTCCCCCGGACCAGGTTCCGCTCGGCCTGTATCTGCACATTCCGTTCTGCCGAAAACGCTGCAAATTCTGCTATTTTCGCGTGTACACGGACAAGAACGCAGGCGAAATCGAAACGTACCTTGCGGCGCTGTCACGGGAGATTGAGCTGCTGAGCGAACAGCCGTGCATGGGCGGACGCCCCTTCCGGTTCGTCTATTTTGGCGGAGGCACGCCTTCCTTTCCCAGCGCAAAACAACTGAAATCGCTCGTTGACCGCCTGCGCGCAAACATCGACTGGGATCAGGCGGAAGAGGTCACTTTCGAATGTGAACCCGGAACCCTGTCGGAACCCAAAGTTCATACGTTGCGCGAGTTGGGGATCACGCGTCTGAGTCTGGGCGTGGAGAACTTCAGCGACGAAGTCCTGGAGGAGAACGGGCGGGCGCACCTTTCTGCCGAGATCGAACGGAGTTGGCGCTGGATTCAGGAAGCGGATTTTCCGACGGTCAACATTGATCTGATTGCCGGCATGGTTCGCGAAACGTGGGACAACTGGAAAGACTGCATTCAGAAAACCATCGACTTGTCACCCGACAGCGTAACGATTTATCAACTGGAACTTCCCTTCAACACGGTCTATTCCAAAGACATCCTCGGCAATCAGATCGAAATCCCCGTCGCCGATTGGCCGACGAAACGGGCCTGGGTCAGCTACGCCTTTGACCAACTGCAGAATGCCGGCTATTCCGTCTCCAGTGCTTATACGCTGGTCAAAGATCCCGACCGCGTGAACTTCAGCTATCGCGACAATCTCTGGCAAGGCTCCGATCTCCTGTCAACCGGCGTCGCGAGTTTCGGTCACATTTCCGGGGTGCACTATCAGAACCATCCCGAATGGTCGGGATATGTGGATACGTTACTGAACGAGCGTCGTCTGCCGATCTACCGCGCTCTGCGGCCCACGGCACACCAAAGCCTGATTCGGGAAGTCATCCTGCAATTGAAGCGCGGCTACCTCGATGCAAAATACTTCCAACGGAAGTTCCAGGTGGACATTCTGGAGCATTGGCAACCGCAGTGGCAGCAGTATGTCGAAGAAGGCTGGCTGACGGTAACCGACGACCGCGTCGAGCTGACCCGAGACGGTCTGCTCCGCGTGGATGGTCTGCTTCCGGCGTTTTTCGAACCCGAGCATCAGGACGTGCGATACACCTGAACACACTGCCCATCTCGTCGGATCAGGTCCTGGAATAGTCGTTCCTCTGCAATGCAACGACAAGATCCTCTGCGGAAAACTCGCCATCGCCATTCCAATCTCCCGTGGACCAAGTGGAGTTGCCCAAGACGGAATCCTCGTACTGCCCTGCCGTAAGCACGTCGACTAGGTCGCTCGAATCAAATCGCCCATCGAGGTTCGCGTCTCCCGGTGCGGCGAGAAAAACGTCGGCCACAAACGACCAAACGTCGTGCACGTCGACACGCTGATCCCCTGTTCGATCGTACCAGATGTTCTGGGCACGAACCGCGGCCAGGAACGCGTCGACGTCGACCGACTGAACCACACCGTCACCGTCGATGTCTCCCACGCGAAAGTCGGGAAGCCGTTCGCCAAAGTTGTAGTCCACGCCGATATCTCCCGCCGCGAGTACGATCTGCGTGAATCCATCGGCCTCAATTTGTCCGCCATGCGATCCGACCGTCTCGGTCCCATCGAGGAAGCCAACCGGTTGAGTCTCGCGGAGCGCGTAGGTCCCAGGTGGAAGATAGGCAAACTGATAGAAGCCGTTTTCGTCCGTCAGGATCTGCTGGTGCAGGGTCGCCCCCGAGGCCGTTGCGCCGGTCAGCTCAATGCGCACCCCCATGATTCCCGGTTCACCCACTTGTCGTTGGCCATCTTCGTTCTGATCGACGTAGACGAACCCGGATGGATCGGCGAGTGGGACCCCGACTGCGGCCAACCCACTGCCCGCAGGACCGGTGAAGTCGCTGCTCGGATTGGCCGACGTGAGGAATTCGCGTTTGGAGATGCGACCCGGATCGACACCCAACTCGCCAAACAAGTAATCGGTTGCCGCTTCGTTGGGCCCGATTGCTATGTGCGAAATGATGTCGTTCGTCACGGTTCCCCCGGCGGAGCCGGCCGAGTCGCGTCCATCGACGAAATTAATCGGCTGAGTTTGTCGTAACCGGTACGTACCAGGAAACAGTTTGACGAATCGATAGTTCCCATGGGAGTCGGTAATCACACTGACGCGAAGGGAGGGATTGGACTGATCGATGATTGTCACGGTGACGCCGGCAAGTCCAATCTCGTTGGGCTCACGCTGCCCGTTGTTGTTCTGGTCGACATAGACGGATCCCGCGAGACTGGCCGAAGGACTCAGTTCGCCAAAATTGTACTCACCCCCAACGATGTGGTTCGTCAGATCGATGTCGACAAACTGATCGTTGTTCACAACCGCAGCGGGGGGAAATCCGTTTTGCTCCATTCCATCCTGAAGTGTCGCGGGTTGAGTTTCCGTCAGCGTATAACGTCCTGGCGGAAGATCCCGGAACTGATAAAACCCGTTCGCATCGGTGTAGGCGGTCTGTGGCAACACGCTATTTCCAAATACATCGAGCGAGGCGCCCGTCAACGTCACGGGTACACCCGGAACCCCCATTTCCGCGGGATCGCGCCGACCGTTGCGATTCGCATCGATGTAGACATAGCCTGTTGGGTCGACGACGGGAACTTCGGCGAAATTGTTGCCCACGGCGCTTGCGCCGATGTTCACGATGATGTTATCGACCCGGTCCGTGCCGATCGTACCCGGCAAGGGCACGTTGTTCCGCGAGTCCCGCCCGTCGAAGTATCCAGCAACCTGCGCGGGTTCGATCACAGAATAGGTGCCTGCCCAGAGATCGGCGAACTCATATGTTCCGTCCGGCGCCGTGGTCGTCGTTCGAGTCACGGATCTGCCGTTCACGTCAACGCCGGTCAGTTCCAGCAATACACCACCAAGCCCGAAGTCATTCCCCGTGAAATAACCGTCGTTCGCGATGTCGGCGAAGACTCGACCCACCAGTCGTGATGAAGGCACCTCACCGAAATTGACGTTTTCGGACACGTTTCCCGACGTGAGCGAGATCGGACCGACGGTGTCCGGTCCTCCAGCGGAACCCGGAATCGGCGTCACGTTGCCCTGCGTCTCGAAGCCGTCCACGTAGCCCGGCGGCTGCACTTCGCTGACTTGATACGTCCCGGGCCGCAAACCGTCGAACTGATAGCCACCCGTCGAATCGGTGGTCGTCAACCGAGTCACCGAGTTGCCCTGGTCATCCCAGCCATTCAAACGGAGCGTCACGCCAACGATGCCGGATTCAGCGATCCGTAGACCATCGTTGTTGGCATCGACGTAGACAGACCCCGTGATCGCTGCAGGTCGAAGTTCACCGAAGTTATTGCCGTCACTGGTCACCGACGCCGTCCCGACCGCGATCGAGAATGTGGCAAGTCTATCGTCGTAGCGATCCGCGTTTGTCGCCTGCAATGCGGGTGTTCCGACGGAGTCCATGCCGTTCAAGTAACCGGTCGGTTGAATCTCGGTCAGCACGTAGTCGCCGGGGCGCAGTCCGGTGAACGAATAGCGCCCGGTTGCGTCGGTTACCGCCGTACGCATCACGGTCGCTCCCAGGTGGTCGGAGCCCGCAAGCTGCACAGTGACTCCGACGATCGCCGCTGCTGCCCCATCATCGAAAAGTCCGTTGTTGTTCTGGTCGTGATAAACGGACCCGGCAAGCGTGTGGGAATGGAGCGTCAGCGACGAACTGCTGCCATCGAAGTAATTGTTCACCCCTCCGCTGCCTGTGCGCTCTCCCGTCACAGCCCCGGCGGGACCTGTCACCGACCCCGTCGGATTGGGAATAACGCCGGTCTGTCCGGGCAGACTCGTATATTGCAGCGATGCGGTGTTCTGGATGGTCGCGCCGGGCAACGCGGCAGCCCCGACGGTCGCATCGTATCGAATCTCGATGTCATCGCCCGGTGCTACGATCGCCACCGTCACGTCCAGCAAGGAAGCCGAGGAGCGGTTCAGAAATCCATCGCTGATGAGGCTGCCATTGCGATAGACTCTGACATTCCGAAGACTGCCAAGTGTTGTCGGAAGCGAATCGGTCAGCTGCACGTCGAAGGCCGCGGCAACTCCCGTCGCAGAACCGTTGGAATACCGGACTGCGTAAGTGACGGCTTGACCGGCATCGATCTGTCCCGAGGCCGGCGTGACAACGGTCTTGGTGGTCCCCTGAATCGCCGGCTCCACGACGGTTGTCGTGATGGCGTTAGATGGAGAGCCCAGGGGATTACCCGCGACGAACGTCTGGTAGCGATTCACTTGGGTCGCGCCCCGAACATTCTCCGCGGTGTTAGCGACAAGCGCGTTGAACTCCAGGACCACATACTCGCTGTCCGCGTCATTGTCGCGGTTGGTCAGATCTCCGAACGAGAAGACCGGGTCCACGCCTGCGGTGAACGGCCCACCGGAGATCGCCGAACTAGGGAACACAAAAGTAGGCGTGATGTTGCCCGAGTTCCCGATTTGCACCGCCGCGTCACCCAGGGAGGAGGATTCAATTCCCCCTTCGTTACTCACAAAAGCGAACCGAGCCGATCCGTCGTCGAGAAACTGTAGTCCGGTGGGTAGCTCATCGATGACCTGAAACCCCGGAGCGGTTCCTTCGGGCAAACGCGTCGCGAGACGGTAACGGACAATCTCGCCGATCGTCACATCGCGATTCGACGTGGACGCCTCCGAGGTGGCAACCAGCGACTTGCTCGTCGACAGAGGAACATTCACGGTTACGGATCCGGAGGCGGAATAGTCGTTGATCCCTCCCGATCCGGTCCGCTCGCGCGAGTTCGGGTTGTAGATGGACAGATCGCCGTCCGTGGGTCCGGGCACACTCGTCCAATCGAGTCGGGCCACGTTGGTCAAAGAACTACCGACCTGAACCAGCGGATCGACATCCACCTGGAATTGAAAAACACTTTCCTCCCCGAGCAATAACACCGGCCACACGGCTGAGATCAATCCCGCACTTTCGCCGAAGCTGGCTGGTACGACACCGGACACGTGATTCAGAGAACCGCTCACGTACTGAAACCCGGCGGGTACGAGGTCAGACACCGTCAAGTCGTACGCATCAGTGCTGCCGGTGGACGCATGCCGGACATGGATCGTAAAGGCGACCCGGTCCGATCCATCAATCTGTTGCCGATCCGCCGTCTTGCTGATTTCGAGGTCCGGTTCGATCACGCGCACGACGGGCGCCGACACGGGCGACAGCTGATGGCTGGCCCAGCGGAATTCTGCCGCGTTGTTGAGTTCCGTTTGCGGCAGAGATTGATTGTCCGCGGTGTTGAGCGCGACAGCCCGGTATCGAACCGTGATCGTCTCCGAACTCGCGTTGTTCGTATCGGAATTTACAATGGAACCGAAGTCAAACGTTACGTTCGCGCCACCGCTCGTGATGTTGACGTTGCTCGGTGTCGGTCCGGTTCCAATCGAATTGGCCACCGATAGTGCCGGCGAATAGGCGACACTCAGTACGTCGACGAAGGCCAACCCGGGGTCGAGCGTGTCGACAATCTGCGCCACATCCGTCTGTCCCTCCGGGATCGTAACCACCAACTCGTACGTAACCAGTTCGCCCACGACCACCTCAGCGGGACCGTTCGCCACCGTGTTGATGCTGGTCCCCACGATAATCTTGCTCAGCGCGGGCAGACGTCCCGTAACCGGTGCGATTGCGGTCGCGCGGTAGTCGTTGGTCCCCGTGCCCGCCCCGGTGCGTTCCCCCAGGTCGGCACCGGCGTTGCCGGGTGTTGCACTTCCGGTCGGATTGATCGAGGTCCCGGAAGGCCCCGGCAAACTGGTGTAGGTCACCACAGCCGAATTGTTCTGGACTTCAGCCGGAGAGATCCCAGGCCCGACAAGGGCGGTGTAGACGAGCGTCAATCCACTTCCCGGGGGCATCTGTTCGACGCCAATCTCGATCGAATTGCCGGTCGAATGATTCGTGATCCCCGTCGCGCCACCGGCGGGCGTGATCGTGAGGCTGCCTGAATCGAGAACAAGGTCAGCGGGAAGAGGATCCAACAATCGGACATCGAAGGCGGTCGAGCGATTGACACCGGTCGCGTTGGAGAAAACGACGGTGTAGGTCACCGTGTCTCCCGCATCGACCGTTGTCGGTGTGGCAGATTTTGTGACGGTGATCGCGGGCTCAACGACGCGGATTCGCGTATTGCTCGACCACGCGCCGGACTGATCCCCCGAAATCAGCGTTCGATATCGATTGTTGCGTGTGTCGCCCGCGTCGTTGCTGGCAGAAGCGCTGTTGAGCACGAGCGCATTGAATTCGACGATCACAAACTCCGCATCCGCGTCGCGTTCATGATTCGTCAACGTCCCGAGAGCAAAGATGGGGTCTCGTCCGTTCGTGAAGGGACCATTGGTGATGGAAGTCGCGGGAAGGACGAAGGTGGGATTCCACAACGAGTCCCCTGCAACACTTGCTGCCGCCAACGTCGGATCGGATGACGTCACGCCCCCGGCCCCCGTCGCAACGAGTGCCAGCGTAGCTGTCCCGTCGTCCAAGAACTGCAGTCCATTCGGCAATTGATCCTGCAGCCGAAAATCCGGCGATTGACCTTCGGGCAACTGGGTCGTCAGTCGATACCGAACGATCTCACCAATCGCAACGCGATCAATCCCCGACACCAAACCGGTGTGATCCTCCGAGGTGGAATCAATCGCCTTGCTCTGCAGAGGAACGGCAACGGTCACCTGGGCCGAATCGGTCGGATCGACGCGGTCCGTGTGGTCCGGACCTCCCTCCAGGCCCGCGTAATGGAAAAGCGTGGCGGTGTTGAGCAGATCCGATGTCTGGCCTGGCTGAACCGAGTCGGCCAGTTGCAGGTCGAATGTGATAATCGCCAAGTTGCGTCCCGACGCGACATCAAAGCCATCGATCGCACCGCCGTTCCGTGTTGCGGGCGGCGAACCCGTTACGGTCGCGGCAGTAGGTCCCGGGTCGAGCAATTCAATTCCCCCCAGGGGATCGAAGAGTCCGGCTCCGAGTGTGGCATACGGGATGAGTGCCCCCGTGCCGTCGAACACTTCCAGATTGAGCCCAGGTCCTGTCGCGGGAATCAGGTAGCCACTCGGCAGGTCGTCTCGAACTCGAACATCGAAAGCCCCATTCGTGCTCGAGCCCGTGTTCTCGATCACAATGGCGAACTTCACCAGATCTCCCGCGTCAACATTCGACAGGTCTGCGTCGATTGTTGTCCCAAGATTTGACGATTGAATCGTGCCGCCGGCAAAACTTCTGTCGGGAGTTACGAGTCCGGGGGCTTCGAATTGGATCCCGGTGGGCGCCGTTGTCTGCGAAAAAGTACCCAAGGCGTTCGTCGTCGATACGATCCCCTTTCGCAATTGAAGCTCGGGTTGCGTCAAGAGAACGTGGATCAAAGCTTCGTCGACCACAGGCTGACTGTTCGTCGTACCGTGATAGGCAAGCGCCTGGTTGGTCAAGTACAGACCATCGGCCATGGGAGCGTCTGTGACCGCGACGGAAAATAGCAGATCGGCAACGGTCTGCTCTTCGGGCGGCGGCGTTTCGAACGTGCCAAAGTCAAAGGTCAGACTGTTGGCAACTGCGTCGACGGTGATGAGCGGATCCCGCGTTGGTAGTGACCCTGGCGGAATCACCGAGAACGTGTGATGAGGTCCATACTTGGCGGTTCCAGGCACGGGAACGGTGGAGTCGATGACCGTGTTCAAACTCGTGCTGAAGGACGAAACATCGAAAACGGGAAGAGGCAGGTAATCGGCCAGGCGAAACTGCTCGACATCGCCGGTCGGCAAGGTGTATCGAATCCGGTAGGTAACCACGTCACCAGGATGAACGCGAACATCCTCGGGAAACGACGGCCCAATCCGCAGGCCAGTACCGGAATCGATCGCCGCATTGTCGGGTCCCAGGGCGCCGTTGATGGCATAAACCGTCTTGAGAAGATCCCCGGTGACAATCCGAAATCCGGCCGATGAATCATCGGACTCACTTCCCAACACGGTCGTCAAGTCGGCATTGTCTCGCACGCTGCCCGAAATCGAGACCTGGTTGTTCAATCGATCTCCCTGGTCCACCGTCGGCTGGCCCGAAGGATAGGTGTCCGTGAACTCCTGCTGAATCACCGTTCGATAACGGATCGTTCCTGTCGCGGGCCCCGCACCGGGCACAATCGCCCGTCCACCTTGCAGAATGCCATCGGCAAGTCCCAAGTCAACCATCGCGCGAGACAGATCGAACAACAGTCTCGTGCTGCCATCCGTGGCCGGATCAAGATCATTCCCGATGGAACTGGTATCGATGAAGAGGTTCGACGCACCAGGGACAATGCTCGGCGTGAAGTTTCCCGAGACGGATCCCTGACGGTCGCTGACCGTCAACTCGAATGGACCAGGAAAAGGGCCCGAGGGAGAACCAACCAGACGCTGGCCGTCGCTCAGAAGATCCTCAACCCTCAGATCGCCAAAACTGAAATAGTCCGAGATCTGAAAGTCCAATGTGTACAACATCGTGTCACCGGGCGTTGGCCCGGGCGCCCCGGTGTCGGTGAGAATCCGAACGGACTTCTGAATGGCAATCGACTGGTCAGACAACCGATGATTGTCGGCACCGCTCGCCTGGTCCACGATCTGGAACTGCGCAGGGTCATCGCTCGGATCGATCGGGAACCAGTTTCCCGTCAAGCGGGCATCATTGAGGGAAAACACATCGTCGCCACTCGTCGGAGATACGACTGGATTACCATCCGCATCGAGTTCGGGCACGAAGAATTCAATCGTGATTGATGCATCGTTTACCCCCGCGGTTCCTGTCACAGATGGAAAGTTGACCACGAGTTCGTTATTCGGCGCATTCTGGGGTGATCCCGCCGCCGGTTGTCGCTCGATGATTCCTCCCGAAGGAGAAATGGAAGTCACGCTGAGCAAGGCAACGTTGTCCGGTAAAACGTCGGTCACCCGCAGATCGGTGACGGTCTGACCGTCACCGATGTCGACGGAGATCGTGTATCGCCGCGGAAAATTCGGTCCGGTCGCGGTCTCGTCTTCCGGGCCGTTGTACGATTTCGACAGCGCAACCACCGTCGGCATAATCGTGCGGGCGACTGTCGTACCCCGTACGGGTGTATCGACCGTTGGATTGTCGACGGCGTCGGCGCCGTAGCGAAAGCCTCCGGTCGCGGCGATATTCAGCCCGATCCCGAGATCGGCTTCCGGATGGATTTGACTCTGAATCGAGACTTCGGCGGTCGGTTGCGCATCAACAAAGCTGCCAAAGGGCAGCTCAATGACGTATAGCGTGTCCCCCTCGACAAAGCCGGCGGGTGCCGTACCGACCAATGGATTTCCGGTGGCGTCCGTGGCAAATGGATGGACGAACGCACCCCCCGGACCAAGCGGAACGGGAGTCACACGGAGCGGAACTCCCAGATGAGTCGCCGTGATCGGCCCCAAGCCATCGAAGTCGGTTGGCTCCGTCCCGTCATCCGGGAATTGACCGTCGGCTCCCGTCGTATCAAGGAACAAATCAATGTAGGGTCCATACCCGACTGAGGGGGCACCGCTCGCCTGATTCTCGAACGAGACATGAAAGTTGAAATCCTGGCCAATCATCGCGGTCCCCGTATCGGAAATCGCAACGACCGGAATCGGTGCCAGCACAACGCGTTCTTCCAGGCCCTCGTGAAACCCGACTTGCGAAGGCCCGAGAGCGCGCCGGCTTGCACGTGCTGACCGCCCGTCGCGACACCGGCGTCGGCGTCGTGACCGACCCCATGGGACGCGACGGTTCCACGCATGCAAAAAGAAAAATGGATTCCAGAGCATTCCTCTTCCCCAAGGCTAGAAGCGGTATTCCACGCCCAGATTCAAACCCTGCGCCCAAAAATCGCAGTCGCGCAAGCGTGCCATCGGACGGCCCGGACCGGCGAGAGGTTCCAGAGGCGGTGGCAACAGATTGGGATTGATCGAGGTGTCGATCTGCTCCCCGGCACGAAAGACGTCGGGCCAGAAGAACAGCGTGTAGCCGACGCGCACCAGCAAGCAGTCCGTCAAGTGATAGGCGAGGTTCGTTCCAATCTGAAAGACGGCCGTGAAGTCATCCTCATCAAAACGTCCCGAGTTTGTACCCAAGGCCAACAATCCGCCCTCGTGGATCACGGGATCAAACCCCGGGGACTCAACGATCGTCCGTCCGTGAATCCGCGTGCTTGACGCGTTCCAGCCAAGTGCCACTCGGGCCGAATAGTCCAGCTCCCAACGACGCAACCATTCTGTGCGCGACAGGCCCAATTCCACTCCGTGAAACGCGTTTTGAGTGGAAAACCGATCGTCGATTGTCAGTTCCGTGCCCGCCAGAAAAAGAGGGGAGGAAAGCTGCTCGGTGATTTGGACGCGATCGTCCAGTCGTAAGTGCCGGTACCCCAGAATCCAGTCGGTACGCGTGCCCGTTTCTCCACAGGGATCCTGGCAACAGCCGATGCATTCACGCAGCGCCAGTCCCCACCCCCACAGGCCTGGTGTACTCGCAGCAGCCTGGACCCGGCCCTGCACAAAGCCGGGATAATTGATCAGCTCCGCTTCTCGCTGACCGGTCGTCGCATCCGTGAAGGGTCGCGCCAAGATCGCACGATCATCGGAGGGGCCGCGGAACAGCGCGCTGGTTGATTCGAGCGCAAAGAAGTCCACGCCGAGACCGACCGTCTTCCCGCAGTCCAGCCAGATCCCGGCATCCAGGCGAACGCCGCTGCGTAGGGCACCGCCGACCCGTTCGTCCCCAAACAGCACTGTCGTTGCGGGATTGCCAAGCGTCCCGGAATCGGAACGATCCGAGCCTGCGGGTGCGGATGTGACGAGCGGTGGAAGCGACGCGCCACGCGTCCACCAGATCAGTTCGTCGAGTGTGAACCAGCCGTTCGGTGCGAAACACGACTCCCGAGGCGTGGCAAGACACGATGGACCGGTGTCCGCAAACGAACAAGATACGGGACCACCGTGAAGCGCGCCGGCACAGAGCAGCAGCGAAATCGCGGCAATCCGTGGGAAGCCGTTCATAGCTGTCCTTGATTCCATGGAGAGTGGGCAAGACGAGCAGACGGTGGGCTGGCAGGAGGTGACCGCGCCGGACCGACACAGGTCGGGACTGCGTCCCGCCGCGATTCGGGGTGCGCAGCATTTCCCGTCGAATTGAAAACTGCGGAATATTCGTATCAGTCGGACTTTCCGACAGAAACGTGCAGGAATCCCCGAGGATTCCACAAGCCCGCCGTCATCCATACGAAACGGACAACCGGCTTCCCTTGCCCAACATGCCGTTCCTGCCGCGGTTCTCGACGGCGATCGTGGATCGCCGCTTTGTTCCTCGGTCCAGCCTTGGCGAGTTCGATTCTGAATTCGGTACGTCAGGCCGCCTGAGGCGTTGCCGCAGAAGGCGCATACCCGGCGAGAAACGGAAAGCAATCCACCTCGCGCTTCACGCGATCGACCAATGCATCAGGCCACGTGATCGCGGTGTGACTTTGTCGGGGCTTATCAAAGAGGATTTCTGTGCACGAACGCACGTAGTCCGAGTCCGACTCGAGATTTAGGAACGCGCAGATTTGCCGCAGATGGTCTTCCGGGGCGGCGATCAGGTCTTCCAGGCGAAAGGTCAAGATCTGTTGCGGATACTGCTGCATCAGACGCCAATTCGTGCGGCAGCGGTCAAAGTACATTTTGACGGCCAGTTCCAGCGAAGTCCGCGACCGTTTGCGATGGATCGTCGTGATCACATTGAACGGGTTGCGCACGACGTGGAGGATGCGCAAGGGTACTTGAATCCGATCTTGCAGTCGGCCCAACAACTCGGAGTCGGCTCCCAATTGTTCGCTAGAGCAACCGGCCTTCTTGTCGCCAATCACGAACAAGCGTTCAAAACGTCCCTGCCACTGTTCGGAGACGACATAATCGTATCCGGTCCAGTTTCGCCCCCGACGACCGAACTCGCGGTCTTTCTCCAACAGCAGCCAGTAAAGCTGTTGTCGACCATACCCTCGGCGAATGTAGCGCAACGCATTCAGTTCGTGAGCAACCAAGGCGTGCCGATGCGCATTCAACAGGGAACCGACAAGTGACGTTCCACTTCGTGGCTGCCCAATGAACATGAGGTAGGTTCGAACATCGGCAAAGAGGTGCCGATTCCAATAACTGGCCAGCCAAGATTCGACGAAGGTCCATGGATAAACACTGGATCGACGCATCGTTTTCTCCGTTCTGTCACGCCGCTCGGGCTCGACCAGGGACCTGCGGACCGGATGATCTGCGATCAGCCCGAGTCCAAAGGGAAAGCATATCCGACGTCTCTCCGCCCTGGCCGGTGACGTCGTATCCGAGACGTTCCATCGCAGACCCGGCCTGTTTCAGAAACGCGTCTCGATCGGCCTGACTCAAACGCTTGATCTGGTTCTGGTCCACATCTTGCTGGAAGTAACTGGGCAACTCGGATGGCTCGAGCCAGACCACGTTCCATTCGGACGCTCCGTTGAGCCGGTGGTTACCTTGTGCATCCATAACGCGTCGAACCTGCATTCGCAGTTGTCGCAATTTTTCGAGATCAAGACCAACATGGGAGTAAAGCGACTGCAGAGTCTGGACTGGATTGCAAATCAGGTCCTCAAAACGCATGATCTGATACCGGGGAAGTTCCTTCGCGTCGCGCAGCATTTTGTCCACCAGCAACTGGTACCGCCAACCGGTTTCGGCGGCCGGCCGACCGCGCCGCAGATGGCCTTCACAAACTGCCAGCCCATTGCGCACCAACCCGAAGAAGGCTGCGTCGGGATACATCTCGACGAACGTATCGTTGGCGTAGATCATCCCGTCGATGTTCTTGCAGAGCAGTCGAGCCTGAACCAATTCATCCTGTGTATAGACCACGTCAGGCGACTTATACAGATTCAACAAGGGATGCTGCGATCGCAGTTTCTCTCGGTAAAGGATGCGGTCGATTCGCTTCTTCGCCCACAGGCTAAGTTGTTTTCTTGGTTTAATCAGGCGCGGACTGAAGAAGTCCTGACCGTGTCCGACCAAGATCGGTACATCATGGCGCAAGCATTTGCTCAGAACGCGCCAGGGGCTATCCGTAATGCGATGGCCTTTGAAGACGTGATGGGTCTCGCCCACTAAGCAGACATCCGGATGAGACGCCAGAAGGTTGGTGAGGATCGTTGTCCCCCCACGAGAGAATCCGTTGACGAAAATGGCGTCTTGGTTCAACATGCTGCGCCCCCTGACTTACTGCCCGATCCCTTATGCCGCCCGTCGATCGAATCGATAACAAAAGACCGATACATCCGACGCGTAGACTTGGCCCACACGATCAGCCAGAGCATCTGTGTACAGGGCCCGATAGTCACCTTTTTCACTGGAACGCCGCTCGTGTGGCAGCTTTCTTCCCTTCAGCTGCAATCGATCGGTCACCTGACGGAAGTCCTCCTCCAACCGTTCGTACCGCCCCACGAAATCGACGAGCAGGTGACCATCCCAGTCGACGAGGTATTCGGATTGGGGACGGCGCAAGGCATGAATCAGCGCAGCCCGGGGCGTCGTATCCGGGACCACGGTCAGAATCCAGTCGACGAATTCGGCAAAGCTGCCAATGCGGTACCGGTGAAGCAAATCCTGTCGCTCCCGCCGAAAATGACCATAGCTGCTGGCGAGTCGATCCCACGGGTTCCGCACAAACGAGAATTTGAACAGCTGCTCAAATAGCGTGGGGGGCAGCATCTCGCGCGCGACGAGCACCGGCGCGTGCCGCGGCATCATACTGCCCAAGCGATGCTGGCAAAGCCTGCTGATGCGATGGCACAGAAAGCCAGGCCAATACAGGGGATCGAGCCATCGGTCCTGCCGCATCACAGCTCGAATACTGGTTCCCCCCGTCTTGGCGATATGGACGAACAGGTATCGATGACGATGGGACAGCAGCATGATCGCGCCGGATGCAGTCAGAAGTGGAAAAATCGATTCAAAGGGACGAAAACTCCCATCCCATCCAATCGGACGCGCCTGCGGAGAAGCATTAG
>CAZFWV010000020.1:0-15732 GCA_964522605.1 uncultured Pirellulaceae bacterium
TCACCAGCCACCCCTCGAGAAAAACACGTTTTGAAACTGGTTCTAATCTGTCACGATGGCTTCCCCTGAGAGAGGTTGTTCCGACGTCTTGACGTCGGCATCGCGTCCAGTGTCCCTCGATCGACACCAATGTGCAACCACCGTCGGGTCACATCGAATGGGCGGGCGGGAGTTGGCGAGTGGATTCCCGTCCATTCGTGCACAAGGAACCGTAGATTCGACGTCGTCCCGCGAACTACACTGGAGAGGACGTCTGTTCTCTTGTTGAGGAGTCTGCGGTGACACTGGCAATCCGAACCGAACGACTGACCAAGATCTACGCGAATCGCCTTGTGGCGGTGAATGACCTGAATTTGCAGGTTCCGCAGGGCGCCATCTTCGGCCTGCTTGGTCCGAACGGAGCCGGAAAGACCACCACGCTCCGCTTGTTGCTAGGGCTGCATCGGCCGACGGCCGGACGGGCTGAGGTGTTTGGCATGTCGTGCGGTGCGAATCGAGTGGCCGTGCGACGGGCAATTGGCTATCTGCCCACGAACCCCAAGTTGCCGGGACATCTGCGTCCCGTGGAATATCTGGATCTGTTGGGTCAACTGTGTGGCATGTCTCGGCAAGAACGTCGGCCACGATTGGCGTCGTTGCTGCGCGCCGTGGGACTGCTTGGTGCAACAAGCCAAAAGATCCAGACATTCTCTACGGGAATGAATACGCGGCTGGGAATCGCCGCGTCACTGATCGGAGATCCGCCGCTATTGATCTGGGACGAACCAACGGCCGGACTCGATCCGTCCGCACGACGTTTCACTCTCGACCTGATACGCGACTTGGGCCGGACTCATACGATCGTTGTCGCCACGCATATCTTGAGTGACATCGATCAGGTGTGCACACATGCTGGAGTGATGCACGAAGGACGCATGGTATTTCATGGTTCGATGCTCGATATGAAACGCCGGCTCAAGCGGAACACGTTTCGTGTCGACGTGGAAGGGAATCCCGAAGATGTCCAGCGAGCAGTCCAGCAGCTGGAACGGATCGACGGGGTGAAACCGTGGATCGACGCCACCAGCGTCATCGTGGTCCAGTTGGCTGAGTCGGTGAATCGAGCCGCCACGGTGGCGGAAATCTTGAAGATCCTCGATGCGAATCGGCTAGCGCTGCAAGCGATTCGTTCTGATTCAAACGAAACCGAAAACGTGTATCTACAGCTACTGCAAGAGGACGAAGCGCATGGCTTTCAACGATTTCATCTCCAGGTTGAGGACGAGCAGCATGCCGTTCCTGGCGGTCTATCGCCATGATCTGCGTGTCTTGTGGTCGAGTTGGCTCGTGCGGATGTGGATTCTGGCGACGGCCCTGCTGGCGCTGATCCAAATCCTGTCTCATTGGAATGATTTTCAGGCGGCGCCCCTGATCGCCGTTCTGCTCTTCCCCTACTTGGTCTTTCCGTGGTCGCTGGTGGTTATGATGTTGAGCGTCGGCCCTGCATCGGGTAGCCAAGCCGAGGTCGTGGCCGATTCTTTTCTGAGTCGACCGGTGTCACGCCATGCGTATCTGCTCGCGACTTGGTCTGCGCGTGTAACGTTGGTCCTCAGCGTCTTCTTGCTCGTGACCGTGCCCGCGATCGCCATTGTATCGCTGGCTGAGCGACCCGCCGCACCCGATAAGATTACCGTGTACGGAGTCGTTTCGTCACTGACGGTTGTTGCCCTGGTCCTGGCCTTTCTGGTTTCCGTCGGATTTCTGCTGGCCACTGCCTTGCGAAATACGTGGCTCGCTCTGATCGTGCTTGTGTTTCTCTGGTTTCCCGTGAACCTGCTGCTTCATACGTTCTCGCTCGAGGAGTTTTCACCGATCAGCCTGACTCAGGCCTTACCCACAGTACTACGGCAGCCCTGGCGCGAAGGCGAGACGGCGGAATCGGAAGCGGATCCCGAAGCCGCTTTGGCCGACGCGTTGCGTTTCTTCAGTTCTCTCGGAAGCGGTACCAGTGTGCCCGAGTCGCGCGACGACGACTTCTTCAACCCGACGAAGGATTTCACCGACGTTTCACTCCGTCGGATCCTACTAGGCTATGGTACACCGCTGATCCTCTCCATCAGTATCGCAACGCTGTGCTTCTGTTTGCGCGATCTGTAGTAGCGCAAATAGTCTCTCTGTTCGTGCTCTTTCTCCGGAATCGCGAGACTGGGCAGTGTCGTCTACCAGCGGAAGAATCGGTAGGGGTCGTCCCATTCTACGGGCTGATCGAGGTACAAACCGTTGGACCAACGGCCGTGTGAGGTTGTGTCGAGCGGTTCGGGACGGACGTCAGCAGGCGATCCAAAATGGTCCAGCAGCGGCGTCGCGCCACGTACACCGAGATTAGCCAGCAGGCGAGTCAGCAGATAAGAAGAACGGCGGTAGGTCCGTTTCAGACTGTATTGATCCCCGAACATCAGCATCCCGCGCTCGTCAGTCGTCACTCGATTGTCGTCGGCGATTGCGAACGGCAAGAACTGGCAGAAGACCACCTGATGGTTGTTCGCTGTCGCCAGCACGCCATTGCCAAAGACCGTCGCTCCATCCAAAAGGAGCGGCAGATTTCGTGGGTCGCGGTTATGAAGGTCGGCCGCGCCGATGCCGACAAACGGCGAGCCAGCGGGGAACGGCTCGAAATAGGCCGCAATGTGTTCGTCAGTCTTCATGCGGACCGAAAACGGGAGCAAATGGTTGGCTGCATCTTCATCCAGACCAAGGCACACGATGCGGCCACCTTGCTGCAAAAAGTCCGAAATCCGTGCCGTTCGATCGGCCCATTGCTCATCGGCGTCGGGTCCAAGAATCAATACTTGATCGGTCGGCGAATCCTCCGTCATAGCCGTGTGCAACCGGATGCCGATCGATTCGAGATGTCGTCGTCCGATCTCATCACCCACGTATGTGGCCTGCCGCGCGCGTTGCAGATTCTGCAGTGACGTATCTGTGGCGTAGGTGAGGAGGTTGTTGACGAGTCGGGCGGCAGCGGGATCGTTCTCCGTGCGCCCCGTAGCATCCGTCTGGCAGAACAAAATCGTTCCGCTTCCTTCGCGGTACTCCAGCAACGGGCTGTACTGCAGGCTGTAGCCGCCATCGATGATGGGCAAGAAATCGCCGCGTGCCGGTTTTTCGATCAAGGCGGAAGCAACATTGCCGCGGTTGCCACAGCGCCAAACGCGGGGAACAGCTAACCCGCTCCACTTGACGGTCGGTGAATTGTTGTACTGCGGACTCAACTCGTACTTGAGTCGCGGTGGCAGCAGTGTCGAATCCCCTCGCCAGTCGCGCAGGTGCTCGACAGTCAAACCGTCAAGCACGGGGTGATCCGGGATCCGCGGAAACACCTGCCGCAATCCATATTCGGCGATGCGGAATCCAAGTCGCTTCTGAAGTACATCCGGCTCCTGCTCGAACACAAGCACAAAGAGACCGTCTCGAACGCGCTGGATATTTGGAGCGGCTCCACTCACGGTCAGCGCTTGCTTGCCCACGATCAGCACATCGAAATCTGTTAGGTCCGTCTCAGCCGAAACCACCTGATAACTGACGCCCATTGCGGTCATCAATTGAGTCGTTTCGCCGTGCGGATCGAAGAGCGCGATCCGAACCGATGGCCTTCCATCGACTTCGGGCAGAGGGAGAACGTCGATCGTGAAATGATCGTATTGGGTCTCTCCATTGCTGAATTGGAAAGTTGCTTCCAGCTTGAGTTGGCCGGGCGATTGGGAGTCAGGCAGGACGAACCGCAGCGGGATGCGTGCCTGCTGCCCCGTCTCGACGCTCACTCGCTCGTTGCCGACGACGGCGGAATCCGTCGTCAAGGTCCATTGGCAATCACAAGTGATGGGAGCCCGCGAGTTGTTGATGACGATCAGCTGTTTTTCGAACGCTTCACCGGGATAGAAAAGATGCTCCTTGCTCGTGAAAGCTGACGGTTTCCCGGCAATGTACGCCAGCAGTGGACGGTTGTTTCGTAGAATCGCCTGGCCATCGGCGGTCGCGATCCAATCATCGCGCTCGTAGGCCAGATCGACTCGTTCGTACCGATGGTCGAGAAAGTCGGGGCTCAAGCCGGGTCGCTGCAGTTGTTCCCAATCCACCGGCAATTCTTTTCGGCTTCGATCGACACCGGGTCGCAGGGTCCAGTAGAAGTGGTGCTCCCAAGGTGAAATCGCCGAGACGCCCCAAGTTCGGAATGCGCGCCAATTGTCGGTGAGGTAGGCGGCGATCACTTCGTGCTGATCCTCGAAGACTTTATTGCCGACCTGGTACGGATAATCCCACCGATGCCACAGTCGACCAGCGCGAAACTGCTGAGCTTCCCAACGAAGATTTGCCTTTTCGGCATCGCTAATCCGGTAAGCCCGATCGCCCAGAAACTGCGCACTCCATTCGGCCTGACAGAATTCCCAAGGCACGGTTGCGCTGCCGAACTCGCGGCGGCCTTTGTACCAGCCCCGGTACATCGTCCAATCCCAAGTGCAGGGCACCATGTATTCGCAGGTGAAAAGCGGTTTGACACCGTTGTTCGACCAGTGTTCAAACCAGTCTGACAGTTCCTGAATTGGAGCAAAGTTCGTGTAGAAATTCGTGGTATGCATGGGACCCAGATTGCCGGAAGAATGGTGATAGACAATCCGGTGCGGGTCGAGCTGTTCAACAATCGCGGCGGCGCGCACTGCTCGTTCAACGTTTCGCCGAGCCCAGGAATCGCGGTGCGCCGTCTTGCCGTCGATCATCTCGGGATTCATGTCTTCGGCATATCCCGTGGCGTTGTGGCTCATCGCGTACATCACGACCGAAGGGTGGTTTCCCGCTACATGCACATATTCTTTCGCATGACGGGCGTACCCATTCGTCTGCTCCGCATCGGCCGACTGCCAGTCGTACTGACCGAAGTGAGGTTGAGACAGAGCGACGAGCATCCCCACATCGTCGGCAGCCTTCAAGATTTCGGCGAAACTTAGATGTGTCCCGGGTTCGCAACCGTAGTTGTGGGTGTAAACGAAGTTGATTCCGATTTCCTTCAATCGCAGCAAGCTCTCTTTCGCGCCTTCGTACGAGGCAAGGGCGGCACCCACCTGGGCGTTATCCAGCGGCAGGGCGGAGAGAAAAATGCGCGTTCCGTTCAGATAAAAATCGCGGCCGCTGATCCAGAACTCACGAAAACCAAATGACTCCGAATGGCTCACATCGAGCGTATTGCCCCGCGAATCGAGCAGCACGAATGAGATGGTAAACTGGTTTTCTGGAGTGTGGAGATCCCATCGCTTATCCGGTTCCCACTTCTCGGTGAAGGAAATGCGACCGCCGCTTAGATCGCTGGCTTGGAATGGATTGCTTGTGAATGCAGCAACCGGCTCACCCCGGTCGGAGATGTCGGCCCGCAGGGAATACTCGGTATTGGGCTGCAGCTCTTCCAATTCCGCGGTTAAGGTGATCGACGAATTGCGCACAGAGGGTGCAACGTGGGTATTCGTGAGATGAGCTCCGGATGGTCGACGAATCAGCCAGACATCGCCGCACAGTCCGCGTCGGGCCACTGTCCCTAGCGCCTCCTGCACGGAAGCCGTGTCGCGGAAGGAAAGCATGACGCTCTTCAGCGGCATTGCGGCCACGTAGAGGTTGAGCGTGTGCGTGCCACCGGGTTGGCAAAACGCTGTGATGTCGACCTCGCCGGTCGGAAATCGCATCTCTCCCGCTCGTTCGCCATCCACAAAAACTGCGGCGTACGAATTGAGGCAATCGGCGGCGACGAGAACTTGTCCGCTGTTCCATGTTGGGTCGATGTGGATCTGGCGCTGATACCAGGCGGCGGTCACGGTGGCGAGTTTTGTCGACGACCAGCTCGGATGCGGGTACAGCGTCTGAAAATCCTGCTGCATGTAGTCGGTGATGCCCGGCCAGCACCCGGGAACTTTGAAGTAACCCCAGTGCCGGCTCGGCACTGCTTGCACCGACGACTCCGCCGGTTGCCATCGCCACAGACCGTTGATGCAGAAACGCTGTCGAGTAATGGTGGTCTCGTGATGAGCTTTGTCGAGATCCCAGACTGCCTCGACACCGGCAGGAAGTGAAACCGCCTCGTCAGGATTCACCGCGAAACCGCGCGCCGGCAGAATGCTTATCAGCCAGATTCCCAGGATTGCCGCGGTCGAATCGCATCCGGTGTTTCTTGGACCTCGGCGAGTGGGTCGATCGAACATCGAAGATCCTCTGGTCGGCAGTGCGAGGGATGAAGGCTGCTGGAGCCCCACGCGGAGGGCTACTTTCAGTCGGGGTGGCTTTCTACAATATCCCGTTTACCCAACACGTCAGCAACGACTCGGTTCGTTTTTTACTTGGCATGCCCAACTCCGATATTGTGATTAAGGGAGCGCGGGAGCATAACCTGCGCGACGTCGATGTTGTTTTGCCGCGGAATCAGCTCATTTGCCTGACGGGCGTGAGTGGTTCGGGCAAGAGTTCGTTGGCTTTCGACACGCTTTACGCGGAAGGTCAGCGACGTTACGTCGAGAGCCTTTCCAGTTTCGCCCGGCAGTTTCTGGGGCAGATGCCGAAGCCCGACGTGGACTTCATCGGCGGCTTGAGTCCCTCGATTTCCATCTCGCAGAAGTCCGCCGGGACGAACCCGCGTTCAACAGTCGGCACGATCACCGAGATCTACGATTACCTGCGCGTACTCTATGCCCGCGTCGGCGACGCGCACTGCCCACGCTGCGGCCAGCCGGTCACCGCGCAATCACGGGAGCAGATTCTGGCTCAGATTCTGGCCCTGCCTTCTGGAAAATCGGTGTTGATTCTGGCTCCGGTGGTCCGTGGTCAGAAGGGGGAGTACCGGGATCTGTTCGAGGATTACCTGAAGCAGGGATTCGTACGTGCTCGTGTCGACGGCCAGGTTGTGTCTCTCTCCTCCGACCTGCAACTCGACCGCCAGATGAGGCACGATATCGAGATCGTCACGGATCGTCTGGCGATTAAGCCGTCCGTGCGTCCGCGATTGGCAGAGGCCGTGGACGTGGCGCTGAAGATTGGCCGAGGTACCCTGGTCGTTGCAGCGGCGGACGAAGAGGCGGCCAGTCCCCAGGAACGACCGACCAACCGGCGCCGATCGGCGCGGAAGGCGGCGGGCCGGAATGACATCATAATGTCGGTTGATTTTGCCTGCGCCAAATGCGGGATCAGTTTTGAAGCACCATCACCCCAGCTTTTCAGCTTTAACAGCCCGCAAGGCATGTGCGTGGAGTGTGATGGACTCGGGCAGTGCTTTTCCTTTGATGTCGACTTGCTGATTCCGGATCCAACTCGCAGTTTCAAGCAGGGCTGCTTTGCGTTGATCGGACCCTGGAAGGAGCTGGGGCGCTGGCGCCGTCACATCTATCAGGGAGTTGCGGACACTGTGGAGCGGATCCGCGATCTGCCATCCGGCATGCTGTTGGAGACCCCTTGGCGCGACTTGCACTCGTCGCTGCAAAACGTCTGGCTATGGGGTGCAGACGATCAGCACATCACGTTCACCTGGCGAGGCGGCAATTCGCCTGTCAAGTATGGCGGCCAATTCGAAGGGATTATTCCGGATCTGCTTTCGAAGTACCGATCGAGCAAGAGTCGGATGCAGATTCGCCAGTTGGAACGCTACATGAGCACGGGGTCTTGTTCCGCGTGTCAAGGCAAACGGCTCAATCCGCAGGCTTGTGCCGTGACGGTGACGAGCGTTCATTCGGCATTTGAGCCGCGCCCGTCTCGTTCGCTTCCCGAGGTCTGTCAATTGACCGTGGCGGAAGCGGCCGATTTCTTCTCCGCACTTCAATTGGACGAGACTCGCAGTGTGGTTGCGGCGGAAGTGCTCAAAGAGATCCGGGGGCGACTTGGTTTCTTGCTCAACGTGGGACTCGATTACCTCAGCCTCGATCGATCGGCGCCGACGCTCTCCGGCGGCGAGTCCCAACGCATCCGTCTTGCCGGCCAGATTGGCTGCGGATTGGTTGGCGTGTTGTACATCCTGGATGAGCCATCGATTGGTCTGCATCCCCGGGACAATGATCGACTGTTGAGCACACTTGGTCGACTGCGCGACATGGGCAACACGGTTGTCGTTGTCGAACATGATGAAGAAACGATGCGGGCGAGTGACTATTTGCTGGATTTCGGTCCCGGACCCGGTGTCCGTGGCGGTCGGCTCGTGGCCTCGGGGTCGGTTGCCGAAGTGATTCGTCAGTCGGACAGTGTCACCGGTCAGTTTCTCTCCGGAAAACGGCAGATCGCAGTTCCTTCCGAGCGTCGTCTGGCGAAGGACGCGCGTCCGCCCGATGAGGTGAAACCGGCCGGCTCGCCCGATGAATCCACCGCAATCCGCCGAAAACCGCGGCGTCGATCACTGGAGATGCCGGAACCGACGCCGCCGGGTAAACACTGGCTGACGATCGCGGGAGCTCGACACAACAACCTGCAGAACATCCACGTGCATATTCCGCTGGGTGCCTTCGTCTGCGTTACCGGTGTCTCTGGCTCGGGCAAGAGTTCGTTGGTGAGTGACATCCTGGTCGAGGCGCTTCGCCGCGATCTCAACTTTGGTGAAGGGGAGCCGGGGGATCACGACGCGATTCGGGGCCTGCAGCATCTAGACAAAATGATCGCAATCGACCAGTCGCCCATCGGTCGAACTCCGCGATCCAATCCCGGAACGTACATCAAGCTGTTCGATGATATTCGTCAGCTGTACACGCAGTTGCCCGAGTCTCGCCAGCGCGGTTACAAGCCCGGCCGATTCAGCTTCAACGTGGACGGAGGCCGTTGTGGGGCCTGTGAGGGAAATGGCTCCACCAAGTTGGAGATGGATTTCCTCGCCGATGTCTGGGTCACCTGCCCGGTCTGCGAAGGCCACCGATTCAACCGCGAGACATTGGGCGTGCGATTTAAGGGCAAATCGATTGCCGATGTGCTCGAGATGGATGTTCAGCAGGCGTTGTCGTTCTTTGAGAATCATCCCAAGATCCGCCATAAACTGCAGACGCTCCACGATGTCGGGCTCGATTACCTGAAGATCGGTCAACCGTCTCCCACGCTTTCGGGAGGCGAGGCGCAGCGGATCAAGTTGGCGCGGGAGTTAGTCAAGAAGAGCACCGGCGAGACACTCTACCTGCTGGACGAGCCGACCACCGGTCTGCATTTTGCCGATATCGAGATGTTGCTCAGCGTCTTGCATGGTTTCGTGGTGGCCGGCAACACGGTCGTGGTGGTGGAGCACAACCTGGATGTGATTAAGACGGCGGATTGGATCATCGATTTGGGGCCGGAAGGAGGTGCCGCCGGCGGTCAAATCGTCGTCGAAGGAACGCCCGAAGAGGTCGCTCGTTGTTCGGCGTCGCACACCGGTCGAGCGTTGAAGCAGGTCTTGAATTTGAAATCGCAACGACGTCGAACGACCAAGAAGGTTTCGAAGCAGAGCCGACGCCGTCCCTCCCGCCAGAACGGAGCAGCGCAGCAGATTCGGATCCAAGGCGCCCGCCAGCACAACCTGCGAGATGTCGATTTAACGCTGCCGCGCGACCAAATGACGGTTTTTTGCGGTCCCAGTGGCAGCGGCAAAAGCTCCCTGGCAATGGATACGCTCTACGCGGAAGGTCAACGCCGCTATGTGGAAAGCCTCAGTTCCTACGCTCGGCAGTTTGTCAGCCAGATGCAGAAGCCGCAGTTGGAACACATCGAAGGGCTTTCGCCGTCGATTGCGATCGAGCAACAGAATCTAGGGAATACTCCGCGCAGCACCGTTGGAACTTCGACGGAGATTTACGATTACCTGCGTGTACTGATGGCGCGATTGGGGACACCGCATTGTCCCGATTGTGATCTGCCCGTGGGAACGCAGACGGCGGATGAGATTTGTGACAAGATTATGGCGGAACCGGAAGGGACACGCCTGTTCCTGATGGCTCCGGTCACGGTGGAAGTGGGCCAGCGCTACGAAACTCTGTGGGAGGAGTTGCGGTCGCTGGGATACCTGCGCATTCGCGTGGACGGAGTGACCCATTCGCTGGACGAGGCTCCGCAGATTGATCGACGTCGCCGGCATGACGTGCAAGTGGTCGTGGATCGGATCACCGTGCGTGCGGCTTCGCGGAGCCGGATCGCCGAGAGTGTCGAGGCGGCACTTTCGTTGGGGCGAGGAGTGCTGCAGGTGGCGTGGCCGGCGGACAAACTGCCGGAAGAACGATGGCCCACGAAGACTCACAGTCAACACCGTGTCTGCCAGCAATGTGGACGAAGTTTTGAGCCACTGACGCCGCACAGCTTTTCGTTTAACAGTCACTTGGGGTGGTGTCCGGTCTGCGAAGGATTGGGCGTACAGACCGGTGCGAATCCCTCGGCCTTGATCCGACAGCGCCACCTGACGTTGGCCGAAGGGGCTCTGCAACTATGGCCCGCGCTCGATAGCGCCGTCTCCCGATCCATGTTGCAGGCGTTGTCGGAGGGGACCGGGGTACCGCTCGATGTTCCTTTCGATGCGCTGGATGCCCGCCAGCGCAGGATCCTGCTGCACGGAACGCACGAAACGTGGTTCTCCGTCCACGCACCCGGTTCGAAGTCGGAAGGGGTCAGGCCGCTGTTCCGTTTCCAATTCAAGGGACTTTATCCGGCCTTGGAAGAGGCGGCGCGATTGTCGCCCGCGTTGCGATTGAAGCTGGATCGACTGGTCGATGAGGTGGAATGTTCGGCGTGTGGGGGAAGTCGACTGCGCGATGATGCGGCGGCGACTCGCTTTCGCAAGCAGTCGATCGACCAGATTTGCCGTCAGCCGTTGGGCCAGCTCCAGAAGATGGTCGAAGGATGGAAACTGACGGCGCGAGAACGAAAAATCGCCGGGGAACTGCTCCGAGAAATCCGCAATCGAGTCGAGTTCCTCAACGACGTCGGACTCGATTATCTTACGCTTGCCCGAGCCGCCAATAGTCTCTCGGGCGGTGAGGCGCAGCGAATTCGGCTGGCGAGTCAGTTGGGTAGCGGACTCTGTGGGGTTCTCTACGTGCTGGATGAACCGACGATCGGTCTGCATCCGCGGGACAACCATCGGCTGTTGCACGCCTTATCGCGGTTGCGCGACTTGGGGAACACGCTCGTGTTGGTGGAACACGATCGGGAAGTGATTTCCGGCAGCGATCATCTGGTTGACTTTGGCCCTGCGGCAGGCAAGCAGGGTGGCCAGATCGTGGCCCAGGGCTCACCCGCCACATTGTCGCGTCGACGTGCATCCGTGACGGGTCCCTATCTCTCGGGCAAGAAGAGCTTGCCCATCCCGTCCAACCGGCGCGTCTCAAAAGAAGAAGCGGGTGCACTTCAGAAGCCGGTCAAAGCGCGAAAGAAAAAGGTTGCTGGCCGCGACGTGCTAACGCTCTACGGCGCGCGCCATCACAATCTGCGCGATCTGACCGTCACGATTCCACTCGGTACGTTGACGGCCGTCACCGGAGTCAGTGGCAGCGGCAAGAGCTCTTTGGTTAATGATGTGTTGTATGCCGCTCTTGCGCGCACTCTACATCGAGCCAGTGTGCTGCCGGGGGCTCATGAGCGGATTCAAGGCATCGAACACATCAACAAGGTGGTGCGCGTCGATCAGCAGCCGCTGGGAAATTCTCCCACTTCGAATCCAGCGACCTACACGGGCGTATTCGAACTGATTCGCTCCCTGTACGCTCAATTGCCAGAATCGAAGCTTCGCGGTTATACGCAGCGGCGGTTCAGCTTCAATGTGCCGGGAGGACGTTGTGAGACGTGCGAAGGCAATGGGCAGTTGCGAATCGAAATGCATTTCCTGCCCGACGTCTGGGTGCCTTGCGACACGTGTCGCGGGCGACGCTATAATCCCGAGACGCTCCAGGTCAACTTCCACGGTCACTCGATCGCCGATGTGCTTGATTTGACTTGTGGTGAGGCCTTGCGGCTGTTTGAACATCTGCCGAAGATCCGCCGGATTCTCCAGACGCTCTGCGACGTCGGCCTCGATTATCTCACGCTGGGTCAATCGGCTCCCACTCTCTCTGGCGGTGAGGCTCAGCGGGTGAAATTGGCCGCGGAGTTGGCGCGTCCCGACACAGGTCGAACGCTTTATCTGCTGGATGAGCCGACAACGGGCTTGCATTTTGAAGACCTTGCCAAGTTGTTGAATGTGTTGAATCGTCTGGTCGACTTGGGCAATACGGTGGTTGTGATCGAACACAATCTGGATGTGATCAAGACTGCCGATTGGGTGATCGATTTGGGGCCGGAGGCAGGCGAGCGCGGTGGCCAGATCGTTGCCTGCGGTACGCCGGAACAGATCGTTGAGCGGTTGCGTGCTGGTGAAACCGACAGTGCGGACTGTGTCCCGATGGTCAGCCATACGGCGGTCGCTCTCGCACCGGTCCTGGATCGGGGGCCTTATCAACGCCGCGAGGTCTACGATCCGCAGCGCGATTGGGAGGAGCGCGACGGGGACCTCGACATCGCCGACGTCGGACGGCAAGCCAAGATGCCCTGGGAAGTTGACGGTCGTCGTTGGCATCTGGAAGATCGAGTTGGGCGAAAGGGCGAACCATGCCGCTGGGACAGTCGAATTCTCGAGCGTGTTGTGGATCGCATTCAGGAGTTGGGATCGTTCGCCGACACGAACTGGAATTCGCGCTCCGTCGTTGAGATTACCGGGACGACGAAAAGCCATGGCTGGTTTTTCCACGCGATCACGGGCGAGACATGGCTGTTGAAAATGAAGTTCCGGACCACGAAAGGCACCTTTCGCCGAGAAACGATTGTCAGCCAGTTGAATCTGAAGTCACTCAACGAAATGCACGATCTGCCGATCTACGGGAACGAACCGCGCGTGCGATGCAAGACCTTGCGCGGTCCTTGGCAGGAAATTGAAGTCCGCGCGCACACATTGGACGAAGTGGATACAGCGGAATTCTGGGGCTTTCTGGAACAGGCGGTGCAGGGCTTTCAGAGCTTTGCCGAGCGAGCTGCCTCCAATCCGGAAGAGCTGATGCCATGGAAACGTCTTGGCCCGCATTGGCACCTTTCGCGTCGGGGTTTCCCCCTGGGAAAGCCCGCGGTCTGGGAAGCACCATTGCTCGAGGAGCTATGTGATTTGCTGACGAAGGCGGCTGGTTCGCGCGCCGAGTTCGTCTGGAACAACCAGCAGATCGTGCATGTCGCGGTTGACGGTCAACCACAACCCTGGGCAACGCTGTTCACGAAACGACCCGCTTCGCTCGACCTGAATCTGCAGGGGCCGAAGAGTCAATTCGGTCTCGGACGAATTGCGCACTTAGGATTCGAGCCCGAGTTGGACACTCAGCCGGAGGAGGTCGATGTCGTGAAGCTCAAGTTCCGCCACTCGAATGATTTGCGGCAGGGCGACTTGGCAGAGTTCCTGCGGCAACACGTGCAGGGAATTGCGAAACGGCCGACGCGTCGTCAGAAGCGCGGTCCAAGTCGTTCCAGAGACCAGATGGGGGCGACAACGTAATGACGTCTTCTCCTGTTTCTCCAAATCCACCTCGATCACTGAATGCGACCATGTCCGATGCGTTAATCTCGCCGGCCTTCTTGTTCCGCTTCAGCGTATCATGCCAGTACACGTCCGGTGGCTGGACCGCTCGAGGTGTCAAGTTGGACGAGCAGTTTGCAGTTCCCAGCTTTTACGCCGAATTGGATCAAGGGCCGCGATTTGCGGACCTGCGGATCGGGTGGAATGAAACCGGTTTGCTGATCTGGCTGCGAACCGTGGGCAAGAAGCAGGCGCCCTGGTGTCGCGAGTCGCGCGTCGAGGACAGCGATGGTTTGTCGCTGCTGATTGATACGCGCGACACGCATACCATCCATCGCGCGGGCCGATTCTGCCATCGATTTGTGTTCCTACCCCAAGGTGCGGGGCGAATGCTGAACGAGCCCGTTGCCCAGCTCGTCGAGATTGCTCGCGCACGGGAACTTCCCAAGCCCGCGGCGCCGGGCAGTCTGCGGGTGCTGAGCGAGAAGCGAATCGATGGTTATGTGTTGCACGCGTGGATCGCGGCGGAAGCCATCACCGGGTTCGATCCGGCCGAACATCCACGGTTGGGTTTCTCTTACGCGGTCACCGATCGAGAAAAAGGCTGGCAGACGTTGAGCGTGGGCCCGGAGTTTCCTTTCTTGTCCGATCCGAGTCTCTGGGGCACGCTCGAGTTGACGCGCGGCGAGGAATGAGCGGAATGTCCGCTTTGTCCTGCGCCCGTCGAAGACACGGACGAGCAGCGAGCAGGTTCAGGTTCCCTATCGCGGATGCCGCTTGAAGTCGCACTGTTTGCCAATATGCGCCCCGTTGATCAGGCCGGAGTGCCTACCTCCGCGAGCACATACGGTCCTTTCGGGATGACAGCGATTTCGGCTTGGGGGCCGTGCTGCTGAAGCGCGTCGTGGAGTGCTTGTTCAACAGACGGTGCACTCTGGACGAACAGTCGGTCGACGGTCTCCTGCGGCAGGCCGTCGGTCACGACCTTCACGTTCGCCTTGCGCAGAACATGCGCCAACTTCTCCAACTGCCACTGATCCATCACGAAATAATCGCGGCCGAGAATCCGCTGCATGAACGCGTCGATGGAGTCATTTTCCTCGAACAACTGTTGGAATTGTTGACTGCCAATTCCTTCAGCCATGCTTGCCGCCAGGATGATCGTTCCCCCCTCCTTGACGATCGGCAGGGCGCCGGTGAGGCCCTTGACGGCTTGATAGAAGGTTGTGTCGAGCGGATACCCTGCGCTGCTGGTGATGACGATGTCGACCGGTTGCGGCACCGTTGCGCGAACGACGCCGCGGACAAACTCGACGCCCGCCAGAAAGGCTTGCTGGAGATCGCCGGCGACAAACTTCAGGGGGCGGCGCTGGGAATCGATCACGACATTGATGATGAAATCACATCCGGCACGTTGCGCGATCCAGGTGTTTTCCTCGTGAACCGGATTGCCTTCGAGAATCCCGCAGTCGGCTCGTGGGTGTTCGAGAAACTCCGGGCCGTGCCAAACCTTGACCGTTTCCAGCGCAGCCAAGCCAGGACAGATGAGTTTTCGACCGCCTGAATAGCCGGCCATCAGGTGGGGTTCGATCAGACCGGTGGTGATTTTGAGATCCGCTTCGACGTATCGGCGATCGATCCACACCGGCACGCCGCGCGGACTGTCGCCCAAGTACGCGTGCTCTTCCAGGATCTGGCCATGATGATTGTGGATCGGATACCGCTCCACGATCCGCGGGCCCAGCATCTCCAGCAGTTCGGCTTCGGTGCTGGGGCGGTGCAGCCCCGTGGCGACCAGGATTGAGATTCGATCGGGACCCAAGCCGGCCTCTTCCAGGATCTGCAGCACGGGGGTCAGAATCAGCTCGTTCGGTACGGGACGCGTAATGTCACAGATCACGATGCACGCGTCGGAACGGCCTTGCGCCAATTCTGCCAGCGGACGGGCGGCAATCGGTTGCTGCAATGCCTGCTCCAAGGTCCGCGCCGGATCGGGCAGCGGTTCGACAGCGCGATAGGAAAGCAACTGAATCCGATTGAGTCCAGGTAATTCGACTTCCAGGCCCTCACGGCCGTAATCCAGTCGAATGCGCATGATCGATCGTCCTCGATGCACGAAGGATTTCCGACAGATGCAGCCCACGAAAGGCGTCCGCCACAGTGCGGCAGAGCCACAACCCAACCGGGTGCTACCGGAC
>CAZFWV010000020.1:15832-42337 GCA_964522605.1 uncultured Pirellulaceae bacterium
TCAGGACGACCAACGGCTCCCGCGTGAGTAGGCCAGTGCCGGGCGCAAAGCGCCACCGACGGGCTACTTCTTCGCCTCCGCCTCGGTCTCTTCCTTCTTGGACTTCTTCTTCTTCTTCAGCGTGATCTTCTGCACACGGACCTTTGGCAGGCCGAGCACCGAGTCGCCCTCGGTCCATCGGTCCGTTTCCTGCAACCTGGCAACCCGCTCCACACGCTTCAGAACATTCCGACTGGTGATAGACCCTCGTCGGATCTTCAGGCTCTTGTCGATCGTCATTTCAACTCGTACTCCACTACATCCACTGCCAAGCGATCCCCACGATGGCCCAAGCGAACCTGTAAATATAGGAAACCGGGCCGCCCCGTTCAATGTGTGCCTTGCCGAAACCCCACCTCAGGGTCCATGTCAGCTTCTGCCGACTCGCGCTACGGTCGGAAAAGTCAACTGGAGAATCGTGGGGGGGTCAAGTCCCTGTAGGACGTCCAGGGGCGGGGAAAACGGAGATTGACGAACAAGGATTTTCGATTGTTGGGGGCAGTGGCAATCGCCGGCTCATCCACCCCAGGTCATCCAACGGAGACTTCGCGTCCCCAACCCCGGGACACAACCCCAGGACACAACCCCAGGACAGGCACTGCGTCCATTCACAACCCCAGGACAGGCACTGCGTCCATGGGCCGCTAGCACCAGCATTGCTAGCACTGAACCGGGGGCCCCGATGCGAGGACAGGCCATGCGTTGGAGGACAGGGCCCCGATGCGAGGACAGGCACGGTGTGTGGGGGCCGGGGGGAGGGAAGATGCGCAGGTAGGGGGTGTCAGGCGCGTTCGGAGCGAAGGGGCGCGATGGCGCGTAGGAATTCGTCGGCTGTTTGGGGGCGGTGAGCGGGTTCGATCGCCAGGCACTCCATGATTACACCCGCCAATTGGGGGTGGACCCAGGGGCAGGTTTCCTTGAGATCGTTGGGGAGCTGCGTGTCGTGAAGCATGGCGGCCATGCCCGAGACGTCCTGTCCGGGCCAGGGTAGTTCGAGAGCGCAGACGTGGTAGCAAGTGACGCCCAGGGAGAAGATGTCGAGCCGGTGATCGGTGGGGCGGCGGCGGACCACTTCGGGAGCCATGTAGCTAGGCGTTCCCGTGCGATTTCCCGGTTGCATGAATTCGCGCGTTGCCGGCACAGTTAACCCGAAGTCGATCAACTTCAGTTCCGTGGCCTTCTTGCTACAAATAAAATTCCGCGGGCAGATGTCGCGGTGAATGAAGCCCGCGCCGTGCACGGCGCCGACGGCTTCTGCCATTTGGCGAATCAGCGCCAAGCGGTTCCCCTGCAACAGAGGGCTACGGTCCTTGACCAATGCGTGGAGGACGGGACCTTCCAGGTATTCCATCAGGATGTACGGCTGTCCTTCCGCGGTGAAACCCGACTCGAGCGTCTTGACGATGCGCGGGTGATTGATTTGCCGCGCGATGTCGCCTTCCGATGGCTTGGACAAGCCCTTGAAGCGAGCTTCGAAGAAAGCAGTTTTCTCGCTATCGAGGATTTTCAGACCGACGATGTCGCCAGTTTTTCGATCCCGCACAACGTAGAAGGACGACATCGTGCCCGTGACCGCTTCGCGCAGGATCTCGAATCGCTGATTGACTCTCAGCTTGCCTTCAAGCAGCGATTTCAGTTGATCGATCAGGCCCATGTCTACTTGCCACAGTAGTCGATAACGCGGGCAATTTCGCTCTTCAGGCGGCTTCGATGAACGATCCGATCGATAAAACCGTGCTGCAGCAAGAATTCACTTGTCTGAAAACCTTCGGGTAGTTCGATACGGATTGTTGCCTTGATCGTGCGGGGTCCGGCGAATCCGATCAAGGCCCGCGGTTCGGCAAACACGATGTCGCCGAGCGAAGCGAAACTGGCTGCAACCCCACCCATGGTCGGGTTCGTCAGTACGGAGATAAACAATCCTCCCGTCTGTGCATGACGCGCCAACGCCGCTGAGACCTTGGCCATCTGCATCAAGGAATGGATTCCCTCGTGCATTCTTGCTCCGCCCCCCGACCCGCTTACGATGATCAGTGGCAGTTGTTGCTCGGTGGCACGCTCGGTCAAACGAGTTAAACGCTCGCCCACGACCGAACCCATACTGCCCATGATGAATGCGGAATCGGTGACGCCAAAGGCCACGCGACGGGCGCGGATCATACCTGTTCCCGTAATCGCAGCGTCGCGAAGACCCGTCCGCTGCTGTTCCGCGACCAACCGCTCCCGGTAGCTCTTTTGATCTTGGAACTCGAGAGGATCGGCCGGTGTCAAATCCGCGTCCCACTCCTCGAACGTTCCATCGTCCAACACTTGTCGGATTCGTTCGTGAGCTGACACATAAAAATGATGGTCACACTCGGGACAAATCCCGAGTCGCTTCTCGGCCTCCTTGCGAAATATGGCTGCCTGACAACCGGGACACCGTTGCCATAAGCCTTCGGGGACGCCGCGTTTGGGTCGCTTCATAGAACGAGACGAAGGAACGTTCGTGGACATGTTTCGTACCGGGTTCACGGAAAAAGAGCCGAAAGCCAGATCGTTGGATCGCCAACGTCCGTCGGGTCGCTCTCGCGATCCGGACCCTTCCTTCTCTGGCGCAAGCCGCCCGGCGCCTCGATTATCGTCAGAAACTGGAAAGACAGGCAAGAGAGGCTTGTTGTGTCCGCTCCCGCGACTTGCTGAAGCGTACCGAGCATCTTGAGGTCATGCAAATAGCTGAGGGCCGGGAATCTCGATCAGTTCCCAGCTGCCACATCGCGTCTCTGCCCGCCAAAGGTCCCCCAGGTCGCTGCGATCAAGCTCAGAACGGACCAGACTTGCCAGCGGCTCTGGAGCGACCAGGGCCACGACTCCCTCGCGATGCCGCCGAAGGATTTTCTCTAACGCCGACTGGACTCGCCGCCGAGCGGTGCCGAGCATCTCCCCCTCGGGAGGACAAACCGTTTCGGGCTGCTCCTGCCACTGCCGGTAGACCTTCCGCTGGGTGGCTCGAACCTCGTCAATCAACTTGCCCTGCCACAAACCATGATTCAGGTTGTGCAGGTTGCGAATCGGACGCAACTTGACCTTCAGCGTTCGTGACAAAACGGCCGCCGTCTCTTCCGCCGCGCGACAGGGTGCCGTATAGACGACTTCGATCCCCTGATCGGCGAGCTCATTGGCCGTTCGCACAATCTGATCGGCTCCGTATTCATTCAGCGGAATATCCAGCCGGCCCTTAATTCGCCCTTGTTCATCGAAGTCCGTCATCCCAGGACGGATCAAGATCACTCGAATCATCTGAGTCTGTGAGCTCCGTTCGCGTAGATCCCGCCGCACCCGATGCTGTGTTTCCGACCTGGAACCCGGTCCAAGTCTTCGTGCGGCAGTGTGAGTATGAGGATTTGCCGTTCACCCCGAGGACTTGCGCCCCCGTCTCGCTAATTCTGAAACTGCTTCCGGAAGAGTGGTTTGCAGGACTTTCCCGACAGCCGATCCGATTGGAGACGGCCTCGTCGAGCTGAGCAGAAAACACGTCGCGATTGGTGTCTGTCGATCAACCTCAGTCCGCCGCAGCGGCTGACCTCCCTGAATCTCCATCCGGCCTGATCATCTCCAACTTCGTGGCTCGGACCCGTGAAGCTTCGTACTCGACGATCCCAGAGAAGTGTCCTTCGATTCTACCAACGACAAACCATTGCGTCAGTACTTCCACACAAGTTCCTCTCACCCTCCGATCGGCGGTTGCCTGGGTGGGTAAAATGAATGGACTGGGATTAATGGGAAGAATGCCAGGTCGAGGGTGACTGCGGCCGGTTCACGGAACCGGTTCGCTCCTCGAACCACGGGGCCGCGGTGGCAGAGACATACGGAGAATCTTACCGCTAACCCGGAGCCCTGCTCACGCTGGAGGGGTACGACGTGATTAAAAGGGGGGGCGTCTTGGGCCACCGAGCATTGCCTGTCCCTGCGTTGGGCGACTGCGTCGGGCGCCGCTCCGCATTGCCTGTCCCCGCGTTGCCTACGGGGGGCTGCGCGCAAGGTTCGACGTTCAAAACGTCTTGGCTACGGACCGGGCCTCAGCCAGAATTTGCAGAAGCGGACGTGCATCGGGAGTCTGTCCGCGGCGGGTTAGTCCCGTAAGAAGTCCTCGTGACGCGGGAGGTCGTCCAAGGAATCCAAGCCAAAAAGGTCCAGGAAGCGGTCTGTCGTCCGGTACAGTGTCCGAGCTGGTTTTTCGGTAGTCCGCTCGACCTGCAATAATTCGCGCCGAACCAGTTGGTTCAGGACGGCGCCGCACGGTTTGCCTCGGAGTAGATCGATGTCGGCGCGTGAGACGGGCTGCTGATAGGCGACAATGGCCAGCAAATCGATGGCGGCCTGAGATAGCCGGGCCAACTTGACTCGGCCGAAAAACCGATCTCGCAGCCGGTTCAACTCTGGACGCAGGGCCATTCGGTAGCCCGCGCCCTCGGACACAATCTGGTAGGGGGCCAGTTGCTTGCGGTACCCGTCGTTCAATTGTTCGATCAGGTCATCGACTTCGCCGGGACTGATTCCCCGCAAGTAGCCGGCGATCAAGCGACTGCTCAGCGGCTCATTTTGTGGGTGTCCGACGAACAGAATTGCCTCGACGACAGCCGCCGGTGTTGGTGCCGGGTCGTTGTCTTCTACCGCGAGTGGTGGCCCGGATTCGGGTGGTGGACTTTCCGCTGCTGCTTCGCCGTCCGTTTTCCCCATCAGTTGGGCGAAAGCCTGGGTCAGCTGATCGACCGAAAGCGGCGCTGGCGCAGCTTCGTCGGGTGAGGGATCGGATGGGCGAATCGATTCGGCGTCAGACATGCGGTCCGTGCGTGGTCAATTGGTCCAGCGCTGGGCGACCTGGTCTTTCATGAAGGTCAGGCCATCCTGGGCAAGTTGTCGTTCCGTGTCATACATTCTCCGCCAGATCTTCGTGGCGGCAACCAATTCCGGAAGTGCCAGCCCGAACGCTTCGATCATCAGCCATCCATCGTAGCCGACTTCGTGCAGCGTATCGAAGGTAGCGTTCCAATTGACTCCCCCACTGCCGGGTGTACTGCGATCATTTTCGGAAATATGCACGTGCACGGTGTAGGGTGCGGACTGGCGAATCGCGTCGGCGGGGGATTTTTCCTCAATGTGCGCATGGAACGTGTCGTACATCATGCGGCAATTCGGTCGATTTACTTGTTGGACGAAGCGAATCGTATCGGCCGCACAGGTCAGCAGGTACGTTTCAAACCGATTGAGGTATTCGAGTCCGAGAACGACACCGAGTTGTTCGGCGGTTTCCGCGACCTGTTGCATACTTTCCAGACCCCACTGCCATTCGTCCGCCGTTGGGCCCTGTCCGCTGAAGTGTCCGAGCGCCGAATGGTAAGGACCCACCAAAGCCTTCGCTCCCACGGCCTGGCAGCATTCGAGCGCAAGCCGGTTGTTCTGCACACCCAGCGCACGTACGGCGGGATCGGAGCTAATCGGATTATCTTCCACCCCGCGGACGGTAACCGCAGTGCGCTCCAGGCCCAGATCGTCTAACCGCGGGGCCCAAGAAGCCCACTGATCGACGTCCAGATGGAACATGGGCAGTTCCACGCCGTCGTAGCCCATCTTTTTTAAGTCTTCCAGCACGGGCAGCAGGTCCTCATGCATTTCACCGGACCACAGCAACAGATTCATACCGTATTTCATCGGGTTACTCCTGGTTCGCTGGTCCCGTGCAGTGCAGCAGTCGTGTCATGCAGCATCACTGCCGGATTTACAGGGGACGTACGGAAATTTGGTACAAGCTGATTTCAGTAAGGAGCGCGGCCGGACGTTCGGCGTCACGGGTCGGTCGGTTGCTCCAGTAGTTCGTGCAGACGTTGACGAACCTGTTGTCGGGCGATGGGGAACCAACGGCACAGTTCCCCGGGCAGCACGGGCAACCCGACTCGTCGCATCACCGTATTCAGGCGGTACAGCAGTTTGGCATCCTGCTGATAGTCGTACAAGAACCGCTCCGCCGAAAACAACGGGATAAACGCGGCCAGTTGCTCCGCTGGCCGGGGAGCCATCTGATTGACCGCGGCGGCAATCCGTTCGGCATCCAGCCCGTCCATCGCCCGATAGTACTCGTCCAACTGTTGCGGATCGGCCTCGATCAGAGCCGCGTCGAGCAGGAGTTCAACGAGAATATGGCCGAGGAAACTGGGGCGCAGGCCATCATCGCGCGGCAAGCGATCGCGCAGTTGAGCGGTGAAGTTCCAGGAGAGTTCGGCGAAGGCGCGCGTGCGGTGAAACCAGTCGTCATCCGCATGGTGTCGGACGATTCCCGCCGCGATCTGCGCCACGATCGGGTCCGACGACGTCAAGAAAGGGCGCGCCGCGACCGATCGGACGCGGACACGCCGATCAACCACACTCAGCCAATCCGGAACGGCGGTGCCCGCAAGCACATACGGTTGGTCGAGCACCAGCCGACCATGGGCGAAGTAGTTCACGGCATCCTGTCCCGAGTTGGGGTTGCGGCAGAATCCGTGTCGAGCAGCTGCAGGAGCGCCGGGACGGCGGCGCCGGCCTGCGGACCAATCTGACCGAGCGCGCGAACGGCAGCGCGTCGCACCTGTGGATGCGGGTCTTGCAGCAACTCGATCAGATCCGGCACCGCAGCGGCGGCGTCGGGGCCGATTCTTGCGAGGATCCGCGCCGCGACTTGGCGGACTTCGGGATCGCGATCCTGCAACAGGTCGGACAGTCGCGGCACCGCTTCGGGACCGATCTTCCCCAGCGAGTCCGCAGCCAGCTCCGGCAACGTCCACTCCGTGTAGGGTCGGATTGCGGTCGTGGGCGAAGCCGGCGGATCGACCTCGGGTGACGGCTGGTCGGGGACTACGGTCGAAGTCGGCGTGGTCGTGATCGCCTGTTGTCGTTCGGCGAGCGATGGCGGGGGTGGAGGCGAACGAAACGACAGTCCGTCACAGCCCCCCAGGACGCCTCCCAGACATCCGGCGGTGATCACACACAAAAAAATGACTCGACGACGACTCATGGACCCACGCGGATCGAATGGTACGTAACAGACCGCTCTGCTATGATCAGGCAACAGGCCGATCTGGCAGCGAGTCGAAAAAACGTGGCTGGTGCCGTTTTGCCCACGGGTCTTGCGGAATCCACGCCCGGCAGCACGAAGCTCCTCCCATTTTTTCCACAGGCTGAAGGGGAAGTCGAGGCGTAGCAGCTCCGCGACCGGATGTTCGGAACGTCGCCCGACCCGGCCGCCGCCTGGCGGCTGAAGTGCCGGCAAGAGCGTGAAAAGCCACGTTCGAGCGCAGAAACCTCCCAGAATTATACCGGACCCACACCGAACGACCGGTCGAACTCGGCGGATTCGCCGTCCCGGCCACAGGGGCTTGTGACGGCTGCTCGGACTTTGACGGCCGTCGGTCGGGTTCGCTTGGCCGTCAACACCCTCACGGATCGATTTCGCCGACTGATTGAACACGGGAGTGCGTCGCAGTGCCGTCGAGGAATCTCACGATTTTGATTCTGACCGCCGTGGTCTCCCTGATTTGTTACGGCGAGGCAAAACGCAATCGGTACGCCGGGATTCTCTCGGAGTCGATTGCCAAGATCTCCGAGTACTATGTCGAGCCCGTCGATAGTCGCACGCTATTTGAGGGCGGACTGAATGGGATGCTGAATCAACTGGATCCCTATTCGGGTTACATCCCGCCCGAAGACTACAATCTGTTTCGCGTCGATATCGAGCAGGAATTTGGCGGGATCGGAATTGAGGTCGGCCTCATGGACGACCAACTGACCGTGTTGAGTCCGGTGCCCAATTCGCCCGCTCACGAAAAAGGGTTGCGGGCTGGCGATGTGATTCTGGAGATTGAAGGCCAGAGCACGGAAGGTTTCACCCTGGAGGATGCCGTGGATTTGATGCGCGGACCCATCGGGAGTGAAGTCCGGATCAAGATCCGACATCGTGAGGCAGAGACTCCGGTCGAGTTGAAGTTGACGCGGGCGCGGATTCGCGTGGAGTCGATTCGCGGTGACGTCCGGCAAGCCGATGGGCTGTGGAAGTTCGTGCTCGCGGAAGACGCTCGAATTGGTTACGTCCGTTTGACCAGCTTTGGAGATCACACGGCCGAAGACCTGCTGCGCGTGCTGCAGTCAATCAACGGTCAAATCGAAGGGTTGATCTTGGATTTGCGAGGGAACACGGGCGGTCTCTTGACGGCAGCCGTGGAAGTGTGCGACATGTTCCTCCCGGCGGGCAAACTGATTGTCAGTACGCGCGGTCGCGATCCGGCCCAGTATCGGAATTACGAATCGACGTCTCCAGCCATCATCGATTCGAGTCTGCCGGTTGTTGTCCTGGTTGACCGATTTTCCGCCAGCGCCAGCGAGATCGTTGCGGCGTGTTTGCAGGATTATGATCGTGCCACGATCGTCGGCGAACGAACGTGGGGGAAAGGGACGGTGCAGAATGTACTTGAGTTAGAGGGAGGCCGGAGTGCCATTCGACTGACGACGCAAACCTACTGGCGGCCTAGCGGCAAGAACATACACCGGCATCGGAATGCGGGCGAAGAACAGGAATGGGGCGTTCAACCGGCGGCGGAGAATCGGATTTCGCTGACGGATGAACAGTATCTGCGATTGGTGGAGTATCGAAGACTGCGCGAATTCCCTCAGTCGGCACCGACGACCGCGGCAGACGAATCGGACAAGCCGGCCGAAGCGATGGAAGATCCGCATTTGCAGCGAGCCATCACGGTCCTCCAGGCACAGATTGGCCCGAGGCCCCTTTCTCCCGTGTCCTACGGACGTTAGACTCAGCCGTTTTTCTGAGATCCACCCGACGGCCGCATTGCGCGGAACAGCGCACAGCGATCATGATCGAAAACGTTCCTTTCCGCTCACTCGTTCACAACGACCTGACGATCGAGGGTTACTCGCGGGCCGCGGTCCAGACCTACTGGCGGATCCCCGAAATGAAACTGGGTTTCGATCTGGGGGCTCAACCCTGGGAGTTCATGGGGACGAGTACGTGGTTTATCTCCCACACGCACCTCGACCATGTCGCAGCGATCCCCGTCTACGTTGCTCGTCGGCGGATGATGAAAATGGATCCCCCGACGATTTACCTGCCCGCCGTTGCCGTCGAGCAGGTGCAGCGCGTCCTGCATGCGTTTAGTCGTCTGGATCGTGGACGGTTGCCGTGCACGTTGATCGGGTTGTCGCCCGGCCAAGAGGTTGAATTGTCGCGCGAACTGGTGGTGAAAGCCTGTGCGACCTCCCACACACTGCCTTCGCTCGGTTACGTGGTTTGGGAGCGCCGGCGAAAACTCAAACCGGAATACCGTTCGCTTTCCGGGGAACAGATTCGGGATCTGCGTCTGGCCGGCGAAGACGTGACCTACGAACAACGCCTGGCCAAACTCGCGTACTTGGGCGACAGTACACCGCAAGGGTTGGATCAGAATCCCGAGATGTACGAAGCCGAGGTCCTGATCACGGAATTAACATTTGTCGCTCCCGGCCACCGCCGGCAGAAAATCCACAAGCTGGGACATATCCATCTGGATGATCTTGTCGCCCGGGCCGATCGGTTTCAGAATCGGCTGATCATCGCCGCGCACTTCAGTACTCGGTACCACGCGCGCCAAATCGAACGGTTCGTCCGCAAGGCATTCCCGGATTTGCTCGACGGACGACTGCACCTGTGGATCTGACAGGCTCCTTGCCATGCGTGCCGCCTATGTCCACGTGCCCTTCTGTCGTCATCGATGCGGATACTGCAATTTTACAGTCGCGGCTGGCCGAGACGACCTGATCGAAGACTACCTGGGGGCGCTCGAGCGCGAATTGAGCAGCCTGGAAACGGCGCGGCCGGTCGCGACGCTCTACTTCGGTGGCGGCACGCCGACGCATCTCCCCCCGCATCAGCTCGAACGATTGCTCAAACTGGTGACACACTGGTTCGTGCGATCGGCGGATGGAGAATTCAGTGTCGAAGCGAATCCGGTGGATGTCGACTCCACTCGACTTCGCATCCTGACCGATTACGGCGTGAATCGATTGAGTCTGGGAGTGCAATCGTTCAATGCCGACAAGTTACGATTGTTGGAGCGGGACCATCGGGCAGCCGACATCAATCGCGCGATCGATGTCGCTCGGCAATACATCCCGAATCTTGCGGCGGATCTGATCTTCGCTGTGCCGGGCGAGTCTCGCGCGGTATGGCGGAAAGACCTCGCGGAGGCGCAGCGGCTGCAGTTGCCGCATCTGTCGACATATGGTTTGACCTACGAACGCGGGGCACGCTTCTGGAGCCTGCGAGAAAGGCACCAATTGCAACCGGTTGACGAAGAACTCGAGCGATGGATGTACGAAACGGCGATCGATGAACTGACGGCGGCCGGTTGGGAGCACTATGAGATCTCGAACTTCGCCCGTCCAGGAGCACGCAGTCGTCACAACGAGATCTATTGGACAGGGGGCGAATACTACGCCGCAGGCCCCGGCGCGGCTCGGCATCTGGACGGTCGCCGCGAAATGAATCATCGCAGCACATCGACTTACATCCGACGGGTCCTCGCCGGCCAATCCCCCGTCGCCGAATGGGAACAACTCGACCCCGAAGACCGCGCCCGTGAACAACTCGTCTTTGCCTTGCGACGCCTCGAGGGAGTCGATCCAAATCGATTTCAGCGGGAGACGGGGTTTGGCGTCGCCGAACTGCTCGGCGAATCGCTCCATCGGTACCGGCAGCTCGGGCTGTTGGATTTCGACGAGACGCACCTGCGTCTCACCCGCGCAGGACTTCTGGTCAGCGATTCGCTGTGGCCAGAAGTTCTGCGGGTGTGATCGCTCGTGGTGCTATTTTCCGCCGAGCAGCTTGTCGTAGGTGGCCTCGTCGAATCCCACGATCAGAGTTTTGCCCTTCCGCAATGTGGGAGCGCGTAGGTTTCCCGTCGGGCCAAGCAGAACTTTCTTCAAAGTCTCGCGATCGGGTTCCTCTTTGCGCAGGTCCAAATGGACCACTTGCTTTCCCTTGGCCGCGTAAACCTGTTGGATTCCTTCCACCAGTTTCAACGCGTCTTTTTCCTTCAGAGTCGTCTTTCGTGCGTCGACTTGTTCAGCCGGCTCGATCCGGGCGTCCGCAAGAAACTCTTGCGTCTTCGCGCACGTCTTTCAGCCCGGTCGGTGATAACTCCAGTCGATCTTTGCCATGACCGATACCTCCTGTCGTATTGGGGGAACATATCGAGTAGAACCCATCGTACCACAGTCGACGACTTTCACGAATGAGGAGTTGCAGGATCGATGAAATCGTCTGCCGATTCGGAGCAACGATGGGCGTGCGGAGTGACGGATCCCGCCTGGAAGCGTGAACTGCGCCGTCGCCTGCTGCGCTGGTTTGATCAACACCAGCGCGATCTGCCATGGCGACGGACACGCGACCCGTACGCAATCTGGGTCAGCGAAATCATGCTGCAGCAAACGCGCGTCGATGCGGTACGGGCATACTTTGAACGCTTTCTGGCACGCTTTCCCTCGGTGGCCGATTTGGCAGCTGCCGACGAACAGGAAGTCCTGCGACTGTGGGAAGGGCTAGGCTATTATCGCCGAGCTCGCCAGTTGCACGAGGCGGCGCGACGCGTCGTCCAACAACACGCAGGCCAATTCCCGCGACAGGTGGATCAGGTCCGCGCACTTCCCGGGATCGGAAGGTACACAGCCGGCGCAATTCTGTCGATCGCGTTTGACGATCGACAACCGATCCTGGAAGGCAACACGATCCGCCTGTTCAGCCGTTTGCTCGCCTACCGCGACGATCCGCGCAGCGCCGCCGGTCAACGAACACTTTGGGAGTTTGCCACCACGATCTTGCCGCAGAAACGCGTGGGCGCATTCAATCAGGCCCTGATGGAGTTGGGCAGCGAGGTCTGTCGTCCTCGATCGCCCCAATGCGATGCGTGTCCCGTGGCGATGCTTTGTCCCACACGGGCCCACGGGTGGCAGCAACAGATTCCCGTTGCGGCGCGACGACCGGTTTACGAGGACCGTCATGAGGTAGCGATCGTGGTGCGTCGCGGACCGTACGTCCTGCTGCGGCGCTGCGGGCCCGACGAACGCTGGGCCGGGATGTGGGATTTTCTCAGATTCCCGGCGGCCGACGGCGGAGAGCTGGATCGACTTCTGGTGCGGAAAGTCCGCGAACAGAGCGGCATCGCGGTTCGTCCAGGGCCTCGACTGACTGTGTTGCAGCATGGAGTGACTCGCTTTCGAATCACACTCACCTGCCACGAAGCACAATACCGATCCGGGCGCGTGCCCACGGATGTCGATTGGATCTGGGTTCAGCCGCGCGAGTTGGACCGCTATCCGCTCAGTGTGCCCGGTCGGAAGATCAGTCGCCTGCTGCACGAGCGTAGCGGATGATCCGCGCATAGCGCGGAGAGGTTCAACGGAGTGCGGCAGAGCCGCAACCCAACGGGGCGCTTCCGCACCCGGCGCAATCGGTGTGCCACTGGCTTTGCCAGTGTTCTTTTGAGTCGAGGAAAAGCACTGGCAAAGCCAGTGGCACGCGGCGCAACTTCCGTCATTTCCCCAACTGGCTCGGTGCGGTCGAAGAGAGGCCGCGGATGTCGCGGAGGATACGGATGACCGCGGATCACGGGGTGCTCGTTCGTTTGATCGGTGGAGCGCTGAGTGCACTATTCCTGGGAGGGCAGATTCCATTTCTCGATCTGTCGCTGGACGTCTTCGATCGTCAGTTCGACGGTCGGCAGCAGCGCCTCGAACAGCCGTTGCTCGTCCGGCTGTCGCGTGCCCGCTCGAACGCGCCGCAGTTCTTCATCCAAGGCGAGCAGCCAGGCGGGCGGATCGAAACCGACGCCGGACGGTTTCTGCATCAACTGCGACGTCTCGTGCTCGAGAATCGCGAACGCTTCAAGCGAATGATGACGCGTCGCGGGTTCGACGAGTGCTCGCATTCGATCAATCACCAGCGGACGAAGGAATCGTTCGTGGATTCGGTCGGCCACGGTGGACAGCCGCATGGCATAGCGTTTCTGGAGTCGCGACAGGCGTTCGATGTAGCGGTCTGCCTCATCGGAAATCCGTTCTGTGAGCGCCAACCGCCATTGTTCCGCCGCGTCGTTGCGACCGCGGCGCACCAGCATTTCGTGCACGATCGCGACCGGCTTGAGATTCCAGACGACGCGTTCATAGTCGCTGAGCAATCGGAGAAAATCGAGCAGGTTGTACAGCAAATCCCCTCGGTCCGACTGAGTCGTCGTGCTGTTGTAATCGCGGTACTCCGAATAATTCTCGACGACTGCCTCCAGCACGAGCGTCAATTGGGCGACCGCTTGTTCAAAGCTCTGTCGATTGTTCAGCTCATCGAGCAGCGAGGGATGAAAATCCGCAGGACTCTCCTCCATCAAATCCTGAAGCCATTCATCGACGCCCTGAAAAAGGATGCTCCGTACGTTGGCCAGGCTGAGAAATTGCTGAGTAAATAGCCCGTCGCCATGGCGTTTGATGAAGCGGATCAACTGTTGCCACGCTTCGCGCGACTTGACTTTTTCCAAGACCGAGAGACGCAGCGTACGGCTGTGGGCCAGCCAGGTCACGAGCATCGATTCGGTCATACTCTCCAGGCAGGAAACCAGTTCCGGATCCGAATCGGGGCTCATTCCCGACGGAGCGAGATCTTGAGATTCATCGACGTTCGTTGCGCGGATAATGCAGTCGATCAGGGCCCGAAATCCCACTTCAAACAGGTCGTCAAACTCGGTCACCGCGCCCTGACCCGAGGGTACCGATCGTTCCATCACGCGAATGACTTCGATCAATTCGCGCGTTTCGGCGAGCAGGCCTAATCGAGGCAGCCAGGCGAGCAGGACGCGCAACATCTGCTGACGAATCCGCACCGCGACGATCTGCTTGGGATTTCCCCCGCGGACTAACGGCACATACAAAATTGGTTGGCGGCGCAGTGCGGCAGTCAGTTCCCGCCAAGCGGACTTGACTTCGCGCTGCTGCCCCCGAATGGCGGCGCGGAGCAGCGCAACGGCCTGGGATTCGTCGGCGGGTAGATCGGTCGGAGGAGATTCCAGCGCACAGATGATCACGTGGCCGGTCAAAGCCGTTTCGACACTGGCGGCAATGACGTGCTCCATCAACGATTCCTTGATCATCCGCTCGCGATCAAATTCCGCGCGTGAAAGATAATCGTAATTGGGAGTTGCCAAGCGGTGGCGACCGACCTCCAGCAGTAATCGTTCGAGCTGGCTGCGGATTTCTGTGGAGTGTCGAAGCCAATGATCAAGTGCGTCACGGAACTCAGTTGGTTCATCGGTTGCTTCCGCGCGGGTCAGCCAAGCCAGCGTCGCGAGTCGTCGCAGTCGCGCGAGAGAATTGAGAAAAGCGAGGCGATTCACGATCTGATCGTGCGTAACGTCCAGTTGATCATCATGGGGGCCACCCGTATCGTGAATTGCACCCTCCACGCCATCGTCGGTGCTATCGCGATAAACGACATCCTCGTAGGCGGCCTCGTACAGATCGTCGACGGTCGGTTCTTCCTCCGCCTCGCCGAGTTCAAAATCGTCGTCGTCCGGAGGTTCTTCCGATCCGTTGCTCGGTGACAGACGGAACTGGGGGACTTCCCAGTAGATGCCGGCATTCGCTTCCAGGTAGTCGAAGAACTTCTGCGTGCGTCGCCAATCATCCGCCGTAGCCGGTGTGCGACCCTCCGTCGCGGACAGGGAGGATTCGTCGGTCAGTTTCAGGACTTGGCAGAGCCAACAGAGGGCCAGGCGATAAAATGATTCGTCCGCCTGTTCTAAGGGAATATTCTCCGCCTGTCCCAGCCAATGAATCAGCAGTGCACGAGCGGCGACCACGTCATGTCGTTCGAGCAACCGTTCGATCACCTGGCCATACGCTTTGGGGGACGTGAATTTTTCCGCGTAAGGGGCCCAAAAGCCGATGTCGCCCCGCGCTTCGCCGGCTTTGTGCCAGTGATTCAAGGCTTCCGCCACGTTTTCTGCCGAGCGAAACAGTTCCAGCGGATCCGCGCAATCGACACAACTGACTTCATGCACGGCGAATTGGTGCCACCACTTGGTGAAGTCTTCCAGTTGCAGTGCTACATCGCGGCAGATCTGCGCGTCATCGGCAGCGGCCGCCGCACTCCACAGCCGGCTGTACGTATCGATGACTTCATCGACGACCTCAATCATCTCGTCGACGCGATGGTCGTGAATGCTGTTTTCCATCGCCGGGAAGAGACTGAAGTTGCCGTCAAACCCGAGAATATTCCACGGATCGATCACCGCTCCACATTCGATTGCCCGCTGCAAAACCTCGCGGACCTCCCGCAAGTGCTGATCGGCTTGCTGCAAATCCTGTCGTGCCGTCGCTTGCTGTGCCAGAGTCAGATTGCAGTCGATCTGGCAAAGCATGCGGGCGGAGGCCACGGGCACGGAATTGAGCTGCCGATGAGCCGCTTCGGGATATCCCATCCGAGCGAACAGAGTCGCCAGACGAACGTGTTCCAATTGGGATGCGCGACAATCGGTCAATTGAGCGTTCAAGTGTTGTCGCGCTCCCCCGAACGGTTGCCGCAAATGTTTCGCCTCGGACCGCAGCCGCGCCGCATGACGCGGATCTTCCTCCGCCAGACGCTCCATTAACTGTTCGTAGAATGCGTCACGATACGCCGCGACGCCCGGCAGCAGCTTGCTGAGCGTCGTCTCCGAATCGTGTGCGTCCGGGGCGGCTCCACTGATCCCCGAGGCCATGAGAATCGTCCCGGACAGCACCGCGGCCGCTTCTCGAATTCTCTGTTTCGCCACGGGGCCCTTGGCCGCTTCCAAGCGACTCATCAGCGCATCGAGCGTGACCTGCTGCACGACGAACCGGTGATAGAATCCACGCGCATCGATCGCGTGCGGATCCCATTGTCCGAAATGGTAGTTCGGCCGTTTGTTGACCGGATGGTCGAAATCGTAGGCCCGTGGGTCAACCGCCAACTCGCGTAAGTGATCCGGGTGGAAACAAGCGGCGCGCAAAATGGCCGGATCAGCCTGGCGCAACATCTCGAGTGCTTGTTCGACGACGGTATGGTACGGCCCGACTGCGACGCCCGCTCCTTCGATAAACAGCGGGATCGGTCGCAGCTTTTCGTGTGGATAAGGTTCCAACGCCCGCGATTCGAGGATGGCAACCGGTCGGTGACCGACATAATCATTGAGCGATCGAATGGCCGCTTGCGTGATTCGCTCCGTCTCGTCCCATGGCGACCCTTGCTGCAGAATGGCTTCGGCGGCACGACCAACGAAGAACGGGCGAAAGAGTGTGGCTTCGGTCTGATGAAACAGCAGATCGCGATGAAATTCCAGATACTCCGGCAGCAGGTGGTCGAGCAGCAGATCGAGAACCTGCGCGGCCTGTTGCGGATCCTGAAAGGCTGTCGACTGGCTCGCCAACTGCGAGAGTCCTTCTCGCAACAAACGACCCACGTCGCGCCACGTAGCCGGATGGTCTGAGGCGCGCGGATCCGAGACCTCGGAGCCCTCGAGGCTCAGGTACAGCTGGTTCAGGTTCGCCAAGAACTGGGGATCGGTGGCACCAGAGGAGAAGTTCAGGTAACCGAGCACCTGTTCGAGAGCGGCCTGGCCGGCGGGCCCAAGATCTCGAAGCTCCATTCCCGTTTCCTCATGAGGTCCACTTGGCTTGCCCGGCAGGCCCCAACCGCCAACCGACAATCCCCCATGGTAAAGTCGCGTGGTTTTTTGGTCCATGGGACTGCCACCGCCCAAAAACCCCATAAACGGCCCCTTCGCGACGAGCGAAACGTCGTCAGGCCGTGAATTTTTCGCTCTGCCCGCCGGAGGATCGAGTATCATGAAGGATGGTCCCCAGGCCGATGGGCAGGCGTTGCCTGAGGCGTGACCGTCACGGTAGGCGGAAGCTTCCGCTGGCTGGTTTCCCAAGAGCTTTTTCCTTCCCCTTCTCCCGAGGTTCCTGTTTATGCCGTGCCGTCGTCGTGCAATCCCCTTGTTTCTCCTGCTGCTGACGCTTCCCACGCCGATCGTTCGTGCGCAATGGAATTCGGTTCTTCCCGCCCCGGTGATGCTCCGTCAAGCAGGCTTGACGCAGGCCTGGTCGACGCATGTGGAACTAGATCGCAGTCGCGCGCGAGTGAGCGGGATCACTCAGTACGTCGTCGGGCTGAACGACTACGCGACGTATGAACGGACCGCACGAGAGATTTACGAAGTCGAATATGAGGGCGGGATGCGGCGGTTCGCGGAATTCGACTTGGACGCCTCGGGGCGACCGCTAGGACGAGCGGAAGCGATGCGGTTGGCAGAGAAGGCCGTGATTCAGTTGGAAGCCCGAGGCTTGAACCCGCAGCTGAAAACGCGTCGCGTTCCAGAGATCGAACTGTTCGTTCAGAGCACCAACGGCACGCTGCACTCGATCGATGCCGAAAACGGCAAGACAAACTGGGCCATCAGTGTGGGACAACCGAACTATCCGACGCTTCAGCCGGCGGCTAACGATCGGTATGTTTGTGTCGTGAATGGATCGCGGCTGTTTGTACTGCAGCGATCGAATGGCGAAACGGTGTGGGATCGCGACCTGTTGTGCAATCCGGCTTACGGTCCAGCGATGGGCGATGCGATGGTGTTTGTTCCCGGGATCAATGGCGAAATCGAAGGTTATTGGTTGCCGACGGACGAGGATTCGAATGATGGTCGGCCGCCCTGGACGTATCGCTCGGGGGCTCAGATCACCGGTCTGCCGACGGTCACCGCCACCACCTGCAGTTGGCCAACCCAAGCGGGACAAATGTACGTTGCCGAGCTGGCTGAGCCGAAGGTCCAGTTCCGACTCGACACGGCCGGACCGATTCAAGGTTCCACCGTCTTCCTGCCACCTTCCATGTTGTTCGTCGCCTCGACGGACGGCTATGTGTTTTCGATCGATGAAGTGACCGGAGAGTTCCGCTGGGACTTTTCTTCTGGCGAGGCGATTCGTCAGGCACCGGTTGCGATCGGCGATTCTGTATTCGCCGTCACGGATCGTGACAATTTGTATTGCCTCTCGGCCGCCGACGGCGCAGAGAAGTGGTTCGTTGCTCACGTTCGAGGCATCCTCGGTGCGAGCCAGGATCATCTCTATGTCTCCGGTCGATTGGGGGAATTGGCCGTGTTGGATCTGAAGACCGGAGGACGTCTGGCAGCGCTGCCGGCGATGGGCCTTGATGCGCGGCTGATCAATGCGCAGACCGACCGACTCTTTCTGGGGACGCGCGCGGGACTGCTGCTGTGCCTGAAGCCCATTGGATCGGATTGGCCTACCGTCCATGTGCCGTTGCCCCAACCGCCCGAACAGACACCAGAGGACGGGACCGCGCCCACTCGGCCCGGGGAAGCCGCCCCGCCCGCGACCGATTCGTCGGACATGACCGAGGAAGATCCGTTCGGCGGCAGCATCTTCGGCGATGAGCCCCCCGCGGCAGACGCCGACGAAAACCCGTTTGATGTGGGTGGTGAGCCGCCGGCTGATGCAGGCGCCGATGAGGATCCGTTCGGCGGTGCAGGAGAGCAAGACGCGGGCGACGAAGACGGGGGGGCCGCGGCCGACGATCCGTTTGACTTCGGTTGATTGCTCCCGACCCCGCCAGTCCGCGATGCAAGTGAAACCACGGATCGAACGGACGCAACGGATATCCACCGATCTGCCCGTGCCGATCCGCATCCTCCGTTACATCCGTGGTTGCCTCTTCCTCCTTTCCTTGCATCGGAACGCGATTTCCGCTCGCTTACCCATCGCAGCGCCTGCGGGCCAAACAGACAGATTCTCCCACGCTGATCTCCGGTCCCACGCATCCCGCGGTTGCGCTGCGCATGCTGCATTCGGGGCTCCCCCACCGCACGTTCCTTCACCAGGTTGCGGTCGAGCCGGTCATATCAGACAATCGCGGGTTTGACGAGCGTTTGTTCGATGCGACAGGAGGTTCCCATGTCTTCGCCCCGGATCCAGCGGGCGCTGATCAGCGTCAGCGACAAGTTGGGACTGGCCGAGTTTGCCCGTGGTTTGGCCGCCGCGAATGTCCAGATTTACAGCACGGGAGGCACGGCGCGCCATCTCGCGGAAAATGGAGTCCCGGTCATCGAGATTTCCGAGTACACGGGATTTCCGGAGGTGATGGACGGACGGCTGAAGACGCTTCATCCGAAAGTATTCGGCGGAATCCTCTGCCGCCATGATCGAACCGACGATCAGGAAGTGCTGAAGACCCATCAGATTGCATCAATGGAATTGGTCGTCGTCAATCTGTATCCCTTCGAGGCGACGGTGGCGCGGGAGGGGGTCACCTGGGCGGAGGCAATTGAACAAATCGATATTGGCGGTCCCAGTCTGGTTCGAGCTGCTGCAAAGAATCATGCGTTTGTGACGATCGCGACATCGCCAGAACAGTACGCCGAGATTCTTGAACAGATTCAAAGGTCCGGTAGCACAGATCTCGAGTTGCGACGCAAGCTGGCGGGCGCTGCGTTTGCGAGAACGGCAGCTTACGATCGCGCGATCAGCGATTTCTTCCAGCGGCAAGAACAACCGCAGGAAGAGCCTTTCCCCGAGTCGATGACCGTGACGCTTCGCCGACAAGCCACGTTGCGATATGGCGAAAACCCGCACCAGCAAGCCGCTGTGTACAGCGACGGTTCTCACACGGGAACGAGCTTGATCAGTGCGCGACAACTCAATGGCAAGGAGTTGTCCTACAACAATCTGCTGGATTTGGACAGCGCGCTGAACATTGCGTGTTCCCTGCCGGATGCCGCCGTCGCGGTGATCAAGCACAACAATCCATGCGGTGCCGCATCAAGTGCCCGACTGGCCGATGCGACGCGGAAAGCGCTCGACGGTGATCCGGTCAGTGCGTTCGGTTCGATTCTGGGCTTCAATCAGCCGGTCGATGCCGCCAGCGCCGAAGTTTTGGCGACGCCCGGACTCTTTATTGAGGCGATTGTTGCACCGGGATTTGAGCCAGACGCTTTGGAGATTCTCACGACGCGACCGAAATGGCGTTCCAACGTGCGACTGCTGGAGGTCGGTCCGCTGGAAGCGACACAGAGCCGGACCCACTATCGTCACATTGCCGGTGGCATGCTCATTCAAGAAGCGGACCTTGCACCCGACGTGCCGGTCGAATGGCGAACCGTCACCGCGACCGTTCCCGACGGCGCTTTGCAGCAAGAACTTGAATTTGCCTGGGCCATCGTGCGGCATGTCAAGAGTAACGCCATTGCCGTGACGCGTGACCGATCGCTCTGCGGAGCCGGCGCGGGGCAGATGAGCCGCGTGGATTCTGTCGAGATCGCGCTGCAAAAGGCGGGCGAACGCGCGCGGGGAGGTGTCCTGGCGTCCGATGCGTTCTTCCCCTTCCCCGATTCAATCCACCGCGCGGCCGCCGCGGGGATCGCCGCCATCATCCAACCCGGCGGATCGAAGCGAGACGACGAAGTCATTGCCGCCTGCAATGAACACGGATTGCCCATGGTCTTCACCGGCCGTCGCCACTTCAAGCACTAAGACGACCGTCCAATATCCGATCTTAGCGTAAACCGAAACGCACAGCGAACTTGGCAGCGTTTAGCGGCTCAAGGATGACTCAGAGATTACTTCGGCATCTCAGTCCTCTCGTTTAACCGCGTGCCCAGCGGGCCGCGTGTTCGAGTCGCCGGACGCACGCAGGGCGTTGCCCGCGCGGTTAAACGACTGCTTACTTACGCTGGTCGTGAGGTGGGCGTATTACATCGTCTTCTGTCTTCTGTATAGTACTCGGCCTCAATTGCCCGCCGGACGTGAGTTTGCTGCGTCGAGTTGCGGCGACGTGGAATCTCGCCTCGATTTCAACTTGGCGTCGATCGAAAAGGCAGTCACCTGGAATGTGGCGTCTGTATCTTCCGTCGAAACAACTTCCACACCGAAGCAGATTTGATTCACGGTCGACTTGCTGGAGATCCAGCTTTTGGCCATCACCCACTTCATGACTTCGAGAAGATCAACAGTTCCCGAGGTAAAGTCGGTCTTTGCGACGAAGGCGATGTAGCCGCTGCTTCCATTCCTGTAGACCTGATACGTGTGGTCGCCGAAGGTGACGTCCTGAATGTACTTGCCGCCGGGTACTTGCTTGAAGTTCTCCGTCCAGATCATGATCTCCGTGCAACCTGGTTTCGCGATGCCGTTGATCCAGATGTCATAGGCGAAGTTGTAGATGCCGATCTGGGGGCTCGTCTCGGCGAAACTGCTGGAAATCGCGTCAAACGAATCGATCGGCACGGCGTCAAAGTTTTTATGGACGTTCGGGTATGTCTTGACGGCACCATCGCCTGTCTCATTGTTCATTCTCGTGACGACACGCCAGTTGTCGTAGGACCATGCATACAGCGTTGACATACACGGGTCGTACTTGGCGGCGTTCCACATGTTGTTGTGGACGTAGAAACCGCCGTTGGACCAGCCTCCGTTCCGGTCGGATGTCACAAACACGGGATTGGCAGCACTGATGAGGAGCACAGCCAACGTTGGAAACGCAATGGTTGGTATCGTCATCGGACTCCCCAACTCGTCTAGCTCGACTTGCTGAGATTGAGAATCGCTGGAACTTCCTGTCTCCTAGACTGTTAGACTAGTTCTCGTGCGAGGAGCTTCTCCGCAGAGTCCGCAAAGACGCAGAGTACCGCAGAGTTAGATTCTGCTTCAGCCTCTCAACGCCGCCAAATTCCTTGTGCGTTACGGTTTACGTTCAGTTCAGAAATCAGACAGTCGAACTAGTCTTGTCTGCATCTCGACCGATCAATCGTCGCGCGCGATGAGCTCCGGCGAGCCGCTGATCTCAACGACGATCACGGTAGCGGTTGCGTCGGGTGCTGCGGCGGGCAGGATCACGTTCGGTCCGTTTTCGGTGCTGGTGACGACGAGCTCTTGGGCCGGAGCAGAAAGGACATACGCTTTCGTGATGGTATTGGTCATCGGGACAAGGAGCTTTCCTTCCGCGGGCCAGTCGAAGACGTGAAGATAGAGCTTGCCGGGCTTCTGCGTGCAGCGACCGTCGAAGGGAAGCTCTGTGAAGGGGCTGGCCTGCGTGGCGTAAATGGCCTCGCCATTCGTCTTCATCCATGCGCCGATGGCGCGCATCGACTTCACACTTTCCTCCGGCACACTCCCGTCGCCTTTCGGCCCGATATTCAGCAGGTAATTACCGCCTTTACTGGCGATGTCGATCAGGTTACGAATCAGCGTCTCGTCCGATTTCCAGGCGTGATCGTGTTCGCTGTAACCCCAGGTCGTGTTCATCGTCATACATGTTTCCCAGTCAACACCGGGCATGCCGGTGGCGGGGATGTGTTGCTCGGGTGTGATGAAATCGCCGTACTTCGGATCAAGCTGCGGAAGGTATCCTTCGGTTCCCATACTGGCCCAACCGGCTTCGCGGTTTCGATACAGTCGGTTATTCATGATGATGCCAGGCTGTTTCGATCGCACGAGATCCATGAGCTCCGTCGCGCGCCACGCCTCGTCACCCTGGAAATCCTGCGAACTGTAGTCCCACCAGAGAATGTCCACCGGTCCGTAGTTTGAGACGAGCTCATTTACTTGCTGGTGGAGGTAGGCTTGGTACTTCGCGTGATCGCGCTCGCCGTTCGGATACGGCTGGCCTTTCAGTGGGTGCGGCAACTGTTTCGACTTGGCGTAGGCATATTGGTCGTGATGCCAATCGATGACGGAGTGGTAAAAACCGACTTTCAAATCTTCGGCGCGACACGCCTCAACAATTTCTTTGACGAGATCGCGGTGGACTACGGACCCGGCGTTGTAGTCGCCGGCTTCCGAGTCGAACAAGCCGAATCCGTCATGGTGTTTGGTGGTGAAAACGAGATACTTGCAGCCGGCTTCCTTGGCGAGCCGGGCCCACTGGCGGGCAAAGTCGGTGGTTGGCTTGAATTTCGGAATCGCCTCTCGGGCGTAGGTATCGGTGTCGACTTTGACCCGCTGCTGAATCCATTCCATGCCGCCGCTCTCGCCGACGGGCTCGCCGTTCCACGTGCCAGCCAGCCCCGAGTAGAGCCCCCAGTGGACGAACATGCCAAAACGCGCTTCGCGCCACCAGCGCATGCGGGCGTCTCGCTGCTGTGGTGTCTCCATCTTCGGATTTGCGGCAGTATCTTCGCTCAGCTGCGTGGGAAGTTCGGAGGCGTCACAACGCCGTGGAGATGCTTCAAAATTCGTCAGAAAGATCAGCGCCGTGGCGACCGTTACGAGCATGCGCCCGTTCATATGGTTTGCCTTTCGTCTGTTCCGGTTTGGATGTGATGAACCTTAACCAGTTGGTCTTGCACGAGTGAATCGATGCGCGCAACTTGATCATCAGATCGGTGGGAAAGACGAAAGACGTTTAGAGTCGCGATCGTTGACGCACAAAGGGCACCGGGCGACTCTCCGTATTCGGTCGTCCCACGCGCCTCATTGTAGTGGCGTCAAACGCCTTGTCAAAAACGTTCGATGACGGCAGCGGTCCCGTCAGAATCTTGGCTCGGCAGGAGCCTCGTCCTCGCGAATGTCGGTTCCGAAACGTGCTCTAGAATGTCCATTGCAACTGCGTGTGGAAACCGGCACCCTCATTATCGGGCAGGGCAGCAGCCCGGTAATTCGTCTCGCGCCAGGTGAATTCAAATCCGACGCGAAAGGCTTGGTTCACATCCCAGAGGATGTTGCTGTACAGGGTACTGTTAAAGACACGTCCCAAGGCGAGCGGATCGGCATCCAAATCGCGATCGAGTGGGTCATCGACCCCATAACCTACATGCGTATGCAGGCACGGTGTCCAATAGAAGAACGTCTCGCAGAAGCCGCCTGACGATCGGATGGTACGAAAGGTGACCGGATTGATCGTTTGCAGGATTGCTGCGTTATACGTACCCAGACCCTGGCCATGATAGACTTCACCCATCACGCCAAATCGGTCGGTCAGATTCCAACGAGCATCGACGGCCGTACCCCACACGTCACTGACGACACGCGTCAAGCCATCTGCTGTGGTCTGACGGAGTTGCCCCACAACACCGGAGAATCCCAATTCGAACGGCCTTCGTGCCGCTAGACCAGCACCTTGAATATCCCCTAGCCCAAGGGCAATTCGACCTTCCACGTTGGGCCATCCGTTGTCCTCCAATAGACGGAACGCCGAATCGATGGTCGACGTAATCGGTTCACTCAGCGCGGCTTGGAGTGTCCACTGGACATCACTGGCTGGATTAATGAAACGTTCCAGCCGCAACTGTCCACGAAACGAGTTTCCCGCATTGCCAGAAGCTGCCAAGGCAGAGAAGGGCAGAACGGTGGGGATCCCCGGTGCAAAGACATCAAACATCAGCCCGCCTGCAATTCGCCAATCGTTATTCCTGAGTTCACCCCATGCCTGCAACGGCAGCAGGCCGTACTGGTCATTGATGACGGCGTCGTTGAAGAACATCACGATCACTGTTCCACCGGATTGAAAGTTGCCCATCTGTGGACCAGTGAGTGCGGCGCCCACGGTGCTTTGACGCGCATGAAAACTCACATTGTTCTGGTCCAGCCCAGCGACCGTGCCCGGGAAGAGAAAGAACGGTGTACCGGGTGTCACCGCGCGTGCCGTGCTGGCGATCATGTCGAGCTTCAAGGCGCCGAAAAGTTGGATGTTGAAGTAGGGGCTAAGTGTTGAAACATGATTGCAGTCCAGGCAGGGCGCCGTTGGCAGGGGGCACTGACAACGGGCGCACCGGCCACAGCAACAATGGGATCCCCCACATCCGGCCGAGCATCGATCATTGCACGAAGCGCCAAGCGTGTCACAAATCGCGGGTTGTGGGTCGTCGTCAACCCAGCTGGTGTGGCCAACCATTTGCAGGTCTGCAGGCGGCAGCGGACGCGGGACCGACTCGTCCCATCCCTGCTGCTCGCCGCCTCGCTCGCGCAAATGCTGCCATTCCGACTCGATGCCGTGCCACTGGGCAATGGAGACCTCGAAGGTACTGGACAGAGGATTGTCCGCGGGTTGAGCCATCGCGACGTTCAAGAAAGCCGTCGGGGCGAGAATAGCTGAAAGGAAGAAGCAGAGGATTGCAGCAGGAATGGACTTATTGACGGCGGCGCAGTCAATGAACCAGGACGACCAACGGGAGTCCGGCATTTGCCGGTTTCGCGTGGCTTTTTGAAGACCTTTGACCGCGCCGCAGTGAATAGGTTTTCTGGCAGGCATCGCATCATCCATGACGTTTTCGGTTGGCGGGTTCACAGTTCGAACACTGCGTGGAACAAACACCCGTTGGCCGGACCATTCCTTCAGTCCGTGTTTTGCTACTCATCGAACCGAACGCGAGTACTGACTTAATCCGACTTATGCTCCGGTCCAGACGTTGCACGGACCCGGACAGGTGGTAACGATTTTAGCGGCTGCAGGAATCAGGGCGCCGGCCCACCCTCGGAGAAGACTCGGGACGCGCGGAATTGCAGGACTCGTTCTGGAAATGCCGTGTGGAAGTGGGCTTATATTTTTGACCGCAGAGCGGTTTCTGCGGCTGATCACTCGGCTGGCGCGTCACCTCGATCTTTGGTTCCAGAACAGTAGGTGAAGCACTAGTACAAACCGCATGAATCGACGTTTCTCGGCGGAAGAGTGCCCGCACGGCTCACGTTCCTTCGGGTTGCTGTGATAAGATCGACGAAGCCAAGCGCCACCGCAATGCGGCCATGCGAGTGCTCGCCGTCGCGCTCACTTTCTACGCTGCGGTGCGCTCGTCATGGCATCGATCTCTGCCGAATCCAAGAGAACGATTGGGGTTTTTTCCGCAGCCGCTTGAATTGAGGACAAGGCCATGTTGGGGGCTAACCTGTTTCCGCATTTCGTCAGCGTCATGCTGACGTGCTCGTGCTGCCTGACGCTCGCACAGGAATTGGAATGGAGCCCTCCCGAGTCCGTGCGGGACTTGCCTGAAGTCGCGGACCTGCCCGAGTTGATGCGGTTTGCCGACGGTCGCGCAGTCCAAACAACCGCGGATTGGCAGCGCCGACGGCGAGAGCTGAAAGCGATGGTGCAGTATTTCGAGTACGGACAACTGCCACCAGCACCCGAGATGGTAAACGTTGCGGAGCAGGCGATCGCCAAACTTCCAGACTGCGATGCCATGGAAGAGAAACTAAGGCTTGTGATCGGTGCCGAACCAGCCGGACTAGAAAGACACAGACCTGGAAGAGCAAGACCAGAAAGAATGGGAGGGATGCGGGTCCTGGGAAGTGCGGTCGTCGCTGGAGCGGCGGTCCCCGGGGCGGCTTACGTCGACTGCTCGGTAAGCAGGAGTTCTCACCCTCCTTTCTCGACGAGAACGCATTGCGGAATCGGGA
>CAZFWV010000021.1:0-30142 GCA_964522605.1 uncultured Pirellulaceae bacterium
CATCGCTGCGCTCTGCCACCAGCCACCCCGACGGCAAGAGTAGATTCTGAAATGCGCTCGTGCAACATGCCTTCATCCGTTGTCCGACCGCTGATTCGGTGTTTCACAGAGGCGTGCGCTCGACTGGCACGTGAGGAGCAGAAAGCGACGCGGGGCATCGCGATCCTTCGACCACACATTTGAACTCACATTGGGGAGAAACCGATGGGAAAACGTCCCTTCAAAACTGGAGCCGTGAAGCCGATGCAGTCCTCAAGGCGTAATTTCCTGAAGGTCTCTGCCGCCGCGCTAGGGGCAACCACCGTGGGACGCCCATGGATCCTTCTAGGGGCGCAACCCAACTCAACCGCCGCCAACAGCAAGTTGAATCTGGCTCTGGTCGGATGTGGTGGGCAAGGACGAGGCGTGATGCGCGGATTGATCTCTCAGGGCGCAAACCTGGTCGCTCTGTGTGATCCCGATCCGGAGATGATCGAGAGGGCTCGCGCCGACGCTTCAGGTCCCGGTGGGGAGGCGGCCCGGGAGGCCAAGGCATACATCGACTATCGCAAGTTGCTCGACGACGCGCCGACCATCGACGCGGTTTTGATTGCCACCCCCGACCATTGGCACGCGCCCTTGTGCAAAGCATTCATGAGTGCGGGGAAGCACGTCTATTGCGAAAAGCCGCTAACTCACAGCGTGTCTGAAGCGCGGGAACTGCGCGAACTGGCGCGCACCGCAAACGTGGTCACACAGATGGGAAATCAGGGCAGCGCCAGCGATTCGCTCCGCCGCTGCACGGAAGTCATCCGCGCTGGGGTACTGGGGTCGATCCGAGAGATCTACCATTGGGGGATTGGTGTGACAGCCAATGAAGGTAGCGCCCAAGGCGAAGACCCGATTCCGGAGGGCTTTAATTGGGATTTATGGGTTGGACCTTCGTCGATGCGTCCCTTCAAAAAGGACGTGTACCATCCTGCCAGGTGGCGCAGCTGGTTTGACTTCGGCAATGGCGGATTGGCCGATTTTTGCTGTCACGCGATCAACCTGCCCATGCGTGCACTTGACCTCAGTTATCCCGAAAAAATCGTGATCAACATGGAGGAAGGTAGGCAGATCAACGACAAGGCAGCCGTCGAGTACCATTTTGCGGCGCGCGGCGACTTGCCACCAGTCGTGTTACACTGGCAGGGAAGTGGAAAACCATCCGCTGACGTACTGAGGCCGCTCTCGGACTTCTACGGAGATCAGATCCCCGACGGTTTGTTGATCGTTGGCGAAGATGGCTGGATTTTCACAAGTCACTGGAACACCGGTGGTTTGATTCGTCTGAAAGGCGAACCGCGGCTGCAGAATGTACTGAATCATGAAGCCACGAAAGAAATTCCTCAGACCCTGCCACGGGTCGCCGATCATGGCCGGGAATGGCTCGATGCGTGTCGTGGTGAAGGTCAAGTCGAGACCTTCTCCGACTTTGAGGTTGGTGGCAAGCTGACCGAGATTGGCCTTGCCGGTGTTGTTGGTGTCCGTGCCCGACAGAGCCTCGACTGGGATGGCGAGAAGATGGAGGCGACAAACGTCCCCGAAGCCGCCCGGTTTGTGCATACCGACCATCGCAAAAAATGGCTGATGTGAAATCGCGGATCGGTTCCGTTGGTCGCTCGATTTCTCGCCGAGAGAACAACATTTTCACCGTTCGCAGTACAGAGCCTCCTGCGCACAAATCTCAGGGGCATGTTATGAAGCCACGCGTAAACTCGGATCAGCCAACACCCGAGGCGGAGGCAGCATTGCACGAAAGTGACCGTCGACTGCGGCTGATCACCGATGCGATGCCGGCGCTCATTGCCTACTGTGACCGTGACGTCATCTATCGATTCTGCAACGCTGCCTACGAGGAATGGTTCGGACTGACACTCGACCAAATCGTGGGGCAACGTCTGGTGGACGTCATTGGCGCGGAGGCATTTGACAGAGTGAAGCCTTACGTCGATCGCGCTCTTGCCGGGGAACGAGTGCGATTTGAGCAACTGCTTCCGTATTCGCACGGACCGCCACGCCACGTTCAGGTCGACTACATAGCACACCGCGACAGTGATGGCAGTGTCGCTGGTTTCTATGCGATGATTCAAGACGTCACAGATCGCAAAGCTGCCGACTCGGAGATTCATCGCCAGCAAGAACGTCTTGAGCGAATGATTGACTCCGCCGAAATCGGGATTGGTTTCGGTGATTCGGAAGGGCGGATCTACCGGGTCAATCAAGCCTTCGCGCAGATTACAGGATATGACCGCGACGAGCTCATGTCGCGCCGAATCGGATGGAACGATTTGACGGCCCCCGAGTATGCCGAACTGGACCGCCGCATGATGACTCAGTTGCAGGACTCGGGTTCGGCCGGTCCCTGGGAGAAAGAGTATATCCGCAAAGACGGCTCCCGGGTGCCCATTGTCGTTAGCTGTACGGCGCTACAGGGTGGCGCGGATGAGCACGTCGCATTTGTTTTGGATCTGACCGACCGGCGGAGGGCGGAGCAGGCGCAACGTGACGCGAATAGCCGTCTGACGGCGATCGTCGAGACGGCTGCTGATGGAATCATGACGATCGATGAATCCGGTTCCATCGAATCGGTCAACTCGGCAATGACACGGATTTTTGGCTATTCGGAAGACGAGCTGATTGGCCGCCACGTTGCGATCCTCATGCCGGAACCATTCAGTGAAGAACACGACGCCTACGTTGCTCGTTATCTGCGGACCGGACAGCGGAAGGTGATTGGAGTCGGCCGCGAGGTTATTGGCCTACGCAAAGACGGGACCGTCTTCCCAATTGAACTGTCCGTCAGTGAAATGAGGCTCGGCAAGCGACGCCTTTTCACCGGGATATTGCGGGACATTACCGACCGAAAGAGAGCCGAAGTAGAGCTCAAACACTTGAACGAGGCGCTCGAAAAACGCGTTGAACAGCGAACCGGTATGATCCGCCTGTTGCATGAAGCGGCTTCCGCCTGTCACCATGCGACAACACTGGAAGAAGCGGTTACCTTCGTCCTGCGAGAGTTTGCCCAGTACAATAGTTGGTGCTTTGCTCAGGCCTATCGGCCTCTCGAGACGGTTGCAGGCAAGTTGCTTCTGATGGCGGAATACTATGAACAAACGCCCGGTAGTTTTGCCGCGTTGCGCCGTGCGACGCGGGCCTGCCAATTCACATGCGATGTGGAGCTTCCTGGACAAGTCTGGCGAAAAGCCGAACCGGATATCGTCAATCATATCACTCAGTCTTCCTCCACGCGCCGGGATGTCATGCAGCAGTTGGGCATTCGAGGATGGGCCGCGTTCCCTGCGATGGTGGGTGACGAGGTTGTCGCGGTGCTCGAGTTCTTTTCCGAGAAACCCGTGGAAAAAGAAGATCGCCTGGTTCGTTGCATGGTCAACCTCGGGGTCCAGTTGGGGCGCGTGGTGGAGCGGCAAAGATTGGAAAGGCAGATTGCCGAGATCACATCGCACGAGCAGCAGCGGATTGGGCAAGAACTTCACGACACGGTTGCTCAACTTTTGACCGGTGCACAGATGATGTCAGCAAGCCTGGTGCAGCGACTTGACGCTGAGAGTTCGCCTTTACGCCAACAGGCAAATCGAATTGGCGAGGTCATCAAGGACGCTCAGGAGCAGGTACGACGTCTTTCGCGAGGTTTGATGCCAGTTGAAGTCGATGCGACGGGACTGATGAACGCTCTTCTCGATCTTGCGGATCAGACTGAGCGAATGCATGGCATCTGCTGTACATTTGACTGTAAAGGCGAAGTGCTCGTAAAAGACAATGCAACAGCGACTCAATTGTATCGCATTGCGCAAGAAGCGATTCACAACGCGGTAAAGCATGCCCGCCCAAGTCGAGTTGTAGTCACGCTATCTGCGGGAGAACGGATTCAACTGACCATACGAGACGATGGTGTCGGGATTCAACAATGCGACACGGACCGATCAGGCGCGGGGCTTCGCATCATGAGGTACCGTTCAGAGATCATTGGCGGCCGACTGACCGTTGAGACAGCGCCACAAAAGGGGACGGCGATTACCTGCACTTTGCTGGAAACGTGATGGTCGCCCGGGATCGACCCGACACGCGCGCCCTGACCTGGAAGTTGAAGCATATCATGGCTGCAAAAAAAACGCCGTGCCAAGCTCAATCGCCGATCGCCCGAATCCTCGTCGTCGAAGATCATCCGATTGTGCGTGAGGGATACTCGCAGTTGATCGGCACTCAGACGGACCTCGAAGTGTGCGCTTTTGCATCGAGCGAACAGGAAGCGATCGAGCAAATCAAGGCGACACATCCCGATCTTGCCGTCATTGACCTGACGTTGAAAGACAGTCATGGCATGGAACTGATCAAACAAGTTGCGATCCGTTTCCCGAAGATCAGAATGCTGGTGATTTCTGCACATGATGAGAACGTGTTCGCCGAGCGAGCGGTCGATGCGGGGGCCTTGGGATATATCAATAAACAGCAGGCAACCGAGCAGTTGATTGAAGGCATTCGTCGCGTGCTCCAAGGAGAGTTCTATCTGAGTGAGGCGACAACGAAACGGATCTTGGAGCGGCGATTGCACCGTCACCCGAACGATGCACCCTCTCCAATTGCGCAGCTGTCCGACCGAGAGTTGGAAGTTTTCGAGTACATCGGTCACGGAATGGCGACGCGACAGATTGCCACAAAAATGCACGTCAGCCCGAAGACCGTGGAACGATATCGCGAGAACATCAAAGCGAAGCTAAAACTCGCCAGCGCGACAGAACTCGTTCAACGCGCAACACAGTGGATTCTCGAGGGTGGCTGATCTCGGTGGCGACATGTTCGGGCAGGCGAAGGCTGCATGGGGGATTCCCCCATGCGCAATTTCGGATTTCTTCCGGTTGCCTGTCTATCCTCGAGGGCGATAAAATTCGCGAGTTGACTATCGATTTTCGACGGTCGGGGCCCAGGCCCCCATGTTGCCAGTGGGTATCACAACGAGGACGCTGAGGTTATCGCGCCCTCGGTCTAGCGGGAGCATCGCACTCCCAAAAGATCATTTCTGAGAGATGCGAACTAAGATCTTTCTCGTAAGCGCGGCGACAGGCGTGTTTTGAGGCGGAGTGTCGACGGCTGTCGGTGACCAACTCGCTGTTCCGCCAGTTGGACAAACACATCTCATCACCCGGAGCATCAGCTTTGTAATTGCTAATGTTCGCGTTCCGTGTCGGTACAGATAACCGAAGCGCTAGTTGTGAAGTTGCACATTTCCGTGTTCCGTGCCTGGTTTCCCGTGGTTTGTGGAAAGAAAGATGCGGATTAGTGCAACTTCAAAACTACGCATCGGGTTACGATGCGGCCGATCTCAGTCTCAGTGGATCGGCCGCACGAATCAGGTGGACGCAGTCGTGGGTTACGGGTTGTGCACGCAAGAATCCGACTCCGTAAGCAATTACTCTTAATCTTATTTGGACTCGTACCTCGATCGACCTCGTGACTTGAACGATTCATTGGCCCCATAGAGAAAGAACATATGCGATTTACCGCGTTCAAAGTGATCCTGTCCAGCTTAATCTTTCTGCTGGTTCGAGTTTCCCTCGATGCAGGGGAGGCATTGCTGGACGCCCCACCACGCCCCGAATCGGTGACGGGAGGTGACACGGATGCGCCGCCCTCGACTGCACAACTCTTCGACAGCATGGATTATTACCGGAGGCCGTCGCCGACCGTTTCTGAGGAGGCTCGCCCCTACTTCGAACAGGGATTGATCTGGGTCTACGCGTTTAATCACGACGAAGCAATCAAGTGCTTTCGTCATGCCGCAGAGCTAGATGATGACTGCGCGATCACTTGGTGGGGAATCGCTCTCTGTGAAGGTCCGAACTACAACGATGCCGTGATGACAGATGAACGATCTTCGGCCGCCTGGAACGCGTTGCAGAAGGCGATGGAGCGCATCGACAATACGTCACCTGTTGAACGCTCATTGATATCGGCTCTGGCTGATCGTTATGCAAAGCCCTGGCCCGAGGATCGTGCTGATCTCGACCGCGCCTACGCAGAGGCGATGGCCAAGGTCTGGCACGAGTTTCCCAGTGACCCGGATGTCGGAACATTGTATGCGGACTCGATCATGGTCTTGAATCCGTGGAAACTCTACACACTCGATCAACAACCAATTGACGGAACATCCACAATCCTGGAGGTCCTGACGCGCGTGTTGCGCATGGCGCCGAATCACCCGGGTGCGAATCACTTGTACATTCATGCGGTGGAGCCAAGCAACGATCCTGCGCAAGGACTTAACGCAGCCGAACGGCTGAAGGACCTTGTGCCCGCGAGTGGTCATCTGCTGCATATGCCATCGCACATCTACGTTCAGACAGGACGATGGAACGATGCGATCATCCAGAACGAAAAGGCCCTGCGGGCAGATGCTCGCTATCGGGAACTCTCGCCCAAGCAGGGGATTCAGCATATGTATATGGTCCACAATGCACACATGCTGGCTTTCGCCGCGATGATGAGTGGCCGCGAGCGGGAGGCGATGCGTGCGGCGCGTCAGATGTGGAGTAACATTCCGGACGATGCGTTGCGCGAAGTGGGCCCGCTGTTCGATCTCTGGATGTGTTCTGTTTACGACGTGCAGAAACGGTTTGGGCGTTGGGACGACATCCTCGCCGAACCGTCACCCCCATCTTTTCTGCCTGTCACGCTGGCGATCTGGCGTGCGCACCGGGCAATTGCGTACGCGGCGAAGAAAGACTTTGCTCATGCTGAAAGGGAGTATCTCGCATTTCAGCAGGCAGTGGACGCAGTTCCCGAGGACCATGTCGCGATCACAGATCCAGCCCATTCGATTCTGGCGGTGAGCAACGATTTCATCGCCGGTGAGATTGCTCTGCAAAAGGGTGACTGGGAGAGTGCGGCCGAACGACTGGAGAAAGCTGCCGACGCCGAGGATGCGCTTTCCTACGGCGAACCTCCACAATGGCTGCAGCCGATCCGCCATACGCTCGGCGCAGTCTATCTGACGAGTGGACGGTATCAGGAAGCGGAACGAGTTTACGTCGAAGACCTGGCGAAATGGCCGGAGAACGGCTGGTCACTCTACGGACTTAGCCGCGCTCTGCAGTTGCAGGGCAAGACGGAAGAGGCAACCGCGGTGAAGAAGCGATACGAGAAAGCTTGGGCGAGGGCGGATGAAATGACGGAAACAAGCTGCAAATGCATTCCAAAGTCCTAGAGGCAATTCAAGCTCAGTTCTTATCGCGAGGTGAGCCCTGATGGATACAACTTGTCAAGAGAATGTCGAGTCATCCCGGTCGACGAGCGTGATGGTGTCTGCGCCGTCCTTCGTTCAAACCTGCCCGGTTTGTGGTCGGCCATTGCGGATCTTCTTGGAGTACTTGGATACACACGTTCGGTGCAGCCACTGTGCATGTGAATTCGTGGCCAAGATCAGGCTGCGAACACTACCGTGAAAGACAAGTATTGACGTGCGCGTTCTTACGCGTTTCGTAGAGTTCGGATGTCGCCGAACGAGAGATACGGATCTCTCATCCCGGTGACGGAGAGGAATCGATCCATGATTCGAAGCGCTCCTAATTCATCGAATGATCAGCCTACGTTTCGCGAGATTCACGATTTCGCCAGGTCGATTCGGCAATCCTGGTCACCCTCCGAGCGACTTTTGCGGCTGCAGATCGCACGAAGGAAACAGGATTTGCTTTTCGGAACGATCGCAGCGGCCGCATCGTACCCCCGCGCGTTGTCGATCTCGTGCCAGCGATAATCGCCCACAATGTACCTCCCTGAGGAACGGCTCAGAAACAACTTCCTCGTTTAACCGCGTGGGCAACGCCCCGCGCGGCCCGCTGGGCACGCGGTTAAACGAGAGGACCCAGATGCCGAAGCGGTCTCTGAGTCATCCCTAAGCGACGAAGCAAGCACAACTTTAGAGTCGTCTTCCGGCGGTTGATTGCGTAGTTACGGAGTCTCAGTGGCGACACGGATCAGCTCACCATTGCGACGAACACTCACATTGCGCGGTGTTGGGGAGGCAATTCGATAATCGGTGATTTTGCCATCCTGCCAGGAGATATCGACTGTCAGCTCGCCTGGAGCGCGGAGGCCCTTCACGGTACCGGTTGACCATGCCCGAGGCAAAGCCGGTAGAAGGTCGACTTCACCGTTCTGGGACTGCAGCAGCATCTCGCAAATCCCAGCGGTAATCCCGAAGTTGCCATCCAATTGGAACGGCGGATGATTCGCAAAGAGATTCGGCAGTACGTTGTGCGTTAATAAACCCTGCACCATCGAGTGCGCCTCTTCTGGATTTCGCAGGCGCGCCCACAAAGCGGTTCGCCACGGCCACGTCCAGCTTCGACGGCTGTCTCCTGCAGTACCGCGCGCCTTCAGTGAGATTGCGGCGGCCCGCGCCAATTCGGGCGTCTCCATCATATTGATCTGTCGGCCGGGATACACGGCGAACAGATGGGAGGTATGGCGGTGCTGGTCCTTTGGATCGTCGCGATCGACCATCCACTCTTGAAGCTGGCCCCACCGACCAATCTTGGGAGTGACCAATTTGTCGCGCATTGTGGCAATCGCATCTCGGTACGATTTGTCCACGCCCAGTACATCAGCGGCAGCGACATAGTTATTGAAAAGATCCCAGACAATCTCCTGGCTGTAGCTGACACCATCCTCATCCGGCCCGTGCTCGGGCGACCAAGCATTGGGGACCACCAGGCGTCCATCGGGCAACGTCTTGAGGTGATCTTCCCAGAACTCACAGGTCTCCTTCATGATGGGATACGCCGTCGTCCGGAGGAATTCCGAATCGTGCGTATATTCGTAATGCCACCACAGATGCTGACAGTACCAGGCATTCGCGGTCTTGTCCCACTTCCAGCCAAGGCCGCCAAAGATGTTGTGGGAGGTCCGCACCGCCCAACCGCGCACATCACCCTGGTTCGTTTGGAACTCCGATTCAGCTCGTGTCGCTTGACGCCACAGGGGCAGTTGACTCTTGATGAGATCGAATAGCGGCAAGTGACATTCGGAAAGATTGGCTGGCTCCGCAGGCCAGTAGTTCATCTGCACATTGATGTTCGTATGGTAATCCGAATGCCACGGCGGTGAATTGCTATCGTTCCACAAGCCTTGGAGATTTGCCGGCAAGCCGGGACGGCGGGAACTCGCGATCAGCAAGTATCGGCCGTACTGAAACAGCAGCGATTCCAGACCCGGATCCGCCGGGTTGTCACGATACGCAGCAAGTCGTTGATTCGTCGGCATGGCGGCCTGGTCGGCAGAAGTACCCTCGAGATGCAGTGCAACACGGTGGAACAGCCTTTGATAATCCGCAATGTGTTCTTGCCTGAGCTGTTCATACGACTTCCCGGCAGCCGTTTGGATCTGCTCCATGAGCCGATCATGGGGATGAGGACCGCGGAATTGACTCGCGTGATCCATTCTGTAATCGGTTGCCGCCGCCAAGAACAAGGTCGCCGCATCACATTCCGCCAGAGACAACTGATCTCCCTTCGCCTCCAGCTTTCCTCCGCGCACGATGACACGCACTACGGCTTCGTATTGCAGGCCATTTTCCAGTTTGCCCTGGAACGAAAGTGTCCCATCGCGGGCGGTTGATTTCTCGCCATGAGCCCCGAGTAATTCGATCGTCCCAGAAACCGCCCCCGGCTGATCGGCACTCCAGTGGGTCACCAGCAACTGGGCTGGATGACTTGCAAACACTTCTCGACGGTGGTGAATCCCCTGTTGGGTGAATTCCACGCTCGCGATCGCAGTCGCGAGGTCAAGCGCGCGTCGGTAATCCTTCCTCGGTGTCCGGTTCTCACCGATCGTTCCATCGGACAGACGAATGACGAGATCGCCGAAGTTCTGATAGGCCCCCATCTGATCGTAATCTCCTGAGGGACAATCATCGCCGGTCCAAAGGCTATCTTCATTGAACTGGATCTGCTCCCGCTCAACCTCGCCGAAAACCATCGCCCCGAGTCGCCCATTGCCCACCGGCAGCGCCTCCGCATCCCAGCGTTTAGCGGGTTGGTCATACCAGAGTTTTGTATCCTGGGGTGAACCGGAAAGTGCATCAGCTGCACTTATCGAAGATTCCACAGCAAAGGCGCAGATCAGGGCAAAGATCGTCTTCTGCAGGACACAGTTCATCTCGACTTCTCCTCAGGATGCGGACGCCGTGGAACAGACGCCCGTTCACGGACGCGCTGATTCCTTTGATTCAGATCGTAAGGACGGTTAGGCAAATTGTCGACTCACTGCAAAGAACATGGTCACTCCGTGTACTTGGTTGGCTTACTCAATTTTGCGAAAAAGCCTCCTCCGGGCTTCATCTTGATCATGATCGGATCACCGCGACGTACGTGGACTCCGGATTCACACGTTTGGGCGACGGTTGGACCATCATGATCGCGGCAAAGAAAGGCGTCGTAATCGCCGTCCCCCAAAAACGTCAGGCTCAGCTTGTAATCTGCCGGCTCCTGCTGACAGTTCAGAATCGCGACATACCAGTCTTGACCGGAGCGGCGCGCCATGGCGACGGTGCGCCCGATCGCAGACCCATCGAGCACGCGAGTCTCGTCCCATGTCGGCGGCATGGTCCGAATCAAGGGCAGGAAAGGACTCTCAAGATACGCCTCGGGATGGTCGGGCCAGCAGATGAAGGGCGAAGTAAAAATAGCGGCCGTGCTCAACTGGAAGACAGCCGTCGTGTTCTTCAGGAATTTCGGCCGAACAAAGCCGGGCAAGAAATCACCGTGGCCGGCAACCATCCGCGTGAATGGCAACGCTCCATAATGTTCCAGTGGCAACTGTTCCCACAGGACGTATTCCTGTTCTCGAATTCCTTCCCGAGTGATTTCGTGCGGCCAAGTTCGTGCCTCTGCAGCCGGTTTATTGACGCCGTGAAAGCTAATCATCAATTGGTGCTCCGCTGTTTCTCGCAGCAGGCATTCGTAGACGTCCATCATCGCCTTGCTTTCCGAGTCAAAAAAATCAATCTTCACGCCTTGAACACCAACTGCTTTACACTTCCGAAAGAATTCGCGGCGAGATTCTGGATCGGTCAGTCCGGGGCCATCATCGCGGCCCTCCGGATAGGCATTCCAGACGAAGATCCCTACCTTTCGCTCGGCCGCATACTGACAAAGTTCCTCCAGTCGAGCCCACAAATCACCGCCGTCGCGCAGGAATCCCCATCGCTCCGAGCGCCATCCACCGTCAATCAATAAGTACTCGCAGTTTAATGCAGCGCACATGTCGACAAACCATTTCTGTCGCGACCATTGGGCGCCGTCGTTGAAGAAGACAGCCCAGGTGCACAACGCTTTGCCGGGACGAATCCAATCCGTCCGGACACCTTGGGGAAAGAGCGTTTCATCGGGTGGTGCACCGAGGCTGAGAATCAAATCCGTGTTGACGAGTCCGTTGAGATCGGGAGTAACAACCGTCACTCGCCACGGCGACAGAATTTCCCCTTCGGCTTGCCATCCCTGCGGGTCGTCCTGGAAAACGGCTCTTAATGTCGAGTCTCGTGAGGCACGTAAAGTCATTCCACTGTAATGGTAGACAGAGGCTTCCGTGATCAACGCATACCCACCCTCAGGCCGCTCCAGTGTGACGGGGCAACCGATCGTCCTTACTGCCTGGTTCTCCTGCGAGACGAGGGATCTGATCGTCGCGCGATAGTAGTTGCCTTCGTAGTTGCTCGTATTGTTCTGCAACCACATCGGATAATCCTCGGGCAGACACCAGGCTGTACTTTCCCCCGAGATCGAACGCTGTCCCTCACCGGGAATCCGGTACCGATAGGCAACTCCATCGTTGAACACGCGCACTTCGAGCTGCCACGTTATGTTGGATTCCGCTTGATGGATTGGCAACACATACTCAACACAGTGATTCTTTGCTGTCGATTTGACACCGTGACAAGCGAATTCTTCGTCGATCACATGCTGCTGCGGTGTGCCAACGTGGACTCCTTTTCCCAGGTCGACCCCATCGACGATGATTCCTAGAGGCGACGGCTGGATGATGACTGAATCCCCATCGCGGATGCTCAACGTCAATCGCCCATCCTCTGCAGTGGCGACCACAGCGCGCACCGTTCCGGATGGGCCCTGAAGGATCTGTTGCTCATCACCTCGCGCCGACGTCACGCTTACGATCATGACCATGGTCACCAGCGCAAACCAGTGAAGAACGATTCGTAGAGCACCGGTCTCGTTGAATCCGCAGTGAAGCATTGTCTGATTGCCTTCCCAAAAAGAGTCATGGATTGAGTCGTAGCACCGGGAACCCACCTTCGACTATTGTGCCCTCTGCTCGACGTACTGAGCAACGTTCTCGCGCGTCACTAGTTCGAACGGAATCAAGGTTTGTTGCTGGAAAGGTTGACCTTTCACAATCTGAACGGCAATATCGACGGCGGTGGCTCCTTGAGCGCGTGCGTTTTGAAAAACCGTGGCATCCAGTCGCCCGGTGCTCACGGCCTGCAAGGCATCCGCAATTGCGTCTACACTGACCAGGACGATCTGATCCTTCACTCCCGCTGCCTCAAGGGCGGAAAGCGCCCCCATTCCCATCTCATCATTTTGAGCGAAAACGCCATCTATCTGGCCCGGATAGGCTTGTAGCCAATTCTCCATCAATGCAATCCCTTCCTCCCGGGACCAATTGGCCGTTTGCTCGGCAAGAAGTCGCAGATCGGGATACCGCGCGAGCATCGTCCGGGCCCCCTGGGTGCGCTTCACCTCAGCCGCCTGACCGGGATACCCATGGATCATGACAATGTTCCCCCTGCCCTGCAGTCGTTCCGCGAGGAACTGGATTGCGATTTCTGCCGATTCTTCATCGCGTGAGCCGACGAAGGCCGTCGGTTCTGCCCGCGTTTCAGAATTCACGTTAACGATCGGGATTCCAGCACGGGTTGCGAGTTCCACGGCGGGTGAACTCGCTTCGACTTCGCACGGATTGAGGATGATCGCATCGACTCCGCTGGCGATAAAAGTCTCCACTTGCTGAATCTGTTTCTCTGCGCTTCGCTGGGCATCATTGATGATGACGCGCACGTCCAATTCGTCCGTCCTGGCCTCAATCGCTTCCTTGATGTTGACAATGAACTCATTGGAGACATTCAGCAGACTGACGCCAATCACCAGGTCATCTTCCTCCTGCGGAGACGCGGTCCAGGTCAGCAAGAGCACACTCAAGATCCCGAGGAGCAGGAGGATCCAGAGGCTGCGTTTCGAGATCTTCTCGCGGTCGAGCGTAACGGCTCCGATAATGATTAGACCTTTGATGATCTGTTGGTAGTAAGACGAGACATTCAGCAGATCCAGACCGTTGTTGATTACGCCAATGATCAAAGCGCCCAGAATGGTTCCACCAACCCCACCGACGCCACCCGACAAACTGGTTCCACCGATCACGACGGCAGCGATCGCGTCTAATTCATACGCGATTCCGGCGTTGGGCTGTCCCGTGCTGATACGGGCTGCTTGAATTATTCCCGCGAGTCCGGCCAGTCCGCCGCAAATCGCATAGGTCGCCAACTTGATCCGGTTTACGCGAACCCCGGACGCACGCGCTGCCTCTTCATTGCCTCCAACCGCATAGACGTACCGACCGAAAGTGGTTTTGGATAGAACGAGGTAGGATACGACAAATACGCCAGCTAGAATCAGCACCGGCACCGGAATCCCCATGACGTCGCCTCCGCCGATGAAGCAGAAGGCTTGTGACAGGTTAGAGACAGGCCGACCGTCGCTCAGCACCAGGGCCGCGCCGCGCGCAATCGTCATCATTCCAAGCGTGACAATAAACGGTGCAACAAGATAACGAGTGATGATCAGTCCGTTCACCACACCAACGGCTACTCCTGCGGTGATTCCGATGAGTATTGGGATGAGCACAGGATACGCGTCCGGATGGGCAAAGAGTGCGGCCAATACGCCGGTTAAAGCGACGACGGATCCCAGTGACAGATCAATTCCCCCGGCGAGAATGACGTACGTTACTCCTAGTGCCAGGATCGCGTTAATCGAGATTTGCCGGAACACGATTAAGATGTTCCTGCCCGTCAGAAAAGCTGGCGAACTGACGGCCAAGATCGCGCACAATACCAGCAGGGCGAGCACGAGACTGTACTGAGGTAAGAATGCTTGATGACTGAACCGCCTCGGTGTCCTATCCATCGTGCTCCCCTGCGAATGCAAAACGCATGATGATCTCCGGATCTGCCTCTGCTCGATCGAGGCAAGCGACGATTCGTCCTTCACGAAAAACCAGGATTCGGCTGCTCATTCCCAATATTTCTGCTAAGTCGGATGAGACCAACAGGATGGCCTTCCCCTGGTCGGCTAATCGCCGGATGATCTGATAGATCTCGGTTTTCGCGCCGACATCAATTCCTCGTGTCGGCTCGTCCAAAATCAGAATCTCCGGTTCACCGATCAGAGACTTTCCGAAGACGATCTTCTGCTGATTCCCGCCGCTCAAGGTACTCACGCGCTGCGATGTGTGACTCGCCTTGATCGCCATCCGCTCGACCATTTGTCCCACGATCTGGCGTTCGCGATCGCTCCTGATCCAGGAACCGCGTGCACACAGGTCAAGATGTGGCAGTGTCATATTCTCGCGCAAGTTTAGACAGGAAATCAGGCCGGTGATCTGGCGATCTTCGCAGACAAGACCAAAACCGTGCCGAATCGCATCGCGTGGATGTTTGATGGTGACCGGCTTCTGACGGACATGGACTTCCCCCGAATCGAACGGTTCCAGTCCAAACAGACACCGCATTACCTCCGTACGCCCGGCACCGACCAGTCCGGCGATGCCGAGAACCTCGCCCTGTCGGACCGAAAATGAAACTTCTTGAAACGCGCCGAGTTTTGCCAGTCGCTTGACAGACAGCACTTCCTTGCCGAGGCGATCCGCTGGCTCGGGGAAAATGCTCTCCAACTGGCGACCGACCATCCAGGTGATCAAGCGATCCGAAGTCACGGCACTGATCGGCTGCGTTGCGATCGCGCAACCATCTCGCAGGACTGTCACTTCGTCGGCGATGGCGAAAACCTCGTCGAGTCGATGAGTGATATAGATCACGGCGCAGCCCCGCGCACGCAATTCTGTGATCAGAGTCAACAAATGTCGAGCTTCTCGTTCCGACAAAGCGGACGTTGGCTCATCCATGATGATCACTTCCGCCTGGTACGATAATGCTTTTGCGATCTCGACCAACTGTTGTTGCCCGACACTGAGAGTGGCCATCGGGCGATTCGGATTCAACTCGACGCCCAACATTGCCAGTAGTGTTTCGGTTTGCGCAATGATCGACCGTTGGTTGATCCAGCCGAGCGGCCCGCGAGTTGGCTCCTTCCCCAAGAAGATGTTCTCTGCAATCGTCAGGTGGGGGACAAAATTCAGCTCCTGATGAATCATTGCAATGCCCTGATCCAGGGCTTCGTGTACTCCACGATGCGCGATCCGTTGTCCCTTGTAGAAGATCTCGCCCTCAAAATCCGTGATCAGGCCGATCAGAATTTTCATCAGCGTGGACTTCCCTGCCCCGTTCTCTCCGACGAGAGCGTGAACAGATCCTGCGCGGACTTTCAGGGTCACGTCCTGCAGTGCCCGGACCCCCGGGAACTGCTTACTGATCCGCTTCATCTCCAGGACGTAATCGGAATGGGTGCGGGAAGAACCGCTCATGGTGTGATCAGGCATCGGCAGAAGTTCGATGCAGTCTGGCGGGAAGGTCCGTTCAAGTAATGGAACGAATCATACCGAAATCGTGCCGTTGTGGAAGCCATCAAGCAACGCGGATTGCATTTCCGTGTTTCCTTTTGGTGTTGGCCTTCAAGCGTTCTCCAAGTGGTTTTCGAAGCCGTTACGGACCGACTTTGTGAGCCGACGGCGTTAGCCGCGGGCCAAAATTCGCCGAGTCGCATGGAGAATTCGCCCGAAGCTAGCGCCTTCGGCTCAGGTTTGGAAACTGGTTGTCGTGTCCTATGCGATGACTGGCCAGGGGAACGTCGATCCCAACTCCACGCGACGGCCCGTCCGCGAGGACTCACGAGCCGAACAGATAATGTCAAGAACGTGGATCGAGTGTTCAGGCTTGACCAACATTTCCCTTCCTGTCGCGAGGGATTCGGCGGCCAGGCATGCGCCGATCTGCCAGGCATAACCTTGCGGATCGGTGGCATAACGTGTCAGTTTTGGCGTCTCTTTGGTTGCTAGATCAACACCGAGTGGTGCCCAGTCGTAGCCAACCATCCCCATGAAGCCGTGTGTACCGACAATATCAATCGTGTAGCGAGTTTCCGCGCTTCCGTCGTGACCGTGCGGATTGAAGTAATTGAAGCCGGATTGGATATGGGAAATGACGCCTTTGCCGTGGTCCATCAGCAGCATCGCATTGTCCTCTTCCGCGACGCGGATGTGCCCCTTGTCGCTGACGTGGCGATCCGGAGTCACAATGCTGAGCATGGCCGTTACGGCCCGGGCGGGTCCCAGCAAACCGGTGAGCGATGTAATGTTGTAGACGCCAAGATCGGGCATGGAGCCACCTAGCTTTTCGTAAAAAAACGCCGACCAGTCCGGTCCCTCATGTCCGTAATGCGCATGGGCTGCCGCAACGCGCCCCAATTTTCCTTCGGCGAGGGTCTTGGCCATGAAGGCAAATTGTGGACTCTCGACCGTAATCGGAGCGCCCCACAGACGCACGTTCTTCTGTTTTGCCAACTGCAACAACTCCTGTGCGGCGGCCAGCGTGTTGCCGATCGGTTTCTCACTCCAAACATGCTTGCCCGCCTCGAGAGCCCGGCGGTTCAGCTTCTCATGCTCTTGCATATCGGTCAACACGATCATGAGTTCGAAGGGCACGCCGTTCAACATGGCATCGATATGCGGATAGGGATTTGCTACCTGAAACTGTTCGGCGCGCTGTTTCGCACGCTCCGGCTTGATGTCGCACAGACTCACGACTTCGACATAGGGTGATTGTTTCAATGCGGGAAGATAGGATCCCGACACACTTCCACACCCGATCACGCCCACGCGGATCCTTCGAGCGCCGGAATCCTGGGCGCTGGAGGACCGGGACGAGCCGGTTGCGATGAAGGGCCCGACGGCGGCTGCCATACCGGCCATGACACCCCGCTGCATAAAACCTCGACGATCCATAAACGGCTCCCTTATTAAGTTCAAACCACAGGCAGGACCCGTGGCCTCAGGAAGCCCCCTTTCAGGGGCAAAAGAAACGTGACCGAACTCCAAATGGCACGAATTCGGCGATGTTCCGTCGAAACGCAAAACATGGTTGAATCACCCCGTCGGTACCGCCTGATACGCCGACGTGCTGCCCGTTTACGTCGAAGTCGGTTCGTCCATGTAGCGCACAATGACGTAATAGGCACCGCAGATTTCTTTGCCCATCTCATCCAACCACCAAGTCTGGAGCGTTGTGCGACCGGCCGACAGATTCATTTCAAATGTGACGGATTGGGAACTCGGGGCAATCATCGTCTGCACGGTCTGGTGACCGATCTGTAATCGCGCAGCATCAATTAGCAATGCAGGCCCTGCTGAGAGATGACCGTCTGCAACGGTAGTCTGCTCAACCGCCTGATCAATTCGCAGGCCGGATTCCGGCGGAAAGCGGCGAAGCTCGAACCGATACCGGCCAGCGCGATCAACATCCAGATGCCATCTTCCGTTTTTCTCCACACCACGCCGGACCTGGGCCTGCTGATCCACGAAAACATCGGCCCATTCACAAGCACTCAAGGTCACCGGGTTTTGTCGTGCGTTGCCGATAATCGAGGGCTGAAACTCGCGGCATTCGTCTCGCACACCGGCCCACCAAGTATCAAGGTGCGCACGCATCTTGGCCACAACCTCGGGATGCTTTGCGAGAATATTGTCTTCCTGCTGCGGATCGGTTTCCAGATTGTACAACTCGCGGTCCTCGATCAATCGCCATCGCTGCCACAGCACGGCCGCGCCTTCGCGGCGAGGCACCGCTTCGTTGTCTGGCAGCGTTTGGGTACTCTTGAATGGCATTCGACTGAAATTGATGACCAAAATCCGATCCTGCGGCAATTCGGTCCGTCCCCGCAGGACCGGCACGAGACTCTGTCCGTCGAATCTGGCATTTTGTGGTGGCTGAACTCCACACAATTCCAAGAGTGTCGGCAGAAGATCCTGTACCTGAGCCAGACCATGCACGTCACCCGACGGACGGAGCTTTCCGGCGGGCCATCGGATAAAGCACGGAACCCGATGTCCTCCTTCCCAGAGCGTGGCTTTTTTCCCGCGCATTCCGGCATCGAAATACTCGGGGGCAAAGGTACTTCCGTTGTCAGTAAAGAAGACGATGATTGTGTTTTCGCGCTGACCCGACTGCTCCAGAAACGATTCCAGCCGTCCCATGTTCTCGTCGATGTTCGCCACCATTGCGAGGTATCGAACCAACTCGCGTTCACGTTCCGGCTTGAGCGGCGGTAACTGGTCCTTGACCCGCTCCAGGTCCTTCTCCACCGCGGAGCGGAACTCGGCCGGGACAAAGTGCGGTTGATGCGCGGCGGCGGTTGGCAGGTAGCACAGAAAAGGACTCCCGGCTTCGGCCTGTTGGTTCATCCACGCAATCGCTTCTCGGAAAAGCACGTCTGTCGTATAGCCGGTATAGGCTTGACGTTGGCCGTTGTGAATGTACGTGTCATCGAAGTAGTCGTTATTCCAGTAGTCCGGTACAGAACCGATGTGTGACGACGGAAACCACACCGCTTCCGCAAACCCACGGTCCTCGGGCCGATAGGGAAAGGTGTCCCCCAGATGCCACTTTCCGAAGATGCCTGTTGCGTAACCCGCGTCAGCAAACATCTGCGGCATGATGGGCAATTCGCGCCGCAGCAGCGTCCGCCCGCTGCTGACATTCATTGCGCCGTTTCGTAGCGCATCCTGACCTGACATCAACTGGCCCCGTGTGGGCGTGCACATCGGCGCCACGTGAAAATCGGTAAACCGTACGCTTTCTGCCCTGAGCCGGTCGAGGTTTGGAGTCTTCACGACCGGATTTCCGTGTGCCGACAACTCACCATATCCCTGGTCGTCGGTGAGGATGATAATGACATTTGGTTCGGATTCAGATCCAAGAGCACTTCCGAGATTCACCAGCACGCAAGCCAACGTAAATTGCAGAATGACGTTCAGGATAATCAGGTCCTTTTTCGTCCTCATTGGAGCCTCATTGATGTCAAAAGAAGAAACAGTGTGAATCCTGCCCGCAGCGTATTGCTGCAGATTCTACCATTTCCAGAAACAGCCAGCCGGTGGCGTCGCTGAAAAGATCGGGCGGCGTTCCTGGAGCCGGTGGCGCATGTTCTTTTCTTCTCTAATTCCGTTCAATTTGCTTCGTCTTTTGTGCAGGCTTCGCCTTCATCGCGGTATATTGGGTGTTCGCGCGCCGCGCGAAGTCTTTGGAAGCGGGTTCACCATGGAGTGGAAGAGGCTTCGGCCGAGTCTCGCTGGGCGGCTTTTCCAGCTCGGCAGGAGCCTTGCCATCGCGAGTGATGGTTCTGTAATGCAATCTCGTCAGTCAGGCGGACGGTACAATTGACCGGCCATTTTCCGTCGAGGTCCCGCCACGGTTTGTTTGGGCTGCAACTTATTTGATCCTTTTTCATCAGGAGAATCGCAATGCGGATGATCCCCGATACCCAGTGGCTGCGACACCGTATGTTCTTGTTGGTCAGCATACTGCTTACAGGGCCAGCTTTTCTCCAGGCGCAGACGCAGTTGCCACAACCTGACCCGGATTTCAAAGGCAAGATCGCAGAAACCTACGAGAACTCAGTACCGAGCTATCCTCAACCAGTCGAGGCTCCTGCCGGCGCCCCGAATATCTTGATCATTCTGCTCGATGATGTGGGATTCGGGATGTGCTCCACGTTCGGTGGTCCAGTCCCGACGCCTCATCTGGACAAGCTTGCTCGGAACGGCCTGACTTACACACGTTTCCACACGACCGCGCTTTGTAGTCCGACTCGTGGAGCTTTACTCGCCGGTCGGAACCATCACACGATCGGCACGGGCGTCATTATCGAGATGGGAACTGGATTTCCGGGATACACGGGCATCATCCCGCGGAGCACGGCTCTCGTTTCCGAGATCCTGCGTGATCATGGGTACGCCACCAGCATGTTCGGCAAATGGCACAACACGCCGGAGCCGGACATCAGTCCGGCGGGACCGTTTGACCGATGGCCAACCGGACTTGGCTTCGATTACTTCTACGGATTCAATCAGGGCGAGACGCACCAATATTATCCGACGCTTTACCGCAACACGGTGCCCGTTTCTCAACCGAAGAGTCCGGAAGAGGGATATCATTTCACCGAAGATATGACCGACGAGGCCATCGCGTGGATTCGCAACACGCGCGCAGCCAACCGCGACAAGCCCTGGTTCTGTTATTTCAGCACAGGTGCGGTCCACGCTCCACACCATACGCCGCCGGAGTGGCAGGCAAAGTTTCAGGGAAAGTTTGACTACGGCTGGGATCAGCAGAGAGAACGGACCCACGCAAAACAATTGGCAATGGGAATCGTCCCGACAGGTACGAAACTCACGCCACGACCAAAAGAGATACCTGCCTGGGAAGATGTTTCAGCGGATGCCAAAAAGGTTTATCGGAAGCTGATGGAGAATTACGCCGGGTTCATGGCGCACACGGATCATCACGTCGGCCGACTGATCGAGAGTCTCGAATCTGGCGGCGAATTGGATAACACACTCATTTTCTACATTGTGGGAGACAACGGCGCGTCTGCCGAAGGAGGACTCGAAGGAACCTTCAGCGAACTCGCCAGTTTACTCGGAATCCAGCTTGGACTCGAAAGCACGATCAATCGGCTGGACGAGATCGGGGGGCCCACGAGTGAGCCGCACGTTCCCGTCGGTTGGGCGTGGGCGATGGACAGTCCTTTTCAGTGGACGAAACAAGTCGCCAGTCATTTTGGCGGTACGCGTAATCCGTTAGTGATCCACTGGCCCAAGGGGATCGAGGCAAAAGGTCAGCGGCGAACACAGTTCCATCACGTGATTGATGTCGTTCCGACGATTCTTGAAGCGTGCAAAATTCCAGAGCCGGAGGAGGTCAACGGGATTCCCCAGAAACCGATCGAGGGAATCAGTATGGAGTACTCCTTCGATCATGCCGAAGCCGAGGGGCGGCGAACGACACAGTATTTCGAGATGTTCTGCAACCGCGCGATTTATCATGACGGATGGGTCGCCTGCAGCCATTTCGGTACGCCGTGGGATACCGACAGCCGATCAGGGAACTTCAATGAGGCTCCGTGGGAGCTATACAACATCGAGAATGATTTCAGCCAGGCTGACGATCTCGCGGCAACCAACCCGGAAAAGCTGAAAGAGTTGCAGGCGACGTTCCTCGAAGAAGCAAAGAAGTATGATGTCCTGCCGCTCGACCCACGCTTCGTCGAGAGACTCGACCCCAAGCTTCGCGTGAGCGGCGATCCTCCGACTTCCTGGACGTATTACGGCAACACAGTCTGGCTGCCGGAGCCCGTGGGGCCGCAGCTATTCCCGCGTGGTCATTCTATTACTGCCGAATTGGAAATTCCCCAGGAGAATGCTGACGGCGTCATCACTTGTGCGGGAGCGTTCTCGGCGGGCTGGACCTTGTACGTGAAGAATCGCAAACCGAACTTCCGCTATACGTGTTTCGATATTGCAGACGTCAATATTCGGGGAGCGGAACCGCTGCCAGCCGGCCAGGTCACTCTCAAGACGCTCTTCGTACCGGATGGTTCTCCGGAAGGAAGCGGTACACTCGAGATCTTTGTAAATGGCCAGTCAGCGGGCAAGGGTAAGTTGACACGGTCTCTGTTCCGCCACGGACTGGAACCGTTCGAGGTCGGCCGTGACTCGATCACTTCGATTGATCCAGCCTACCGAGAGCAAGGAGAATTCGAGTTCGCCGGTACAATTAAAAAGATCGTATTCGAGCTGACCAATCCGTAGTGGGAACCGGCCATGATTGTTCAGAACTCTTGACTCGAAAGCCTCCGGCCGATCGAGGGCCGGCAGGAGCACGCCTCGGCGCTGCTCACGGTGAAAGTGTTGTTTTCTCGGCAAGAAATCGAGCGACCAACGGAAGCGACTCTGGCACGCGTGCGGTAACACCCGGTTGGGTTGCGGCCCTGTCGCACTGCACGATTCCGCTGCTGCGGATTCGGGGAACTGGTCCTGCGCATCTTGAGAACTTCGGGCTCTCCGACGACTATACTGGAGGTTTCCGTCAACAGACCTTCTGCGGATTGGCAGTGCGATGAACAGGTTTTACCGATCCATGTGGACGCTTCTCTTGGTATGTACGGTGTCTTGCGGCGCGTGGGGCGGCGAAGAAGACGCGGGTGCGAACGATTCGACGCAGCGAAGCGTCCCGATCTTCGAGGACGGTGAGGCTCAGATCGTCGAAGCCTTCAAGGATTCCGACTATTGGGTCCGCCATGATCTGTGGGTCGAGACGGAATTCGATTCCGACAATGATGGTCGGCTGGATCGGATGCATGTGAGCGTGACGCGTCCGCGACAGACCGAAACGGAAGGCTTGAAACTCCCGGTGGTCTATGTTTCCAGCCCTTATTTCGGCGGGACGGGCACAGCCGGACGGGAGTATTTCTGGGATCCGCATCAAGAAATTGGGGAGGAACCTCCGGCGCGTACGACTCAGCCTCCCGTCGAACGGGAAGGAATGCGTCCCATCATATCGAAGTCACATGCAGAACAATGGGTGCCTCGTGGCTACATTGTGGTTCATTCTTCCTCTCCCGGGACCGGTCTGTCGCAAGGGTGTCCAACCGTCGGCGGCATGAATGAGTCTCTCGCTCCGAAGGCGGTCATCGATTGGCTGTGCGGCCGCGCGGACGGCTTTACTACCGTCGATGGGTATGAGCGAGTTTCCGCCGGATGGTGTACAGGCAAGGTGGGCATGACCGGCACCTCCTACAACGGCACGCTCACCTTGGCCGCGGCGACGACCGGGGTTGACGGCTTGGAGGCGATCATCCCGATTGCCCCCAACACTTCGTACTACCACTATTATCGCTCCAATGGACTGGTTCGGCATCCATTTGGATACATGGGGGAAGACATTGACTGTCTTTATGAGTTCATTCACAGCGGTCCCGAAGAGACTCGCGCGATTTGTAACGCGTGCGTGCGTGATGCGCTGATGCACGTTAATCAGGACCGTCGGACTGGCGACTACAACGAGTTCTGGGCGGAGCGGGATTATCTGAATGACCTGGAACCGCTCAAGGCCCCGATGTTGATGGCGCACGCATTCAATGACTGGAATGTGGTCCCGGAGCATAGCGTTCGCATCCTGGAAGCCGTGAAGAAAAAGGGGATTCCTTATCAGGCCTACTTTCATCAAGGTGGTCACGGCGGGCCACCTCCCATGAAACTGATGAATCGCTGGTTCACGCGTTATCTGCACGGCGTGGAAAACAGCGTGGAACAGGACAAACGCGCTTGGATCGTTCGAGAAGGCGATGAGCGGGACCAGCCAACGGCCTACGATGACTATCCGCATCCAAATGCCAGGCCGGTCACTTTCCATCTGAAAGCTGGTGCACCAAAACAGGGCGAGCTTCGCCTCAAAGTTCGCGAAAAGCAGGGCAGCGAGTCCTTCATCGACAACTATTCGTTCAATGGAGAGGCTCTTGCGCGAGCGGAATGGACGACGCATCGACTGATTTACGTGTCCAAGGAATTAAAGAAGCCCCTTCACATCTCCGGTACACCAAGCATCTCAATTCGGCTGGCTTGCGACCAACCGGCGGCGAACTTGTCGGTATGGCTTGTCTCATTGCCTTGGGGATCGGGCAGAGACACAAAGATTACTGACAATATCATCACACGTGGATGGGCCGATCCGCAGAATCACGAGTCGCTTTCCAACAGCCAAGCACTGACTCCCGGAACATTTTATGAGTTGGAGTTCGACCTTCAGCCCGATGATCAAGTGATTCCCAAAGGACAGCAGATCGGCTTGATGGTTTTCTCCAGCGATCAGGATTTCACCCTCTGGCCCGAACCGGGAACGGAACTGACGATTGACCTGGACGCAACGTCGCTCACACTGCCGATCGTTGGCGGAAAGCGAGCATGGAGGCAATCACTAAGGGACGACGAGGACGGGAAGGCGGCGCAACGCGACGAAAGATGAACGGGCCCCTTCAATGAAGAACCACGTTCGGAGTAACCAAGCACGGTCCTATCCAAACAGGATTCACTCTCCCTCTGGAGGTCGTGCAGTTTACAGGTTGTGAATGTGCCGGAGTTTCCCGGGTCTGTTGGCTGCATCACGTCCGCTTCTCGTTTAACGGTAAGCCGAAGGCGTCGGTTCTTTTCGTACCCGCAGGCGCCTTCGGCTTGCCGTTAAACGAGTTGCATGGAATCGCCGTCAAACATAAGTTCCTCCGAGCCAGCAACTGAAAAGCCGCACGAGCTCCGGCGCGAAAGGTTGCTGTAACCTGCACTGGTCTAGCAAGTAAAAAACTGCGCGACTACTATGAAAGAAGTTCTGCGGAGGGACGCTTCACGACGGAGTGCATGCTAGATGAGAAAACGCAATCGCGGGTTCGTCACCTTCTTACGTCACTTTTTCCGGCACACGCTGATTGTGCGTGAAATCCTCGCCGGTTTGCTCCTATTGATCTGCTTGGGCGGCATCACGATATCCTACGTAGAAAACCGGTCGATGGAAGAATCGCTCTATTTTGCGTTCATTACCGGACTCTCTATTGGATATGGAGACATTGCGCCGTCCACGATTTGGGGTCGCGTGATCAGCGTGACCATCGGGCTGGTGGGGATGGTCTTCATCGGCTTGACGGTGGCTGTCGCCACGCGCGCTTTGTCCGATGCGGTCGAACAATTGCGCCGACGCGATCGGTAGATTTGAGTGCGGCGAAATCGGTGATTGCCTACGCGCCGTTCGGAAACTCGCGTAGGGGAGCGTCGGAGTCAGCGCTGTATAAGTCGATATCAAATGCGAGAGGAATCTCCATCAATTCCTTGGACTCGCTGGGTGACACCTTCTTGTGCCAGCGTGAGAGCAGATAGGATGCCTCGTCGACGCGGTCCGCCGTGGTGCTGGTCACGGAACGAGACGGACGTTTCGCTTGTTCGAGCATTGCTTCTGCATCGTGCAGCTTCAGTTTTCGACAGAGGTACTCGATTACCTTCTGCGGTTGCAGCACGAGTTCCTCGTACGAAATCGTTGCCCACTCGGGATAATCGCCGGACATCACCAGGCGGAATGGCACCAACATCTTCAGTGACCAGTCCAAGATATGGGCAGGCAGATCTCGATCGCCGGTCGACTCCTTGAGGATTTTTCGAGCCAAGTCGATCTGCGTTCCGGTCAGATAGGTTTCGCAGAACGGACGGTGATCCAAGAGATCCTCCACTTCGTGCCTCCAGCCGGCTTGGATGATCGATAAAGCCGTCGAGATGGGATGTCGAAACAGAACGTTCGTCAGGACGGGAAAGTTGGCGTCGAACCAGCCGATTAGCGGCGTACCGCTCGTCATTTGAAAGACGACGCGATTGGTCTTGCGCTGAAAAAAAGGTTCGTCGAAGGCCAGGGTCGGGTTCAGGCACCACTCGGCCGACAGAATCTGCTGTGCGACGTTACGGAATTGGTCTTCCTGGCTTGGAAGGATGCCGACCATGAAGGAAAAACTACGCTCTCGGTCGCATTGTGCAGCTTGTTTCAAGTCGGGGGCTAGATGTCTCCATCGAGATTGATATAGGGCGAATAGCGTTCGGCCCACATAACGGAGACCATCCTCTCGAGAGAGGATATTCAACAGCCACGTCGACCCACCTCTTCGACTGCAATAGAGCAGAATATTTGGATTCGGTCCCTGGCGGTGGCTGCAGAGGCAGCGAAAGGCCAACTCGCGGATCAGTAATTCCCAGCGTTCACCGACGAACCACATGATTCAGACTCCACGTGCCCTGGGATTCGAACGAAGTCGAGCCAACATGTCGTCGATCATGAACATCGCCAGTTTTTCGCGATCAAAATCTCGTCGTGCAGAGGCGGCTCCGTTGTGCCCCATTTCGCTGCGCACATCGGGATGGTCGGCCAAGAATCTGATGTTGTCGGCCAGAGCCGATACATCTCCCAGTTTCGAGGAAAGCCCGCAGTGGTTGTTGCGCAAGTAATCGGCCTGCCATCCTCCGTGATTGATGACGACCGGAAGTCCCAGCGACAAATAGTCGTAGAACTTTGTTGCCGCGTTTGCCTCTAAGACAGGAAACGGCGCAATTGTCGAAACGCCGATGTCAGCCTGCCTGAGAACGTTCGGCAATTCACTGCGGATGACTCGAGCCTCAAAATGCACGTTCTTCACGTGCAGTTCTTTCGCCAGAGACTGGACTTTCTCTTTTTCGTTACCTCGCCCTACGACAACGCAAGAGATGTCGAGTCGACCCTGGTTCTGCAGAACGTGCATCGCACGAACGAGCTGGCCGACGTCGTTGACGGTACCGATCGTTCCGGTGTAGTAGACTCTTGTCGAGTCATCCGTCTTGCGTCTCGGATCCGCCACGAAATCGCGATCGTCGCGGTGCGAGAGATTAATCCCGTTTGGAACGGTGACAACCTTTTGCTCAGGGACGTTATGTGAGCAGACCTGTTCTCGCATTCCATCGGAGAATGTATAGATGCATTCTGCGGCCCGATAGATCTGATCGGTGCGTCGATTCAGCCAATTGATGATCAGCGGTGATCGGATGATCTTCATTCCGATCGGCACATCGGGCCACACATCGGCGACCTCAAAAAAGAACGGTCGCTTCATCCGCTCTGCCAATTGCCTTCCCAATTCCCCCACGGACAGCGGTGCGGAATAGGCCAGCACGACATCGACTTGAGCGAGTTGAGCACCGAGTTTCCGCGCTTTTCGGAAGAACTCGGCAAACGAAACCAAGCGACGTGCGAATCGCATCTCTTGGCTGTAATGAGTACGAATCACATGAACATCGATCCCATCTTGGCGGAAGTGGTTCGGGTACTTCCCCGAGAATTCGGTGAGCAAGGATTCAGGCAATGCGTGATGGCCCGTGATGAATGTGACCTGATGGCCTTGATCGACCCACGTGCGTGCAAACTGCCAGCAGCGATTGTTCCCGGCAACTTCTGGCAGGATGAGTTCTTGCTGTAGGTAGAGGATATGCATGATTTCGAGGGAGAGACGCTATCGCTGGAGGATCCGGTAGTAGAGACTGACTAGTCTCTGATATTCGTTGCTCCAATTCCAGCGTGATTCAACAAGATGCCGTCCCCGGTGTCCCATCGACTGGGACTCGCCAGGATTGGCCAGAAGTGCCACGATCGCTTTGGCAATCTCCGCGGGATTGTCTGGATCGGCGAGGATGCCACATTGGGCTTCCTGGATGAAGGCACGCCAGTTCGGAAAGTCGGGAACAACGACCGGGCGGCCCAAGGCCATGGACTCAAAGAGCCGATTGGACCGGACATTCTGTGAATTCTCATTATTCGGGTATAGGACGATGGAGGCCACTGATTCCGCGCAGAGAGATAACATCCGTTCAAACGATATTTGGCCGACGTAATCGACGAATCTCCAAGCGGACGTGGATTTCAGTTCGTGAAAGCGATCCTCATCATGGACCCTCCCTCCCAGGACCAATCGAACCGGCTGTTGGGCGTTCACGATTTCGATGGCCTTTGCCGTGTTCATGGCGATCTCGTTCGCTCGAATTCCCCCGAAGTAAACAACGAACGGAGTCGGATTGGCGGCTTCGTCGGTGGTGTCGACGGAATCACATTGTCGCCCTGACTTGCTAACCCCGCGGATTCTCGCAAGATCGGGGTAATTGTGGATTGTCTCAATCTTCTCGATCGTCGTGGGCAAAGCGCGCGTGATGTCGTCGCCTGCCGAAACGACGCCGGAAAACCGTGGAAGCGAGAACTGCGACAACGCATGAACCATCCGGGCGACGAACTTCCGCGCCCAGGCAGGAAGATACGCCTTATCAGCAACATCCACCGTAACGTCTTCATGGACGTCGTACACGACGCTGTAATGGAGCAAGCGAAGCAGCAGTGCGAAGGGGATGAACTCCGGATCATGGAAGTGATTGATATCGGCTTGGATCTGCCGCACGGTGCGAAACGCTTGAAGGCCGTTGAGGGACATACGCCGCAGGCGGCTAGTTCGCTTCGGCAGCGGGTGCAACTCGACCCCCTGCGTGGCGGACCTTTCGGGCCTCAAATCCACTGGCGCGACGAGGTGCACTTCGTGGCCGTCGTTTGCCAGTGAGACACACATTCGCCGGAAGATCCTGGTATCGTCCCAGGGATGAGCTGTTGTGATATGAGTGATCCGCATCTGACCGTTGATTCCCACCATCCCGCGACTCAGGCGCCCCTCAGCAACAACATCGGCCCCATCACTCCCCACCCCCCACCGTAACCCTATCTATAGATACGTCGCCCCCAGTACCAAGACACAGACCTCGTTCGGGCAAGACGGGTAAACAGGGGGGGCGGGCACTGGGCACGACAACACAACGACACGACGAAGAACCAACAATCGGGAACAAGACACAGACCTCGTGGAGGAAAACTAAGCAGACTATGGAAGTTGTATTGAACCCAGGTTGCGGTGGGTATTGCCAGGGGGTTGCCAGAATAGCGGGAGGCATGTATACATATGTACATGTTCTGTATTAGGTTCTGGAGGATCTGCCATGCCCGCTAAGCCCAGGTCATCCGTGTTCGATCCGGACGTGGTCGGAGTCTATCACTGTTGGAATCGACTCGTTCGACAGCGCCATCTGTTCGGCTGGGATGCCCTGACGGGCAGAGATTTCAGTTACCGCAAAGACTGGGTCCGAAATCGCTTTCGGGAACTAGCCGGTAAGATGGCAATCGAAGTCCTCGATTACGCCATTTTGGATAATCATCTGCACGTCGTCCTCCGCAATCGCCCGGATCTCGTCGCGACGTGGTCCGACGACGAGATCGCGAGGCGTTGGTGGTTTGTGTGTCCGGACCGGCGCAACGACGACGGCTCAATCCCCGAGCCGAAGCCGTGTGAAATCGCCTTACTCCTACCGAACGTCGACGAATATCGCTCACGGCTCTCCGATATCTCTTGGATGATGCGCCTCGCTTGTCAGCCGATTGCGCTACGTGCGAACAAGGAGGACGGAGTGGAGGGGCGTTTCTTTGCCAAGCGATTTGACTGTCGACGGCTGAAGACGGAGGCCGACATCCTGAACTGCAGTCTCTACGTGGACCTGAATTGGATTCGCGCGGGTTTGGCCAGTTCGCCAGAGACCTCACAGTTTACATCCGCTTTCGATCGGATTCAGGCTCGCTGGCAACGAGTTCGGCGAGAAATGAACCCTTCAACGGCGGCACAGTTACCGCCGCCCGCGGACGACTGGCTTGCGCCGATTTTCCTGGACGAACGATCTGAGGTGCCGGCGATTTCGGCGACCAGCCACGACATGTCGGGGCGCGAGTTCCATAACAAGAATCTGGCAAATCCAATTGGCTCGGCACGATTGTCAGACAAGGGTTTCTTACCAATCACGACGGACCAGTATTTGTCGTTGCTGGATGCGGTAGGCCGGATCATTCGGCGAGGCGCGCGAGGGCGCATTCCAGCCCACTTGCCTCCAATCCTCCAGCGACTGGGCCTTGAGCCTCAACCATGGCTGAATTCGCTGCTTAAGCGTTTTCGTCCTGGACTCCGTTGTAGGGCTCATCCACCGCCGTTACCTGCGTGTCATATCTGAGAGAGCGCGTGGTGCCAACCGATCGATCGCTTGGGTAACACCTGCGTTATGCGCGGGTAACTGGCTTTGCCGCTGCCGATCCGCAATTCTTCTGCTCCGGAGCCGATCATCGGCCGTCTGGAGACGGTTCAGACGGACTTGCTGACCTTTTCAAGCCATCCTCCGGCCTGCATTTGCTTCCTCGGCGGAACTCCCCCTGAAAGAAGACACAGACCGCATG
>CAZFWV010000021.1:30242-41371 GCA_964522605.1 uncultured Pirellulaceae bacterium
CCTGAAAGAAGACACAGACCGCATGGAGAAAAGCTGAGAGGCTTGGGTAGCGCGTTGTTTTTGAACTCAACCGCAGAGTTGGCAGGATCGTCTGGGACCCGCGCTATCTTGAGAATCCTCTGCACTCTCGGTCTCTCTCGTTGAAGTCTGTGTCTTCCCTTCAACTTTTCCCTGCGGCCTTCGCTGCGGAGTGGTAAGATGTCCGTTTATTCAAAGCGAAAGCTTCTGCCAAAAGCCGCTGGACGCGACTGACTGTGCGATCGATTTGAGGCCGTAAATGTCAACAACACCAAATCCACTCCGCTCTGGACAGGATATCGTGAACCGCACGTTTCATCCGCTGCAAATTATCTTTCTGCTGATCATGCTTTTCCGTCGTGACCCGACTTTGTTGCTGGCGGAGCCATTCGTGGTTGAGATCCGTGTCGACGCGAATTCGGATGTCGGCGAACTGAAGCCGATCTGGCGATTTTTCGGTGCCGATGAGCCAAACTACGCCTACATGCCCAATGGCAGAAAGCTACTCAGTGAATTGGGATCCCTTGCTCCCCGGCAAGTCTATTTTCGCGCACATAATCTCCTTTGTTCCGGCAACGGCACACCTGCACTTAAATGGGGCTCAACGGGGGTTTACACGGAAAATGCCGAGGGCGAACCCATTTACAACTGGACGATCATGGATCGCATCTTTGATACGTACCTCGCCGCCGGTGTTAGGCCTTACGCGCAGATCGGCTTCATGCCCCAGGCACTGTCGGTCCATCCTGAACCGTACCAGCACGATTGGAGGCCAGGCGACGATTACGAACGCATCTATACCGGATGGGCCTATCCTCCGAAGGACTATAAGAAGTGGGAAGACCTGGTGTATGAGTGGGTCAAGCACTCGATCGAGCGGTATGGTGAAGAAGAGGTTAAGACTTGGTATTGGGAGGTTTGGAACGAGCCCGACATCGGCTACTGGCAAGGTCGGCCTCGCAGCGAGACCTTTTTCCGTCTGCATGATCACGCCATTGCCGGTGTGAAACGAGCCTTGCCGACGGCAAAAGTGGGCGGGCCGGATGCTGCCTACGATGGTCAGTTCATACGCGCATTTCTTGAACATTGCCTTAGAGGGACCAACAACGCGACGGGCAAGAAGGGCACGCCAATGGACTTCGTTGCGTTCCATGCGAAGGGGAGCCCGAAGATTCTCGCCCGCAACGGCGCAGACGGTGGCCACGTCCGGATGGGGATGGGGCAGCACTTGCGCGCCATTGAGAACTCGATGCGCATCATCGCGTCGTTTCCCGAGCTAAAGCAGATACCGATCGTGATTGGCGAATCGGACCCGGACGGATGTGCGGCATGTCGGGCAGTGGAATATCCAGAGTATGGCTATCGCAACAAGTCGCAATTTGCTGCCTACACGGCCGCCAGCTTTGCCCGCAAAAACGAGTTAGCGGACCGCAATGGTGTGAACCTCGAAGGGGCTCTGACTTGGTCATTCACGTTCGAAGATCAACCGCTCTTCGCCGGTCTCCGAGCATTAGCCACCGGTGGAATCGACAAGCCAGTTCTCAACACGTTCCGCATGTTTGCCAAGATGGGCGGCCGAAGGCTTACCGTCCAAAGCAGTCATGGGTACACAGTGGATGAGATCATGGGGCGCAGCCACGAGACTCCAAATTCAAGTCTTCGACAACCTGACGTTACCGGCCAGGCCGATGTCCACGGATTGGCGAGCCGCAACGATCAGCAACTGGCTGTGCTAGTATGGCACTACCACGCGGATGATATCCCAGGAAACGATGCTGCCATCAAACTGACACTCGAGCGCCTTCCGGGGGATCTCGGTATGGCGTTCCTCGAACATTTCCGCATCGATGATTCCCACAGCAACGCGTTTACTGTATGGCAGCGGATGGGTTCCCCACAGAATCCAACGCCTGAGCAGTTGGCTGAACTCGTGCAATCGGGCAAACTTACTCGATTCCAGCCGGCTCGCACTGTCACCTGGGAAGGCAACGATTTGACGATCCGGTTCCAACTTCCGCGCCAGGGTGTCTCTCTCTTGACGCTCCAATTGTTGGCACCATGATTGCGCCGGACTGTCGAATGACGGCCGCGCAGTCGAGGGACCAGCATGGTCAGCGGGAATGTCAAGGATTTCTTTCTTGCTGTGCCTCTCGAGATTCACTTACGGCGCAGCGGTCAAGGGGTCCGTACGGCAGCAAGACGCCCGACGATCGGACCTGCTCTGTCAGTGATCGGGTCAAGCCAGCCACACTTCGGATCGAGTGATACCAGCCATTGAATAAGGACGTTACAGCGGTTCCGCTTTCAGCAACACAGACCCGGAGGAGACACAGACCCGAAGGAGAAAGACTGGGGGGAATGGGAGGCTATTTGGCCGGTCAGCGTAACGGCCCAGGCTGAAGGGTGCCCAGGATCCATTCGTAAGCCCCTCTGGTGTCCTGAAGTACCCAGTCTACCTCGTCGAGGTCTGTGTCTTGCTTTCGAGATTCAGTTGGGAGCAAAGGGGACGATCTTGCGCTAGTGCGATCGAATGGCTGGATTCGGCCAGTCGGGATGAGGCGTTCGTGCTGCACTCATCATGTCAACCGCCTTGTCGACAAGCTCAGGGTGGTCTTCGGCAAGGTTGTTGGTTTCGCCTAGATCCTCCGAAAGATCGTACAACTCGACCTCACCGCCCTGCTGCGGACGCACGGCCTTCCAATCGGCCCATCGGATCGCCTGGATGTGCTCCCGACCTTCATGTAGTTCCCAGTAGAAGTAATCCCGCTTCGGTGCGGGACCGCCCTGCAGAAATTCAACCAGTGAATGTCCGTCCGGCTCAAAGCCGCTTGGAATTCTCGCCTGCGCGAGTTCCGCGAATGTCGGCAGCAGGTCCCAGAATGCCCATGGTTCTTCGGTCACCCGACCGGCGGGCACCGTCCCGGGCCACCATGCGAAGGCAGCTTGACGGAGGGCCCCCTCATACATGCCTCGCTTGTAGCCGCGAAGCTTGCCATCCATCGCCTGGTTGAAACGTTTCCCGATTTCTGTATTCGGATTAAATGAGGAGCCATTGTCACCCGAGAAGATCAGCAGTGTATTCTCCGCGATTCCCTTCTTCCTGAGCAGGTCGACAAGTTGACCGAGATCCGAATCGAGCCGAGTCACCATCGCCGCGTAGTTCTTCTCCGTCTCGGTCCACGGTTTGTCCGCATAGATGCCTTGGTCATCGATTTCGAACTTACCGTGCGGCAGTGTTACTGCGTAAAAGAGAAAGAAGGGGCCTTTGGAATTCTGGTCAATCCATCGTAAAACTTCTTGTTGAATCAGTTCCTGAGCGTAGACTCGTTTCGCACCGCCGGCATTTTCCGGGATCTCGAAGCGCTGGTCATCGTTGTAGAGATAGGTTGGGAAGTAACTGTGTGCATGACGCTGGCAGTTGTACCCGAAGAAGTGATCAATGCCGTTCTTTAAAGGACTGCCTGACGTATCGAACATTCCCATGCCCCACTTACCCATTGTTGCCGTCTTATATCCGGCCGTTTTCAGGATTTTTCCGACCGTTACCGTTCCCTCGGGCAGAGGCCGCTGTCCTTCTGGTTGAATCTCGCGATTGGCTCGCGTGGGACAATGCCCCGTGTGAAGTCCGGTGAAGAAAGAAGACCGTGCCGGAGCGCAGACGCTTGTTCCGGTGTAAGCCGCCAGATACCTCGTTCCTTCGCGACACAGCCGATCCAGATTGGGTGTCTGAATCTGTTTCTGCCCATACGCTCCCAGATCACCTTGGGCAACATCGTCCGAGAGAACAAAAATTAAGTTCGGTTTGTCGGCAGCCGCGACGATTCCCATTTGCGTCGAGATGACAGTCAAAAGACATAGGATCAATGCACGTAAAGTCCGCATGTTGACTCTCCTGAGATTCACGTCGGAGTCCGGATCATGAGCGTTCGCGGGAACAGGGGCCCGCACGTTAAGCACTGTCACTCCTACTTCGTTTCCGCCACTTCAGTTGTCGTTGGAGATCGATCGCGTGCTGGTTGCTTTGATCGAAGGCCAGGACTGCGTCCAGGTGAGTTTGGGCCGACGAACAATCTCCAAGACCGTACGATGCCAGGGCAAGCAGAAGTCGATGATCTGCGTCTCGCCGCCCTTGAAGGTCTTCGGCGAAGACGAGAAGGTTCGGCAAACTCGTTGCAAAGTAATCGATCTTCGCCGGCTCCCCAAGCTTGGATCGGGCAAACTGCGAAAGTGAACGAAATAGCTCCTCCGCTTCACCGTCGCGGCCGAGTGCGCGGAGCGAAAGACCACGATAGTAGGTTAATGGGCTATATGTCGCGACAGTCATCTCCGAAAAATCGCCGGCTTGTTCTGCAGATTGACGAAAATGCTCGGCGGCTTCGTCGTCACGTCCGACTTCGCGCAGGCTACGGCCAATCCAATAGTTGACATCGTTCTTGGCCTGAAGCGGATGGTACGCCTCGCCGAGAGTTTCCGGAGTGTCCATTGCACGGGAAAAGTGCTCGTAAGCGGCGACAGAGTCTCCCCGATCCAGAGCCGCCTGCCCTAGAAGGAGTCTCGCATTTGTGTACTGTCGGAGTGCAGCCCCCTCACCACCCTCCCAGGGATGAAAGCGACGAGAGGTGACCAGAGCGAGTGCTTCTTGCGCACGCCCCGTGGCGTTGTACAGCGATGCCAACTCCACGGTGACGTCGTCACGTTGGAGGGCCAAGTCACGATGTGCCTCGAGGAAAGCGAGACGCTCGGCAAGTGGCCGGTTTCGTTTCTTTGCGAGTTGGTCGTATTCGCAGATCAGTCGCGCGTCGCATGGGGAAAGCTCGATCGCTCGCGCATAGGAAGCAGCCGCCTTCGCGCCGTCCTGTTGGCTGTTCCAGTAGGCAATGCCCAAGTTGCGGTCGACCTGAGAAACCGTGTGGTTGGCGCCCGCAGCCCGTTCCCAGGCATCAATCGCATCGTTATGGCGGCGCTTATCGAACAGGAAATTGCCAAGTCCGTAAGCGGCCAGCGGATCCACGCCTGGCTGCTCGACGGCCCATTGGAGCACGATCATTTCCTCAAGCCGTGATGGGAAAAAATAGTCTCCGGACGCGCTTCGCGCCGCCCCCAGTGCATCCTTGACATCCACGTCTTTCGTTTGCGCCTTCAGCCAGGCAAGCACATAATGCGTCATTGCTGACCGCTCCATCGGGTTCGGTACGGCTACCGGTACGACCTCATGCGCGTGATGCCACTCCACAAGTTCGATCGCGTGCCGATAGAATCCCGCTTCGCTGTAGTCAAAGGCTAAATCCAGAATTGTCTGAGCATCATTGCGCGAAAAGACGAGAAATGGGTCCGAGCCGTCATCTGGGAAAGACTCATTACGGGAGTCCTTTGCGAGAAACTCCCGCGCCCTCTGTTCGTCTACACGAGTCAACACATGGAAAGCCCACAGATCGAGTGGATCGACCGACAGCAAATCTTCCAGGATCTCGGTGGGAGATCCGGACGGTACAGGTCCCGAGCCGGCCGTCAGGTGGTGAAGCACGATCGCCTGCAGAACCCGCGCCTTGTTGTGTTGTCGGTTGGTGTCCAACGAGGCCTCCAAATGGTCGAGTGCGTCCGTCCAATTACTGCGTCGACAATCGATGGCGGCCAGTTGGTAATAGGCGGGACTGCGCCATTCAGAATTCCATGTTGCCTTGTATAAAGCCTGATAGGAAGCATTCAAATCGCCGAGCCAACGAAGGGCGAGACCGAGATGGTAATGTGCTTCGCCGGAGATTGGATTCGGATGGCGCCGAGTGAGTCGAGCGATCGCGGTAAGGAGGTGTTCGCGTGCCTGCGCAAATTCGCCGCGGTCGAGGTACCGCTTTCCCATCGCCAGATGGCATCGAGAGTCTCCTGGATCGCGCGCAATTGCTTCCTCCCAGTAGGGTTCCGGATCGCGCGTGGGATGACGATACAATTCCAAATGTTCTCCGGTCAGAAACAATTCGTCACTCGATTGGATCTCCGAAGGTGCCGCGGGTTCCGAAGCAACTTCCCGAGGGCGAGGCGGGTTCTGCGTATCCACCGGTCGATAGGCAAGGATGACTCGACCATCCCGACTGCAGAGTTCGATAGAGAACTGAGCCGGTTGATCGCCGGGTAGATCCTGTTCGATGTGCTTCCATGACTCGCCGGGCCTCAGCAGAATCCGGGCTCGATAGAACGGCTGCCCCGCATACGAGGCGGTCAATTCTCCTTCGAATAGGCGGGGCACGCAAACTCCAAGCTTCATCCCACGGTCAGCTTCAATCGTGCAGGCGAGTGCTGCTTCTTGATTCGCCTGCTGCACTGGTCCAATGTTCTGAATGGGCCACCAGAATTGAGAAAACGCTTTCGTTTCGTAAGGAAGCAGGTACGAAAAGTCAGGTTGGTTATCCGTGTAAACGCCCGCCATCAGCTCAACATAGGGCCCGCCCCGATCCGTGAGTTCCCGATCCCAAGCCCAACCAAACTGCTCATTACCCCACGTCCACTGTTTCTTGCCTGGAGCGATGTGCCGATTGGCGACATGAACAAATCCGCCATTCCTTGAATAGTCATACCCGCCGAAGAAATCAAAAGAGGTTTCACAGACCATGTAACTGGTCGGCACGGGGATGTTCTTATACCAACTGAGGTCGTTGGCGCCCGGCCGATTCTGATAATCGATGCCATAGTAGGAGTTCTCAGCGATTGGGAACGACGAAATGGCTCGAACCGCATGATCTGCCACATAGTTGACGTCCGGCGGAAAAAAGGACTGATACCGATCGTGAACCTGTGCGGCAACGTTGGCCCACCACAAAAAACTGCGAGTGATTGGAGTCCGGTTATAAAGTCGAACGCGCAGCTCGACCAGCGAGGAGTCAGGTCGCAAACGCACACCATGCATGCCCTTCAGTCGCGTCAACGGGTCATGTTCCGACATCCAGACCGTGTGCGTGCCGTCAGGATCCGCCTCAATAAAAATGTCCGTGGGCATGAACGTGCCGGGACGATGGTGCTGCGGCCAGTTGAACTCAACGCCACCTGAAATCCAGGGGCCCGCCAACCCGACGAGCGCCGGTTTAATCACATCCTGGCGGTAGAAGAAATCATAATCGTCGTTGGTCTTATCCTGACCAAGGAAGATCCGCCCGCCGATCTCGGGGAGCATCACCAGCCGCACATAGTCGTTTTCCAGTAAGGCAGACCGATAAGTTACCGGAATACAATCGTCAAAGATCTTATCGATGAACGGCACCGGATACACTTTACCGTTGCTACCTTGGTAGACCCGCTTTTCGAAAAAAACCGGGTTTTTCTCCGGAGCTCCAACGCGATACGTCGGAATTACGCGAGGCTCAATCCGTGCAGTGATCATTGAACGACTATCGTAGATCGATTCTGTGTTTCGACTCATCGATGAAGGAATTCTCGGAATGCCTGCGATAGCCGACTCTGAAAGCGGTATGGGTTCCAAGCAACTGCAATCGTCCGCGTTGGCTTCGGACTTGACAGCGAACGGTAGACGCGGCGATCACTTTCGTCCCTTTGGCGTGCCATCGCGGGGATCATGGAGACGCCGTGAGATAACGCTACCAGCTCCTGAACCATGGTCAACTGACTCGTCCGTTCGACAGCCACGGGCTGAAATGACCTTTGACGACAAAAAGACACAATGTTGCCCGACAGACAATGTGCTTCGTCGAGTAACACAAAAGGAAATGGTTTTACGTCACTCAGGCGGATGCGGGGCTTTTCGACCAGTGGATGATCTGGCGGCAGTACCAGCAGCAATTCTTCCTGGAACAGCTCCTCGACCTCCAGGTGTTTTGCGGACACGGGCAATGCGACAATCGCTAAATCGATTTCTCCCTGACTGCAATCATGAAGCAACAGATCCGTCGTGCTCTCCTGCACAACGAGCGTTGCCTTCGGATACGAAGCAGAGAATCGCTGAAGGATCTCGGGCAAAAAGTACGGAGCGACAGTAGGAATCGCACCGATCCGAACGCGTCCGATCTCACCATCATCCATGATCTCGGCTTTCGTATCTTCGAGGATCGATAGCACTTGCCGAGCCCGCGACTGGAGCAACGTGCCGGCATCCGTCAGCGAAACGGAGCGCGTCTTCCTTTCGAAAACCGGCTGCCCGAGTTCCTCTTCAAGCTTTTGAATGGAGCGGCTGAGGGCCGGTTGCGAAACCATCAAGTCCTCGGCAGCCCGTGTGAAATTCCCTCGCTCTGCAACCTGCAAGAAGTACCGCAACTGATCAACTTCCATCGGACGAATTCCCTCGATCAAGAGATCCCCATTCCACCGAACATCGTACCAAAAAGGCTCCTCATTGACCGCGTCCTCGGAAGATCATTTTCCCTCGGCAAATTGACTTTCGCGAACCAAGCGGCGCAGAGTGGAGCGACTCGACTTGTTCGGTTGCGGCAAGATGCCCGGCAATTGAGCCGCACGACGGGGCGCACACGCACTCGTGCACCTCCCGGAGCCCCGCATATGCTGGATAAACTGTCGGCGCCAACGATAAACCGGCTGCATGGTTCGGATTACCGGAATGCATTGGGTTTATTCGAGGAATCGTCTTATAGTTGAAAGAGCGATCGGTTTGTTTGGCCGAGCCGACGATGAGATCGTGTCATTCAATTGAGGAGAAATCATGGCTACAAGAACTTCGCTTGGACTTGTGATCACCGGCTGCGTGGTGCTCGGGATCACTTCTTCCGCAATCGCCCAACAAACGCAGTCTACGAAATCGGGAGACCAAAACGGTGATGCAACCCGCGGTTGCCCGGTAATCGGTGGTACCCTTGCTGACCCATCGGACAGACATACGGCTGCTGGGGCGATGTCGTATGGCGATTGGTGGCCGAATCAGTTGAACCTGCAAATCCTCCATCAAAACACAACGAAAAGTAATCCGTTGGGAGCGGATTTCAATTACGCTGAGGAGTTCAGCACATTGGATGTGAATGAACTCAAGAAGGATATCGAAGTGTTGATGACGACGTCCCAAGACTGGTGGCCCGCCGATTTTGGCCATTATGGACCACTGTTCATTCGGATGGCCTGGCACAGTGCGGGTACCTATCGCGTTGCGGACGGTCGCGGTGGTGCGAGTTCCGGCACTCAACGCTTCGCACCGCTCAACAGTTGGCCCGACAATGCGAATCTCGACAAGGCCCGCCGATTGCTCTGGCCAATTAAGCAGAAATATGGCCAGAAGATCTCGTGGGCCGATCTGATTGTCTTCGCGGGAAACTGCGCATTGGAGTCGATGGGTTTCGAAACCTTCGGATTCGCATTTGGACGCGAAGACGTGTGGGAACCGGAGACAGACATTAATTGGGGACCAGAAGGTGAATGGTTGGGAGATCAACGCTATCAGGGTGACGGAGAATTAGATAATCCGCTCGCTGCGACGCAAATGGGTCTGATCTACGTCAACCCCGAGGGACCGAAGGGAAAGCCGGATCCCCTTGCGGCCGCCGTTGCGATCCGGGAGACATTTGCCCGCATGGCAATGAACGACGAAGAGACAGTTGCACTCATTGCCGGCGGACACACCTTCGGGAAAGCCCATGGTGCGGCAGCCCCCAGCGAATATGTCGGGCCTGAACCAGAGGCAGCCAGCATCGAAGAGCAAGGCCTTGGTTGGAAAAACGCCTACGGGAAGGGCAATGCGGGCGATACGATTACCAGTGGTCTGGAGGGAGCGTGGACGTCCACTCCGACGATGTGGTCTAACGGTTACTTCAATAACCTTTTCGATTACGAATGGGAGTTGGTGAAGAGTCCCGCGGGCGCTTGGCAGTGGACTCCCAAGAGTTCCGCGGCGGAGGGAACCGTTCCGGATGCACATGACCCATCGAAGTATCACGCGCCAATCATGTTCACGACGGACCTCGCTCTAAAGATGGATCCGATCTATGGGCCGATCTCAAAGCGGTTTCACGAGAACCCGCAGGAGTTTCAAACGGCCTTCGCCAAGGCCTGGTACAAATTGATCCACCGTGACATGGGCCCGGTTTCGCGCTGTCTCGGGCCGATGGTTGCCGAACCCCAGTTGTGGCAAGATCCGATTCCCGAGGTTGATTATGACCTGATCGGGGACCAGGATATTGCAAACCTGAAGGATAAGATCCTCTCGTCGGGATTGTCCGTTTCGCAACTCGTTTCGACCGCCTGGGCTTCGGCGTCGACGTTTCGTGGCACCGACAAGCGCGGTGGTGCGAACGGAGCGCGAATTCGGCTCGCACCCCAAAAGGATTGGGAAGTCAACCGGCCAGCAGAACTGGCAAAAGTTCTGCGACAACTTGAAGAGATCCAGCAGGAGTTCAACAACTCCCAGACCGGCGGCAAGAAGGTCTCCTTGGCAGACCTGATCGTGCTCGGCGGATGTGCAGCGATTGAGGAAGCTGCGAGAAAGGCTGGAAACGACGTCGAAGTTCCGTTTTCGCCGGGGCGCACCGACGCATCGCAGGAGATGACAGACGTGGACTCTTTTGCCGTGCTCGAGCCAACCGCTGATGGATTTCGCAACTACTTCGGTCATGAGCATGATCGACCCTTCGAAGAGTTGTTGGTCGATCGAGCCCACTTGCTTACGCTCACAGCACCAGAGATGACCGTGCTCGTCGGCGGCATGCGTGTCCTGCAAACGAACTCGGGTTTTCCGGAGCTTGGAGTTTTTACCAAGCGGCCCGGAACGTTGACCAATGACTTCTTCGTCCATCTGCTAGACATGGATACTGAATGGAAACAGTCTCCCGTCTGTGAGCACTTCTACGAAGGTCGCGATCGCAAGACAGGGGATGTCTTGTGGACCGCCTCTCGCGTGGATCTTGTGTTTGGATCTAACTCACAACTTCGCGCCATCGCCGAAGTCTACGCGAGTGACAAGTCGCAACAGAAGTTCGTTGAAGATTTCGTGGCCGCCTGGAGCAAGGTAATGAACCTGGATCGTTTCGATCTGAAGTGATCGCCCAGGGCCAGAACGTCGCGGCTTCGGCTTGCCCCCCCTGATGAGGTCGTGCAGCTCTTAAGTTGCTGGCTTGAATGAAGTTACAACATCCTCCCAGCGGCGATTCGTTTAACCCGCAGCCGTCAGG
>CAZFWV010000022.1:0-16543 GCA_964522605.1 uncultured Pirellulaceae bacterium
CGCACGATTCGTCTCGGCAGGCTGCGTCCTGCTCTTCCTGCTGCTGATCGCAACGTCCACTCAAGGCGGCGTGGATTACGCTGACCCAACCGGCGGTTGGACCTACAAATTCGAAGGCGATTCCGCCGCATCCGCAGTGAACGCCGCACTGGATGGTACTTGGGACCACGATAATCCCTCGGACGCATGGGACGGCTCGGAGATCGAATCGGGCTCACCCGGAGGTATTTCTGCCGTGGTCGAAGACGGGACAGGAGTGACGTTCATTCGGATTCAGGACCCGGGCGACCCGCGGGACTACGAAATGCCCGACCCCAGCAACCGCAAGATTTTTCTAGACCGCGACATTATCGGTTTGGATGACCTCAGTGAGACGTTTCTCGACGACGGGTTCACGTTTTCGTTTCGTGCGCGGTTGGCCACACCCAATACCGGCGGCCCGCTCGACGATTGGTATCCGGATGGTGGCGCGGGCCCCGACGAGTGGCCCGATGAAGGATTGGGGTATGCAATTCACGATAACGGCACGGCCCACATCAGCTTTTATCAGCCGTACGGGGTCGGTGGTCTGGGGTTCGCGTTGGCAACCCCGCGCGAAGACCGATTCGTTGACGGAACGGGCCTGCTCATGAACGATTTGATCGCCGATTTTCCCGACGCGAATGCCGGATCGACCGGCAACGGCGAAGTGAATCTGCTAGAAATCGAAGACCTGACCGCCTGGCACGAGTTCTGGATCACGATTCAGCTTCTCGAAGACGGAGATGGAACCCATTTGGTCAACGTCTACATGGACGGATCGACCGAGCCGGACGAGTTTGTCGTAACCGCGTCGACGCGAGCCGACATGAATGGCGACCGTATGACGCAAGGCCCGATGTCAATCGGCGTAGGTGCCACGCCTCTGGAGTCCGCCTGGGACCTCGATTTCATTGCCTACATCCCGGGCGTGATTGAACCGACGGTTGGTGTGGGTGTACGCGGCGACTACAACGGAAACGGAATGCTTGACCTGGAAGACATCGACATCCTGACGGCGCAATCGGCGGCCGGAACAAATCTGCCGCAGTATGACCTGACGGGCGATGGCTTGGTCGACGGAGAGGACGTCAAACTCTGGGCGAAGTCGAAGGACGTCGGCTATACGTGGATCGGCGATGCGAACTACGATGGTCAGTTCAACACGGGCGACTTCGTACGGGTACTCGGTGTCGGCAAATACGAGAACCAGAATGCCACCGCCGTATGGTCCGAGGGCGATTGGAACGGTGATGGCTCCTTCGATACGGGCGACCTTGTGGCAGCCCTTTCGGATGGCGGCTATGAAGTTGGACCGCGCTCCGACGTCTCCGCCGTACCGGAGCCCGGCAGCCTACTATTGCTGCTGTTGGGCCTGATCGGTCTTGCCGCGCGACGGCGCTGAGCAGATACTCCTCCGCGCTCGCGGGCGCATCGAAAACCGACGCAGACAATCCGCGTCGACCGACGTCGAATCGGTCGACGCGTTTGTTTTCGCGGTCATGGAGCGTCGTCGGTGCGAGCGGCAAAGAGACCACGGGAAATCAAGCGCGAAAACCCGAAGCGCCAGTTTTGAAGTTGCACATTTCGTCAGTTCGTAGCCGAATTCGTGAGAATTCGGGGGCTTTGTCGCTGGGTCCCCCCTGCTCGAGACCTCCGAATTCTCACGAATTCGGCTACGTGCAACTTCGGAGCTCACGCTTCGGGTTACGATGGAATCGACCTTGATGGATCGGCAGTACCGATCAGGGTCGCACCGGCATCAGCCGAGGGTGAAGCGCACACTAGAACAGCTTGCGGCTATCGAGCAGCAGCGTCACGGGCCCGTCGTTGGCCAGCTCAACGAGCATGTGTTCACGAAAGCGACCGCACTGCACCTCGCAACCGAATTGGCGAACGCACGCCACAAAAGACTCGTACAGACGCACCGCTTGTTCTGGCTCCGCGGCGGTCGTGAAACTCGGCCGTCGCCCCCGTCGGCAATCCCCCAAAAGCGTGAACTGACTCACGACGAGCATCGCGCCACCGGATTCAATGAGCGATCGATTCATCTTGCCGGCATCGTCTTCAAATACGCGCAAGCCTGCGGTTTTTTCGGCCAGGTATCGCGCATCCACTTCCGTATCTTCCTGGGCAACGCCCAGCAACACGAGCAGCCCCGATCCAATCTGGCCGGTGACTTGTCCTTCGACCGTCACCTTCGCCTGTCGCACACGTTGGACACACGCACGCACGGTACGCTCCCCTGCCCTGCCGGTTATTGCTCAACGTCAAGTCCGCGCTGACGTCGGATCTCGCGGACTTCACCCAGGATCTGCTCCACAATCCGCATGTTGCTGTGGATGTTACCAACCTGGATCATGTACGAGAGCGCCACCAAAGCCACCCCCGCCAACGCTGCAAAGAAGTGTGGCACGACCCAACGACTCGTGGTCGCGCGTAGCGTACCGGGATCCGCCGCCGCCCCCAGGCTGACCACCACCAGGATCACCAGGATTCCCATCAGCGCCCACGGAAATGTTTTCCGCTTCAGTCGATTACTCTCGGCAATCAGTTCCGAATCAAGATCGTACGCTTCGACGACCTCGCGACACCAGCGACTCGTCCCGATGAAGTAGGTCACCGAGATACTGTTCACCAAGACGGCGACCAAGCTGGCAAACACCGCCATCATGATGTGCCAAGTTGCGCGACGACGCGGAACTTCCAGAGCGGCATAGTGACGCGTCAATTCGGCATGCAGCGTTTCCAATTGCTCCGGCGTCACGGAAGCATCCTCGGACCGAAGAGCCCGATCGGCCGCCAGCAATTGCTGATAACGAGCGTTATAATCTCCGATCCACAGGCCCAAACCGACGGTCACCGCCAATAGCAACAAGGAAAAGACCGTCAACGAGGAGTAGATGCGAGACACGATTCAGATCATCCATCGAGCAAATTGCCGGAAACAACGAGGGCACCGGCGTGGTTTGGGGCATGGGAGGCGGCAGACTTCGGGGCACAGCCGAGGAACCAAAGACAGGCCCCGTCAAAGCCAGTCGCCCGTAGTTATAGCGCGACAACGGGTGAATCACCAGGGCCCTTGACGGTCTGTCGCTCTATCGATCGCTGGTCTATGCTAGGCCACAAAACGTACACCGACACGGAAGGGAAAGGAATTCAAATGCCCCCCTGCCCCGCTGATCTTTGTTACGGCTACCTGTTGCGGCACGGTGCGACCGAAAACAACTTGGCGAAACCACCACGCTTGCAGGGACGCGGACTCGACAGTCCGCTCTCCAACGCCGGACGCGAGCAGGCAGAGGCCGCGGCGCGCGCGCTGTCTCGTGTGCCGCTGGCTGCCGTGTTCAGTTCTCCCCTGCTGCGCGCTCGCGAGACAGCGGAGCTGATTGCAGATCCCCATGCGCTGTCAGTCCAGGTTGTGGAGGATCTGATCGAGGTCGACGTAGGCGAGTGGGAGGGGCGGAGTTGGGTTGAGATCGCCCGCAACGATACCGAGCGACACCAACAGTTCGTGAGCCAGCCGGAACTCCATGGATATCGCGGTGGCGAGAACCTGACACAGGTTCGCGAGCGCGTCGTGCCGGCGATTCGACAGATCCTTGCGGACCACGGGGCACAACATGTCGCAATCGTCGCCCACAATGTCGTGAATCGAACCTACCTCGGCACCTTGATGGGGTTGCCCCTGGCTCGGTCGCGTGATCTGGCCCAAAGCAACTGCGGCATCAACGTGGTTCGATATCGTGGTGGAGAGGTGAAACTGCTGTCGATGAATTCCGTCTTTCATCTATCGGACGGCGTGCGTTCGATTTGATGTCCACTAGCGCTTTTCCAATTTCGAGACATATTCGTCCGTGTGGTCATTGGGTTCCGCATCGCCGGGCTCATAGACGAACAATAGAGGATCCAAATCGGCTCCGTATTCGACTTCGAACAATTCCATCGTCACTAACGAGCGCGACTCTTTTTGCCAGGCCAAGTAATCGTCGGCAATTCCGTGCCCCGGTTCAGCCCGTCGAAAATCGATCTGGTAGGGAAACAGATCGTCCCGACCAAGAAGCAGAAGGACCCGGTCGGGCAACTGAGCGGGCAGAACGTCGGACACGATCTGGCCTTGCGGATCCAGCAATTGGTGCTCCGACTTCAGATGAGTGACCAAGCGATCCGGCTTCCACCGACCGGCGAGAACCCAGACGGGCAGATCCTGAAAGAGAATCTCTTGCGGTGGACCAAAGTCGAATTCCACATCGAGCGAAGCGATCAGCTGGCCCAATCCGCCGCCGGGCAATAGGAGCGGTGAGGCCGTGGCTTGAATTCGACCCGACTCCGCGGCTGCTCGCAGGCGTCGCAGGTCGATCCGTCCCAATCGGGCTTTCGCCTGACTATCATCACGACTCCAAAGAAACCGTCCGTCACAAACCTGCAGCAAGCTGATGGTTTGGTCTTTTCCGCGGACGGAGAGCGAAAACCGCACGAGCAATCCCTTGTCGGACAGCAACTGGTGGTAGGTCCCCGAACCCACGAGCTTTTGACCAAACATCTCCGTTCGATGCCGAACCTGGGCCGAAATCGAGGTCTGCGCATTGACCTGTTGCACGGCCCGCTGAATCAAAGAAGTCGCAGCCGGACCCGTTGCTGGCACACGGACGACCGCTCCCGATGTCGTCGCCTGGAGTGGGCGCGCAGGAACGGTCTTTGACCGCTCCACCAACCGGCTGCCGGCGATCGCAACGAGAACGACTCCGACGGTCAACGTTGTGAATCTGTAGTCCATGTGACGATTCTGCCGGTTTTGCCAAACATTCCAGCAGGAATTAACCGACTATTACCCCAGGAACCAGCGTTCTCGCTCGCGCTTTGGGCCAACCGTGAAACCACGGCAGGACATCGGCAAGCAGGAGTGCTGGGCGGAGTCATTCTACGGATGGAGTGGAATCAGGTCCACGTGAGTTGTCGTTCCACTCCCGCCGATCGAACCGACTCGGATCAATCGAGAAACACCAATTCGTCTGCTTGTGACTGCGGGATGCCGGATCGGGTCAGAGGCCGGTTGCGGTCGCGTCTATTGGGGGGAAAAAGATGAAGAGACGTCGATGGAAATGGGCGTTGCTCCTGTCGATGACCGTCTGCACGGTCGGATGTGGGCTCACCGGGGGACATAATCTGCCTCCCGCCGCCCGTCTAGCGGAACCGGGTCCTGGTGTTGGCGGCCCAGGACCGGGAGTTTTAACTCCACCCATGCCACCCTTTGGTGACGCCGCAGTCGGCATGATGGGGTCCGGAGTCATGACCGCCGACGCCAGCATGATGGCAGCTGCCGCAGGCGGCATGGAACAGGTCGCGATGGCCGGCTGCCAGACGGGTGATGGCGGAGCGGGTGAGGTTCAGGTGCTCTTCACGAAGCCCGAATCGATGCAAATCAATTGGGACGTGAGCTGCGTTGGCGGTTTTGACTCGACTCCGTTAATCACGCCGGGGCGACAGAACTTCCAGCAAGGGGCGATCTACCGGCTGAAGCTGACGCGAATCCCCGGTACGGGTCGCGAGGGAGTGGAACTCTATCCGACCTTGGAAATCGGTCCTCCGGCCTATCGCAGCCTGGCCTATTTGGCTCACAATGCGATCCCGATCCAATTCACGGAGGAGGATTTCGATCAAGTCCTCGCCGGCAACATGGTTACGAAGGTGATCTATCTGCCGGATCCGGAATTCCAGGGCCTGGCGGTCGCGGACGTGGCCACCCTCGTCAGCACGCGGCTGGACCCAGGGTTGGATCCGATTGAGGAAGCTAGCCGAAAGGGCGTCATCTTGGCGGTGGTTCGGCTTGGCAACAAGGACTTGGAGACTCCGGAGATCAACGGCGGAACGATCAGTAGCGACGTCGAGGTTATGCCTGCCGGTTACCATGCACCGGTGAATACGCCGGCTGCGATGTCCGGTCAGAGCTGTCTTCCGCTGCACGGGAATGCCGTGCGGTCCATTCCGGGTCATCTGAACCCGGCGGTCGTTCCAATGCCGCCGGGCGGAATGCCCGCGGACCTGATCGCTGGCCTCAATGCCCCGCAGTACGGGATGACGATGTCAGGAACCCCGATCGGTTTGCCTGGGCCCCCACACATTCCGCTGGGAGTCCCCGCAGGCTTGCAGAAGCACGTCATCAAGAACTGGACGACGATGCATTTGCCGAAACCGGTCGAGAAGCTGAAGATCAACGTGAAGCAGCGTCCGGGCCTCAGTTATCCGCATCCGGCAACACGGGCCTGGATCAAAGAAGACACGATTCATCCGTCGGTGCACTACAGTCCTCACCATTACGGCGCACCTTCGACCGGGCAGATTCAATACAACCCAGGACATGCGCACGGACAGATGGGTGCGTCCAATCAGGCCTACTATGACGCGTACTGTCAGTAAATCGTCAGAGCGGAAAAGGTGATCGGTGTCAACGGCGCAGAGAATCAGTTTCCGTTCTGACAGGCGCCGCGAGGCGATCGCGACCATCGATCGATCCGGATAGTCTGGGAATCTCGATTTATGAACCGAGTTGAGTTTTTGCGAGGCTGGATGCAATGCGGGGATCGCCCCTTGTTTGTGCCATTCCTGCTGGTCTGGTTCGGCATTGTCGCCTCCGTTAGCGCCCAACCTCTCGTTCATTCTCGGTATCGCAGCGATCTGCCTCCTGGCGAAGTGGGTGCGCAACAGTTGCGTCGCGGTGGTCCATTACAGGGTTATGTTCAACCGGTCGAAATCCGCGTTCCGGAGGGTGCCGCGGTTTCGTTGGCCTGCGAGGGAGACTTTGCCTGGACCGCGACGAAACTCCGAGCCGGGCTGCTCGTGGGCCAGGTCTATCGACTGGAGGTCCGAGACATCCCGCGGCACGATCAAGCGGCCGTCTATCCGAGCTTGGAGTTAATCAATCGCCTCTATCCGCCTCGCGGTTTGAAATACCGGTTTCCGATTCCCGTCGAGATTACGCAGGAAGACCTCGAACGAGCGATGGCGGGAGAGATGGTTGTCCGGGTCATCTACCTGGAGAACCCCGAACGCGCCGATCCGCGCGGGGAGGATCCCGGCGAGCAGCGGTTTCAGGACGCGCTGCCAGGCGAAGATCCACTTCAACTGGCAGACGAACTCGGTCGCCCGATGGCGATTCTGCGGATGGGCTCGCGCGTGCCTCCGCGCGGCACGTGCGATTCGACCTTCTTGTTCGGCTGCCCACCCGCGATTCCCTTGGAACAGGCGGAATGTTTAAGCGGGGAAGAGCCGATTGCCGCGTGCCCCAAATGCGGACCAACAGTCGGATGCTCCTGCGAAACCGACAGCGAACAATGGCGACCGGACGGAATTGCCGGACCCTGGCCGGCGGACGAGTATTTGTGCGACGGCGGTGACCAAGCGACGCACGTCGTCGTAAGCCTCCAGCGAAACGTCTCGGGTCTCGACCCGGAAGACACAGTCGCCCATTACGACACGCTGGAAGGTGACACGGTCGTCACCGCATCCAACAGCGTCTGCATTTACGCGCCCCGATTTGCCGCCATTCGCGGGATCTTCGGACCCTCTTTCGAAGGCCTGCTGGAGCGAACGCAGCAGTACGAACAACCACTCGTCGCAGTCACCGACAAGGCGGATCAACTGGCTCGGACACTCTTGTTGCCCGACGCTCCGGTGCGGGAGTTGGGAATTCGTGGGCCCCGAGCCGTGTGGGATCGTGCTCGGGGAATTGAAATTGATGTTCCCCTCCGCCTGGCCGAGATGGCGTCCGACGTGGGTGCGTACGAGGATTTTCAAATCTTGCGAATTGGCATCGACTGCAACTCGGAGAAAGCCCGGCTGGCCGAACACGTGCTCGCCGCCCAGGAGTGGACCGACAACCTGATGCCCGAAATCCTCTTAGGCGAGACCCCGGCCGTCGTCGACCGAACGGTGGAAGGCGTCGGCGTTGTTTATCGCCTCGACGAGCCCGCAAATCCCCGCCTGCGAATCGTGAAAGTCGCCTCCTGTTGTGCGGCACTTCCCGGGGAGAAGGTCGAGTTCACACTGCGATACGACAATGTCGGTGATCAGACCCTGGAACGCGTCACGATCATCGACAACCTGACCACTCGGCTCGAATACGTTCCCGATTCCGCCGAAAGCGATCGACCGGCTCGGTTCTCCCATCAGCTGAACGCCGGGGAGTCCTTGACACTCCGCTGGGAACTGTCCTCCCCCCTGCGTCCTGGCGAAGGCGGCGTTCTGCGCTTCCAATGCAAAGTCCGCTGAAGGTAGGATAGACTTTCCGGTGGCTCCTGGTGCGCCGTCGGACCCGTTCGGTCTTCTGCGCCGTCCGTCCAAGCCCCACCGCTCTCCGCTGGTTCTTGGGCAGGCCGTCGATCCTTGCCAACGGGAGGTCCGCCCTACGGATTGCCCTCGAGTCGTACGTTCCCGATCAGCGCAACACGACCGGGCCGCGACCCAGCGGGCTTTGGCCGTATCCGCGGAAGGGACGCTCCGGCGCGGCGTTCGATTTCTTGGCGAGTAAACAACATGTTCACCGTCTGTGGTGCAGCGAGAGTCAAGGAGAATCACTGTGGATCCGAACCACTGGATCGCCAAACGGACCCAAGCCTTCGATAGTAGCGGAATTCGCAAGGTCTTCGATCTGGCAGCCAAAATGCGCGACCCGGTGAATCTATCCATCGGGCAGCCTGATTTTGATGTTCCCGCTCCGGTACGCGATGCGTGCGTCGAAGCGATCCAGAGTGGCAAAAACGGTTATGCCCTGACGCAGGGCATGCCGGTACTCCGCGAGAAGCTTCAGGCTCAAGTCGACGCACAATACGATCACGCCGACCGGCAGGTCTTTGTCACATCCGGAACGAGTGGCGGCTTGCTGCTCGCGATGATGGCGTTAGTCAACCCGGGGGATGAGGTGATCATCTTTGATCCGTACTTCGTGATGTATGAACCGCACGTCCAGTTGGTCGGCGGCCAGCCCATCCTGATTGACACCTATCCGGACTTTCGCATCGACGCGCAGCGCGTTGCCGCGGCGATCACGGAACGCACGAAACTGATCCTGTTCAACAGCCCGGCCAATCCGACCGGTGTGGTCGCCTCGCCCGCCGAAGTCCAGGCGATTGCCGAACTCGCTGCTGAGCATCAAGTGGCACTGATCTCAGACGAGATTTATCAACAATTCTGTTACGACGATTCCTTTGTTTCCCCTGCCCTGTTCAATGAGCAGACGATTGTCATCGATGGCTTTTCCAAGAGTCACGCGATGACGGGCTGGCGAGTCGGCTTTGCGCACGGACCATCGGCGGTGATGGAAACGATGATCAAGCTGCAACAATACACGTTCGTTTGCGCACCGCAACCGGCACAATGGGCCGGAGCGGTGGCGATGGATGTCGAGGTTGACGCACTGATGCGGGCGTATCGACAAAAACGGGATCTGCTGCTGGACGGCCTATCGGACCTCTACGAGATTGTCACACCGGGAGGAGCGTTTTATGCTTTTCCCCGGGCGCCATGGGGAACGGGAACGGAATTTGTGACGCGCGCCATCGAGAACGGCCTGCTGATCATTCCCGGCAAGATCTTCAGCCGCCACGACACGCATTTTCGAATTTCCTACGCGGCCTCCGACGAAACCCTGCGTCGCGGAATCGAGATTCTGCGCCGTCTGGCGCGTGCCTGATCAGCGCACGGAACTTTCAACGATATGCAAAGCCGGCCCTCGGACACAACGGACTCTCCAGCCAAACCGCTACGAGTGCTGCTCTGGGCCCCGCGCGGATCCAGTGAACAGTATCATGGGCCCGGCAGTTTTGCATTTCGGCTGTATTCGTCGCGGCCTCCAGACCAACTGCAGGTCGCACTGGCGCACGGGAATCCGCAGCAACCAACAACTCAGGTTTACTGCGAGCAGCATCTGATCGCACCCTACTGGGGAGGAACGCTGAACTCGCTTCGTTTTCTCTACGCGGGCAAGCGATGGCTGCGGCAAAATGTCCGCCGGTTTGACGTCTTCCATGGCTTGGGCGGTTACCATTACACGATGGCACCAGCCTATTCGGCTCATCAAGCCGGATTGCCGGCGGTCATCTTCGTCGCCCTCCAGGGGGACGAATTCACCGATAAGCTCGGGGTGAAACGACTGCTGGGCCTGCCGCGCCGGCGGCGGAGCATGCTGCGGCAAATCGATGCAGTGATCGCAATGAGTCGTGCGATTTATGCTGAACTAAGGGAATATGGAGTTTCGGCGGAGCGGATCGCGCGCATTCCTATGGGAGTTGACGCTGCGCGATTTGCTCCCTGCGGAAGTTCCGCAGAGAAACGGGGACTTCGATCTCGACTCGGCTGGCCAAATCGTCCCACACTGTTGTTTGCCGGCGCTCTCGTTGAACGAAAACGTCCCCACCTGCTGATCGAAGCTCTTGCGCAAGTGATTCGGGCTGGTCAGGAGTGCCAAGTCGTTCTGGCGGGCCCCGCAAAGGATCGTGCCTACCAAGATCGAATGAAAGCCCTCACAACCGATCTCGGTCTTGAAGAATTCGTTACCTGGACGGGCCACTCACCAAGTATCGAACGACTTTATGCCGCGTCTGATCTGTTTGCTCTGCCATCCACGCTCGAAGGCATGCCCGCTGCACTGGTTGAAGCCATGTCGGCGGGTCTCGCATGCATCGGCACGCCTGTTTCGGGAGTGAAAGACCTGATTCAGGATGGAATCAACGGTCGCATCGTGGCCCCCCTCGCCGCCGAGTTGGCCACCACCATCCTTGACTATCTGCGCGACGAACAGCAAATGCGACAGCACGGCACAGCAGCGCGCGAAGTTGTTCTGAGATCGTACAGGAGCGATATCGTGCTACAAGCGTATCGCACACTTTTTGAACGCGTCGTTGCCGGACAGGCTCCCTGCGATGCATCGACTTTGCCGGAATTTGATCATTGAACGCCTCGGATCCGCAAACCGTCCCCTCCGAAGTATCTTGAAACAAGATGGAGCCAAAAATGTCCCTTGCTCCACCGCTACAGTGTCTTCGCGACCGTCTCGCGACGCTTCGGGGAATCCCCCTTCTCGATGTTCCATTGCGGAACGACGCTGGCGAACTCGTAGGCAATAACGGTGATGTTCTCATCCGGCTCGGAGCAGAACAATTATTTGACGCGTGCGATCTGACGTTCGTGGACGAACCGGCCCAGGCCCAAGTGCTGTTGATGGGAGGCAACGGAGGCATGCTGGAACACTACCGGGTCGTACCACAGATTTTTCGCCGTCTGTGGCGCGAGTTCCCCGAAAAGCCTCTCATCATGCTGCCTTCGACGTTTTACTTCCCGACACAGTCGCCTACTGCTGGCCTTCCACCACGATCAGCACCGGTCGAGTTGTACTGCCGCGAGCCGGTCAGTTACAGACATTTACTTCACGACTGGAATCTGCCGGCATGTTGCCAGACAAAACTGGCTCACGACACAGCCTTTGCGCTCGCTGAAACGCCCTTCTTGGCGGCAATCTCCGGCCGTCCATCGCGGCACGTCTTGATCGTCGAACGGGATGATTCGGAACATGTCGACCGTTTTGGCCGTCGCCAGATCCAGCCGAAAAAACGCTGGTGGCGATATCTCCCCCGCGGCATGAAGGCCCCGCTGTATCCGATTCGAGCTTACTTAACGGGCAGTAGAAACACACCATTTCGGCAACAGTGTGAGTCAATCCTTCGATCGCACCACCCCGAGTATTCAGACTTCCCACGCCTCGTTCGGGATATCAGCCGCAAGGAGTATGACACATTTGAGAGCTTCTGCGATGCGATTGCTGAGGCGGCGATTGTATTCTCAACTCGATTGCACGTCGGCATTTTGGCCGCTCTCCTAGGCAAGCCAGCCTATTTGTTTGCCGGACCGTACCACAAGATCGAAGCCATCTATGACCACAGCCTGGCCACGTATGAGAATGTTCGCTTGATCCGAGGGGAAACTGAGTCCATCGATCGGTCATCGCGCACATGAGCAATTCGACGCCATCCTTCGCTCGACACGCATTCTGGGGCGTGGCATTCATGGCGGTTTCCCTCGTCGCCACGAAACTGTCGGCGTTATTAGCCCAATTCGCTCTGGGTTGGCTGCTCACGAGCAACGACTACAAAGTCTGGGGAATGCTCCTGTCGCTCCGGATGCTTGTCGATGGATTGCGGAACGGTGGTGTCATCCCTGTAATGCAGCAGCGTGGATTGGCCGCGCTCGAAGAAGAAACATCCTACGCGCAATATGCACTGTTCTTCAATCTTCTCGCGGCGGTGATTCTGTTAGCTCTGATTGGGGCCGCGGAAAAGTATTTTCGCACGACAGATCTTGCCTGGCTGATCGTGCTGCTGGCCATCCATATTCCCCTGCAGACACTCAGCGCGATCCATCGTGCCCGGCTCTCGATTCACTTGCGTTTTGCCGCTCTGGCAAAGTATGCATCCATTGCCGCATTTGTGGGTTACGTTGCGATGGTGACCTTCGCGGCGCTGAAAATGGGTCCGTATTGTTTCGTGCTCTCGCTCAGCGTCACCGCGACGGTGGAATGGTGGCTGTTTCGCCGGGCCGCCGGTCCACTTACTCAATACTCACCGTTGTCGCCCCAACAATTTGCCGGGATTCTTCGGGTCGGTCGCTGGGTGATGTGCTCCGCCGCTCTCGCTTCGATCGCGATGATGGGCGATTATTTCGTCATCGGACGAATCGCCCCGGACCTACTTGGAGACTATCTTTTCGGTTTTCAATTAACCGTCGCCGTTTCAACAGTCGTCGTTGCTGGATTCCAGCAAGTCATGTTGCCGACGTTCTCTCGATTGCAGAACGATCCGCGCCGAATGGCGGATGCATTTACAAAGTCGATGAGGCTTACAGCCTTTCTCTGTGCTCCCTGTTTTGCCGCAGTCTCGTTGCTCGCTCCGTCGATCGTCCATTTCCTATGGGCTGGAAAATGGGATCGTTCCATTCCCGTCGTCCAAGTGATGTCACTCTGCTTGGTTTTTCGACTGCTGAATCCGCTGGCGATTACGGTGCTCCAGGTTACCGGACGCTGGAACGTCTACGCGAAGATCTTGGTGCTCGACGCAGCCTCCATCGTGACCGCCGCAACGATCGGTGCACAATCGGAAAACCTCGCCACTTTGGCGTTGTGCGTGGGCATTGGCCGATGCGTTGCCGTTCCCGTTCTGGTTTCGGCAGCCTGCGCAACGATTGGAGTCTCACGGAGATCCTTAGCGATCGCCGTGGTTCAGCGGGTGGGACTCCCTGTTGCCGGCGTCCTGCTGTACTGGTGGATTGGCGGATTTCCGGGCCTTACGAGACCCATCGACACCGTTGCCGCCGGAGTCACACTCGCCCTCACAGTGTTTCCGTTACCTTGGTTGTTCCGCTCCGACGTACAACTGTTAAGACGAATGCTGTTCCGCTCTCCGAGTTCACCCCCGAAAGATCTGATGCCAGAGAGCTGACTGAACTTCGGAGTCCGCACTCCCATCTCCAAATGCCGACCGATCCGATGCCAGGGGAAAGAGAAAGGGGCCGCAGTCACAGTCAAACTGCGAACTGCGGCCCCCTTTGGGTTCACTGGGACCTCGTATCCCGTTTGCCTTCGATCAAGCACTCTTCGATTTGGGCGGCAACTGAAACAGCTTGTCGCGACCCTCGACAATCTCTTCGGTAATCAGGTAACTGCTTCCCGGTTCCTGCTCCGGAAGATCGTACATGATGTCGAGCATCTTCTCTTCGATAATCGAACGTAGCCCACGCGCTCCTGTATCTTTCTTGAGCGCCCGTCGGGCAATCGCCCGCAAGGCACCCTCGGTGAAATTCAACTCGCAGTGCTCCATCCCGAACAGACTCTGGTACTGTCGTACGAGTGCATTCTTGGGTTCGGTCAGAACGCGCACGAGCCCCTCTTCGTCGAGCGGTGTCAGAGCACACGTGACCGGAAGCCGTCCAATCAGCTCCGGAATCAACCCGTATTCCAGGATGTCGTCGCTGGTCACTTCGGGCAGCAACTCCGTCAGACCGTGATCCGCCGCGTCTCGACTGTTGTTCTCCTGACCAAATCCGATCGATCGCTTTCCGAGCCGCTTGCGGATGATCTCTTCGACTCCCACAAATGTGCCACCGCAGATGAACAGGATGTTACTCGTGTCCATCTGAATGTACTGCTGCTCCGGATGCTTTCGTCCCCCCTGGGGTGGAACGTTCGCCATCGTGCCTTCCAGCATTTTCAGCAGCGCCTGCTGTACGCCTTCGCCCGACACATCCCGGGTGATCGACACGTTTTGAGAGGTCTTGCCAATCTTGTCGATCTCGTCGATGTATAGCACTCCGCGCTGGGCGGCTTCGATGTCGAAGTCCGCTGCATGCAGCAACTTCAGTAACAGGTTCTCGACGTCCTCACCGACGTAGCCGGCTTCGGTCAGAGTTGTCGCGTCACCGATCGCAAACGGAACATTCAGAATTCGCGCCAGAGTGCGCGCCAACAAGGTCTTCCCCGACCCCGTCGGACCAATTAGTAGGATGTTCGATTTCTCGATCTCCACATCCGAACCGCCCCAGCCGAGCGCCAGACGTTTGTAATGGTTGTGGACGGCAACCGCTAAGACGCGTTTCGCTGCATTCTGACCAATCACATATTCATCGAGCTGCGAGACAATCTTTCGCGGCGTCGGAATCTCGCTGAACAACTGCTTCGTTGATCCGCGACGACGCTGCTCCTGCTCGAGAATCGACTGGCAAAGGTCGATGCATTCGCCGCAAATGTAGACATCGCCGGGTCCCTCAACGAGCGGACCCACGTCGCGATAACTCTTGCGACAGAAAGAACAAAAAGCATTTTTTTTGGTGGTTCCGCTTCCCCGTCGATTCGACGAACCATCCTTACCTGCGGGCATGGTCACTCCTTTCGGCTCATCAGAGTAGCGCGAGCCTTACGATCGATCGCGCCAACCGGCCTGGTCGTTTTCCCTGGTGTCGCTCGATCGGCCGATCTGACAGCGTCTGCTGCCGCACTGGCCTGTCGGGGCATCCTTGTCCGCACGCTTACCTCGAGCTGTTACGCAAATCACGCCGTCGCTGTTCTGATTCGCCAGGCGAACCCCATCGAACAGCTTTCCTTGGCGCGTTAGGTGGTCCGGTCGTATCCTTCCCTCCAAACCAACATAACCGGACCTAACTTGAATCATCCTCTCGCTTTAACTCAGCCCGATACCGTTTGGCCAAGTTCGTTCTTATAGTTCGGAATTCCGATTCGCTAAGCTCACCTCGGTACCGCATTTCTCGAAATTTCGCCAGCAGCGAGCTGTTGGTTTCGTACTCTTCGGTGCTATCGCGAGAACTTCGCATGCTCGCAGCCATGCGCAGCACGTAAACCGCCACCACCAACAGTACCAACAGCACGACCGACCACAAGACGAGCCGCGCCACGGGCGATCCTAATAGGCCGGCCATGTTCTCTCGCCCGGGTCGGATCCGCATCGTCCGCGAACAAAGGGAAAACTTTCCGCGTCCCTTATTATCCATAACGGCCGGGGCGAGTCCAGCAAGATCATGGTCCGCCGCGAAGGCGAGTCGGCGACCAGGTTTCCGCCAGGTCCGTGGTCGCGAGCCGAAGAAACCGATAAGATTGACAGCAGCCATCGCCGGCCGCCAATTCCTTGCGGCCGACGCCGGACGGACGATGATCCCCCAAGGTTTTCCTTTCTTGGATCAGGTGGTGCCATGCCGATTCCCTTCCGCTGCCCTCACTGTGGCTTAGAAACCCAGGTTGACGAACGATTCGCGGGAAAGTCGGGGCCCTGCGCCGGCTGTGGTCAGACCATCACGGTGCCCGGTGCCCCGGCCAACGTCGGTCCCACCGCACCCCGCGCTTCGAATCGCTCCAATCTGCCGATCATTCTGGGCGTGGTGGCCTCGCTGATCGTTGGTGGACTGGCCTTCGTTTCGATCCTTGTCGCGCTCCTGCTGCCCGCGATCCAGGCCGCCCGTGAGGCCGCTCGTCGTACCGCCTGCATCAATCAAATGAAACAAATCTCGTTTGCGATGCTGGAGTATGAGGCCGCCAACGGCTCGCTGCCTCCCGCCTATACGCAGGATGAAAATGGACGCCCCCTGCACAGTTGGCGGGTCCTGCTTCTGCCTTATTTGGGCCCCGAGGCACAGAACATCTACAACCAGTACGACCTCAATGCTTCCTGGGACAGTGCCCAAAATCAGCGACTGGCCAACCAAATGCCGGCAATTTACCGCTGCCCGAGCGATCCGAATCTGCAGGCGGGAGATGCAAACTACTTTGTCGTCACCGGCGCCGCGACCGTTTTTCCAGGTGCGGAGTCCACGCGGATCGCAGATCTGCAGGATAGGAAGAATCTAAGCGAGACGCTCCTCCTCGTCGAAGCCAAAGGAACCGGAATCAATTGGCTTGAGCCCCGTGACATCACCGACGCCCAACTCGCCCAGGGAATCAATAGCGGGATGGTCGGTGGTTGCGGCAGTTACCACG
>CAZFWV010000022.1:16643-40372 GCA_964522605.1 uncultured Pirellulaceae bacterium
AATCTCTCTTCAAGCCGTCTGACCCTCAGCGCCGATACCGCTTGATGCTCAAGGATCCTGAGCCACAACCTGCTATTCGCTGGGGAGTACCGTACCGTGGCAAGAATGATGTGGGAGCCGTTCGTCGTATTCGCGATTTGGGCGGCAACATGCGGCCTTTTGCTCGGCGTTGAACCGACGCAAGAACCGACAAGAGACAGGCTCGCCGAGCCGAAAGCCAATGCCGAATTTCCGACAAGAACAAAGGCCACGGTGGTGCCGATCCTCACACGACAGCGGTTGTTCTCGATTCCCTTTTATCTGAACCCTCAGGTTCGACCACCGCAAGAAGTTCTTCTATTTGTTTCCGGTGATCAGGGACAAACCTGGTCCCTGTACCAGCGCCGACGGGCGCTGGATCAGAAGTTTGACTTCCAGGCGGGCGGAGATGGCGAGTACTGGTTTGTGGTGCGGACCGACCAAGATGGCCAGCCGCCGGACTCGAACGTCAAGCCGGAGAAGATCGTCGTCGTGGACACCGTCGCTCCGGAACTGACCGTAACGGTCGACGTAACGCCCTCAGGATCCCTTCAGGGACGCTGGCATGCGGCAGATGAAAACCTGGACCACACCACATTCCGTCTGCAGTACCAGGTGCCGGGGGAGGACCAATGGTTGCCCGTGACCGTCGACCTGCCGAGCCCGGAGCCTCAGCGGACGGAATACGACGGGCGCGTCTCCTGGACCGTGCTGCAACGTCAGGGATCGGTTCGTGTGCGAGCGGAGGTTTTGGATCGGGCGGGCAATTCGGCAGAGTATGACGAGCAAATCGAGCTTCGTGCCGGCGTTCCTGCTCCGTTGGCGGGAACGTTCTCCCCGGGCGTCGACGGTCGCCAGCGCGAACGGCCGTTGATCAATTCACCGCCACCGCTGCCCTGGACCATCGACTCAACGGCGTCCGAGAAACCGAACGATGTGCATGGCACGGAAACGGGGGCCCCTGAACTTCCGCCACCGGCCAGCGCGTCGAACCGATTCGTGTCGGACGCAAACCCACCACCGAGCGAGTCGAGCCCGGTACGCCCCGAGGCGGCACAGCCGACGGCGCCATCGGACTACGTCTTCCGCAGCGACGATCGGGGCATCCCGATGCGAGAGTCGGCGGGGCCACCGTCTGAAATCAAAACCTCGTCGAATAGTGAAGTGGCCTTTCGCCAGGGAAATCCGGCATCGCCGGTCCAGGAGACGGAACTGAGACTCCGTCCGGATCGCTCGCTGCCAATGACAGCCTCTCCTCGGTTTAACCTCGAATACGAATTTGTCGACATCAACGCGCAGGATGTCGCCCGGGTCGAACTCTGGATCACCGAGGATGCAGGACGGACCTGGACGTTCTATGGGACCGACGCGGATCGATCTCCTCCCTTTGACGTCGAGGTACCACGCGAGGGGATTTATGGATTTCGCCTGCTGATTCAGGACCAGCACGGCAACTCGGCTGTCGCTCCGCAGGCCGGTGACCAACCTGATCTCTCCATTGGAGTCGACTGGACGCGGCCCGAAGCCAAGCTGAACGGCGCCCGCTTCATTGCGGACTTTTCGGGACGGGCGTTGGAAATCAACTGGGAAGCAACCGATCGGAATCTCGGAAACACGCCGATCCGTCTGAGTTACGCGGGTTCGCCTCAGGATGCCTGGACCCCGATCACTGCCGATCTGCCGAACCTAGGACAATTCCGGTGGCGCCCCGACGTGGACCTGCCCGAGAGACTTTTCCTGCAACTCGAGGTCATTGACCAGGCGGGCAATCTGACGCGCGTGCAGATGCCGGAGCCGATCGTCGTCCGCGAAACGGTCCCTCAGGGCCGAATCCGACGGATCGATCCGATCGTCGAATAGGCCGGCAGACCATCAGCTTTTCGGCAGCGGCCAAGTTCGTTACCCTGGGATATCCAAATGATCTCCCTTCGACGGATGGACCGGGTCGGCACAATGGCCAAGACGCTCTGTCATGCTTTCGACTATCTCCAATCCGCGGATCCCAAGGTGCCGCCTCCCGTTGTCGCGCTGGTTGGCCCGGATCGATTTCTAAAAAGGCAAATCCTCGAGCGGTTGACGGGAGATGAGGACGACGCATCGACGCGCGATGGGAGCGCCACGCCGTGGAGTGAGGTCCACGACGAGTTATCCTATGTATCTCTGTTTGGCACAGGTCCTCGCCGCGTAATCCTGACTGACGCGGACAGCTTCATCTCGGAGAATCGCGAGAAACTGGAGAAATACGTCGAACGGCCGTTGGCGTCGGGCGTGCTGATTCTCGATGCCGCGAGTCTGCCGAGCAATACGCGGCTTTATAAGGCGATTCAGCAACAAGGACTGATCGTGGCGTGTCGTTTGCCCGAGGCCGAGCGGGGGCGAGGGATCGACACAGCGCGCGTGCGGAAGTGGTTGGAATCCTGGGCAAAATCCCGTCATCGGATCCGGTTGACTCCGAGTGCCCTGGACGAATTGGCGGATCTCTTAGGTTGGGAACTGGGTCTGCTTGATCAGGAACTCGCCAAGTTAGCGCTCTTCGTGCAGCCGAATGATTCGGTGGATGGAGATCTCGTGCGGCAGATCGTCGGTGGCTGGAGAACCGAAACAACCTGGGAGATGCTGGATGCCGTGGCTTCGGGTCATGCGGCAGAAGCTCTCAAGATGCTCGATCAACTGCTTCAGGCGGGAGAAGCGCCTCAGGCGCTATTTGGATCGATGGCTTGGTCGTTGCGTCGATTCGCGGCGGCGACGCGGATTTACCAGCGGATGGAACAGGAGGGTCGACGCGTCGACTTGGGCACTGCGTTGGCACAAGCCGGCTTTCGTACCAAGCCACCGTTCTTGCTGAAGCAGGCGGAGGAGCAATTGCGGCAGATCGGCCGATCCCGAGCCCACCATCTCTACCAATGGCTCCTGGAAACCGATCTGGCCCTGAAGGGGACGCACGCATCAGCCCACCGGGGGCGCATCGCCTTGGAGAAACTGATCCTCCGTTTGGCCCGACAGCCGGTCAAAGCGATTTCTTGATGCAGCCGCCGACGAGCACTGTGGTCGCGCGGCCGTGGAGTGTCCATCCGCCGAGCGGCGTATTGCTGCTCTTCGACTTAAATTGTCGAGGCTTGACCGTCCACACCGCATGCGGATCGATGATCGTGACATCCGCATCGGCTCCCACCGCCAGCGTCCCCTTCTGCGACAACCCCAGAATTCGCGCCGGATTCATGCTCAGCTTTTCAATTGCCGTGGACCAGTCAAGGTGTCCCGGCTGAATCAATTTGGTTCCGACCAGGCCGAGTGTAGTCTCAAGAGAAACCATCCCGAACGGCGCCTCGTCGAGAACATCCATTTTCTTTTCCGCCGCTCGAGGCGCATGACCGCTGCAAATCACATCGATCGTCCCGTCGACCAAGGCCGCAATGCATTGGTCGACGTGCTCTTGGGAGCGCAGCGGAGGGTTGAGTTTGAAGTTCGCATCGAAGGTTCGCAACATTTCGTCCGTCATCGAGAAATTTGCCGGGCTAATTCCCGCAGTCACGGCGACTCCACGCGATTTCACGCGCCGCAGCAACTCCACGCTGCCGCTACTGCTAACGCGCATGAGATGCAGCCGACCCCCGGTGGCTTCCGCCAGCCGGATGTCACGACCGGTCATGACGTCTTCCGCTTCCGGTGGCATCCCGGACAGGCCAAGAATCGTTGACACGAACCCTTCATGCATCACACCGCCATGGTTCAACTCGGGAACTTCGAGCACATTCAGCACCGGCCGGTCAAACATCTGGCAGTATTCTAGCGCCCGCCGCATCAACTCGGCGTTGTGAATCGGCGCGTTCGCATCCGTAAAGCCAACCGCGCCTGCGGCCACCAGCGAGCCGATTTCCGCGAGTTCTTCGCCACCGCGACCTTTACTGACGCAGGCCAATACCAGCACATTGCAGTTATTCGCGCGAGCCGCCTGATGTTGCACGAATTCCACACTCGCCTGGCTATCGATCGGCGGGTCCGTGCTCGGTACACAAGCAATTGACGTGAATCCGCCTTCGATCGCGGCCGCCGTGCCGCTCTCGATGGTCTCATCTTCCTCCCAACCTGGCTCCCGCAACTCGGCACAAAGATCAATCAGCCCCGGGACGACGATCTGATCCTGCGCATCGATGACCTGATCTTGCGATCCGGCCGCGGCGTCGATCGCGGCAATTCGACCATCCTCGACCAAGAGATTCGTGACTCGATCGATGCCCTGGCTTGGATCGACCACGCGACCATTCTGTATCAATATCCGCTTCATCGTAGAATCACCGAAGAAGAAATACGTATCGCCTCGCCCACACTCGCACGGCGGCCCAAGTCAGGCCGTCGTTAAGCGATCTCCCGCTCGTCAAATCACGCTCGTCCGCAGTCATTGGTTCGGTTAGGGATTGACCTGACAGACGAGCCAAAGGACCGCCATTCGGACAGCCAATCCATTGGTCACCTGATTTAGAATCACGGACTGAGGACCGTCCGCCACATCGGTCGTAATCTCGACGCCACGATTGATCGGGCCGGGCGCCATGATGATGATATCGTCCTTCGCCCGCGCCATCCGGTCACGGTTCATGGCGTACAGCAGGGCATACTCGCGGACAGAGGGAAATGGACGAGTAGCTTGTCGTTCGAACTGGATGCGTAACAGATTCAACACATCGCATCGGGGAAGAATCTCGTCCAGATTATACGACACCTCGACACCGATCTCTTCCCAATGACGTGAGACCAAAGTTGAAGGACCACAGACAATCACGTGTGCTCCGAGTTTCTTCAGCCCCCAGATATTGGACCGAGCCGTTCGGCTATGGGAAATGTCGCCAACCAATGCCACCGTCAGACCTTCGAGGTGTCCCACTCGCTGACGAATGGTCAGAATGTCCAGCAGCCCTTGCGTCGGATGTTCGTGGGCGCCATCCCCCGCATTGAGTACCGAGCAACCGAGACTGCGCGACAACACATGGGGTGTCCCGGGCGTCCGGTGCCTCACAACGGCAACATCGACGTTCATCGCTTCGATGTTTCGCGCCGTGTCGATAAAGGTCTCACCTTTCGACAAGCTGCTGCTGGAGGCGGTGAATTCGACGGTATCGGCCCCCAGACGGCGGGCAGCAAGCGAAAAACTGTTCCGGGTGCGCGTCGAATTCTCGAAGAACAAGTTGGCGACTGTGCGTCCCTGTAGGACCGGAAGCTTTCGCCGGCAACCGTCGGTTTGAGCACGAAAATGATCCGCCGTGTCCAGAATCGCCGTGATTTCCGCGGCGGACAAGCTCTCCAGATCCAGCAAGTGTCGGCGGGTCCAGGCGGCAGGCAATACCGGGGTTTCGTAAGCCGTAGTGTTCATCCTCGAACGTTCGACCGTGGAGTAGGGAAGGCAGGAAAACTGTATCGGCCACAACTGGGACCGATTCTATCAGCCCCCTGTCGGTCTGCAACTGCCCGCCCCGAACTCATCCGGGAAATCCTCCACGCAACCTTCGAGGGCACCGCCAAATGCCCATCGCAGAGCTTGACGCGTCGGTCTGCCGGCGACTTTGCACGGCTAACGGTGAAAACGTTGTTCTCTCGGCAAGAAACGAACAACCAGCGGAAGCCACCCCTACAGCCTACAGCCTACAGCCTACAGCCTACAGCCTACAGCCTACAGCCTACAGCCTACTACAAGCCTCGAGGAAGTCCTGGCGATGCATCCCGACGCGGAGCAGTATCGTTAGAATACCAGACGAGATCCGTTTGAAACTCCTGACCTGCGGCTTTGGAAAACATGGGCTCAGTACCTGCGCTCCACGGACAACTCGTGTTGCTCGACCTCCAGCGCGAGTATCCACACCTGCGGGAGGGACTGGCAAGCGAGAACATTCAGTTACATCGCATCGCAGATGGCCTGCCGGCGATCCTCCCCACGATTCTCATCACGGATCAAGAAGGAACCCCTGCCTGGCGCGTCCAGTACGCCGACGCGATCCAAGCGGGACGAATCGGCATCATTGGCGTAGGTATCGGCGCCCCGGTCGATCTTCTCTTGCCGGCGGATTGCACACCGCGCGAAACGAAACTGGCCGTTCGGCTGCTCGCTCAGATCATCGAGTTGCAGCGACAGCATCATCAGTCTCAGGCCGATCGAGCCGTCTGGATGGATCTCGCCTTGCGTGATGCCCTGACAGGCCTCCCGAACCGTCGCGCCTGGGAACTTGAGCTTCCCCAGCGGTTAGCGCGATTTCCTGGGCTCAGCGTCGCAATTCTGGATGTCGATTTCTTTAAGCACGTCAATGAGGAGAAGGGACATCATGTGGGCGATGCGGTGTTGCGCGAGCTGGCGGTGGCACTGACCAGTGACTTGCGATCCAATGACTTTGTGGCACGTCTGGGAGGCGACGAATTTGGGCTGATTCTCGACAGCAGTGACCCGGGACTGGTGAAGGAGATCCTGGACCGAGTGCGCACGTCGGCATTCCAACATCTGGTGAATTGCTCCTTGCCCGCGCCGACACTGAGCGCAGGGTACCTCGTCTGTTCGCAATCCGAAGCGGTAGGCGCCGAACATGCGTTTGCATCGGCGGCCGCCGCGCTCCAGCAAGCGAAGTGCGGTGGCCGAAATCGGTGTGTGGCCTTCTCGTCCGGCACCGAAACCTGAGTATTCCCTTCAAGTTCTGTCTGTCCTCGCAGGAGCCAACGACTCTCGTTGTATCACTCCCAAGACGAGGACCGCGCCCCCGAAGAAACGGCCACATTTTCGCCGATCTCCTTGGCAGCCGACTGCAATGATTGCTGGCAATGCTGGCGTCATCGGGCAAGAAAACAATTCTCGCCTCAAGTTCTTTTCAGATTGTGTCGATACGACGCACGTCGAAGTTGGACAGGCCCGGGGGGACCTCGCTTGACGCCGACTCGTCGCCGCGTGGATTTGCTCATTACGAAGGAGAGTTGCTCATGTCCCCCCGCTTACCACACCAGACTTCCGTCGCGCTATTCGGTCTGTGCGCCCTGCTGCTCAGCAGCGGCTGCACCAATCTCATGACGACCGGTGCGCTGCCCTTTCTGTCAAGGCATGCGGAGGAACCCGCGGTCGCGCCCACGGACACCTGCTCGGTAGAGGTCCACGGCGAATTCGGCAAGCCGCGCAAATTCAGCATGCCCGTGAGTGCCGATACCCGGGCGCAAAACGTCGTGGAGGCGGCAGGCACCCCCTTCCGCAAAATGAACGTGTTCATTCTGCGCCCGGCGCCGCGCGATCCCAGTCAGACGGTCAAACTCCCCTGTCACTTTGATCCGGCGGAACGGAGCATCACTTATGACACCGACTACGCCGTCTTACCCGGCGATCGCGTGATCATCCAGCAAGACACTTCAACCTTTGTCGACGGCATGGTCGAAAGCCTCTTGGGTCCCGTGCTGACAAATCGGCGGAAGTGATCAGGCGCTCGCCCGTGTCTCCGTGAGTGACACCAATGAGCGATGGAAGTGTTCCTTGTTTGGGGAACCCCAACGTTGCAGACACTCTGTTGTAGGACGGATTGGCAATCCGTCCATTGTCGACCGCATCGCTCGTCACGACATCACGGCCAGACTTCATCACATGTGCAGTCTGGCGGAAGCCTTTTCTTTCGTTTGGGTGCGATGTACTGGGGACGGATTGCCAATCCGTCCTACTTGTTCTGCAACCGGAGCGTTAACTCTGCCCTGGGAAGGGTGAAAATGCTGTTCTCTCGGCAAGTCATCGAGCGACCAACGGAAGCGCCCCCTCCAGCCTCCAGCCTCCAGCCTCCAGCCTCCAGCCTCCAGCCTCCAGCCTCCAGCCTACTACTGCGCCACGCGCCAGCGCGTATGGAACAGGCGAATCATGCCAATCAGTAGACCAAGGTTGAAGCACACGGACCACACGAGATAGGCCGCCCACATTCGCCAGCTGACGGGAATCAGGTCGCTGCGCGGAACGAACGCTTGATCTGATCGCAACATGCGATCGGCTTTCAAGGGTACGGCAAACGCGGCGATAAACGGACTTGTGATTCCCGTTCGATGAATCGAGTCCGCCAGCACGGCCTGCTTGACGAGTGTTTGTCCATCCCGGTCGGCGACCGGTCGCGGGAGGATGGATTTCGTAAAGACCATGACCGCGGGCGGTGCGCAAAAGAGGACGATCATGACGACGTACGTGATCAACAGGCTTGTGGATGTCTTTTGAAAAATAACGGAACAGAAGAGGGCCAAAGTGGCAGTCGTCACGCAGGTCATGACAATCACAAGCAGGTAGGCGCCGACACTGGCGAGATTTCCCCAGTAGAACGTCACCATCACACAAGCCAGAAGCAGCGGCCAGGCCAAGAAGAGGGTAAGCACGCTTGAGACGCGCAAGCCGGCGACGAGTTTTCCCCATAGAATCTGCCAGGGCGTAATCGTCGTGGTCAGCAGCAGATCCAACGTCTGACGTTCCCGTTCGCTGGTAATACTGCCGGCGGAAAACACAGGACCGACCAGCATGTTGAAAAGGATCACGTAGGCGATGTACCAGGGAACGCGTTCCGCCCGAATAAACAGACAGACGGCCATGATGGGAATCGCCAGGAACATGCTGATCATGATCACCAGTCGCAACATGAGCGTGCCCTGGCTGAAGATTTCGCTGTGAATCTCTTTGTCGTAGACCGGATTCGTTCCATCGGGCATCAGATCCTCGCGTTTCGGCGGGGCAAACAACCGATCCGGGAACTTGTCGCGTTGAATCACCAGTCCAACAGCATTCTGAGCCTCTTCTTCCAAATCCACGACCTCGCGTCCCTCGCTGCCCACATCGGGCGGATGCAACAGCCGCAGGCTGGTGTTCACAAACAAACCGAAACAGATCACCATCGCGATCGCGGGCAGTACGGTAACTGTGAAGAGCAGCCGTTCGGTACCTTGGGATTCCAAGACGGTCCACAGCAGAATTCCGAAAATCGCCAGCGGCAAGATCAGGAGATAAGACGTGACCAGCGCGGCCGCCGTTCGCTGGAAGTAGCTGCTGCATGCCACGCTAATCATCCCAAAGGTGATGACGGAGAGAACAAGTCCCAAATAGGCGGCCATGACCTCCAGGGGCGAGACGCCTCCCAGCGGCAAGCAGAGCATCACTATCGGCAGTGAGGCAACGATCAGCAGCGCAAGGGGCGTGAGGGACGAAAGGAGTTTCCCGAGCGTGATGGCCGATGGGCGTAGCGGACTGGCGAGCAGCGTTTCATAGGTTCGCCGTTCCTTTTCTCCCGTAATTGACCCTGCCGCAAAGCTCGGAGCCATCAAGGAAGCCAGGACGTATTGCCCCAAGAAAAACATGTTCACCAGTCCGCGAGCTTCGGATGCGTTCGCCTCCAATCGCGTTTCCTGCGGCCACGCGAAATAGACAACCGCCGCAAGCAAGACCTGGTAAAACAACAGCAGGATGAAGGCACGCTTCGTCCTGAGGTTGACCACCAACTCGCGCTGTAGAACGGGATTCTCCAGCAGATACATGGCAGCCCCAAGCGCAACCGGGAACGGGTTCTAATCAGGATTCCGGACCTCAGGCAGACGTATGCAGAAGAAGGAAGGAAGAGCGGAATCTCGTCGTCTTACTCACCCGGAGGCCGCCTTCAGTACGATCGCGGCGTCACACGGGCCTGGACTCGACCGGGCAACCCCACAATTCGAAGGAAGCCCTCCGCGTCCGTCTGGTTGTAGGAGCCTCCCCCCTCCATGGTCGCAATGCCTTCGTCGTACAAACTGTTCGGGCTGCTCCGTCCGTCGACGATGACGTTGCCCTTGTAGAGTTGCAGTCGAACTTGCCCCGAGACCGGCCGCATTGCCTGCTCGATGAAGGCAAAGAGCGCATCCAGCTTCGGTGTGTACCACAAACCGTAATACACTAACTCTGCGACTTCCGGCGCCAGTCGGTCGCGCAAGTGGACCAAGTCCCGATCCAGCGTCAATTGCTCAAGCACCTGCAGCGCGTCGTACAGCAGCGTCATTCCCGGAGCTTCATACACGCCTCGACTCTTCATTCCCACGAATCGGTTCTCGACCATGTCGATGCGACCGATCCCGTTTCGCCCACCAATCTCATTCAGCGTCTTGACGATTTCAATCGGACTGAGTTTCTTGCCATTGACGGCGACGGGCGTTCCCGAGGCAAAGTCAATCTCGAGCAATTCGACCTGATCGGGTGCCTGCTGCGGAGACACGGTCATGCCAAATTCGACCAGGTTGACGCCGTTCACATCGAGATCTTCCAATTTGCCGGCTTCATAGCTGATATGCAGACAGTTCTCATCCGAACTGTACGGCTTGCTCGCCGAAGCCTTCACGGGAATCTTCCGTTCTTCACAGTAGTCGATCATCTCGGTCCGTCCCGGAAAGGCCTGCCGGAAGGATTCCATTCGCCAGGGCGCCAGGACTTGCACATCGGGTCGCAACGCTTCGGCGGCCAATTGAAACCGGCACTGGTCGTTCCCCTTCCCGGTGGCCCCGTGCGCAAACGCGTCGGCCCCGACTTCGCGGGCCACCTGCAAGCATTTCTTCGCGATCAGAGGCCGTGCGATCGAAGTTCCCAGCAGGTAGATACTCTCGTATTTCGCCTGCCATTTCAGGACCGGGAAGGCGAAATCGCGACAAAGCTCCTCCTGAGCATCCACGATTTGAGCCGAGACCGCTCCGACGGAGAGGGCCTTATCCAGGATCGCCTGTCGGTCTTCGCAGGGCTGTCCCAAGTCCACGTAGACTGCGTGAATCTCGTAACCTTGATCGCGGAGCCAACCCAAGATCACGGACGTATCAAGCCCTCCGGAATAGGCCAGTACACAGCTGGGCATGGAAATCATCTCCAGTTCGTCGCACCCACAAGCGGGCAAAAGCTCAGACGCGGCCAGAAACCTCACATTGTGTAAGGCGTCGGACAGCCTGACAAGGCGTACTGGCTGGCCTTTCTAGCCGGCCGGCCGTTTTCGAAGCGGGCAAAAGTCGCTAAGTTGGGCAGGCATGAAACCAGACACATTGCGAGAATTGTGCCAGACGTTCCTTGAAGGGCGGCTCGAGTCCCAACAGTTCCTGCTGCAGTGCCTGCAGCAGGCATCGCTCGATGTGGGCAGTGCGACACTCGACCTGCACCGCCAGAGGCGTTGTGGATTTCCCGAGGTGATCTACGGACCGGGGAAATCGATCGAAGCTCTCCGGCAGATTGTCCGGGGTCTTCACGAAGGCGGGCAAGCCGTGCTCGCGACCCGCGTCTCGCCCGAGCAGGCGCAGGCAATCCTCCAGGACTTCCCGGAGGTGCTCTACAACGAAGTGGGCCGTACGCTCCGGTTGAGCGCGAGCGGTGAGAGTCCGCCGCAACAGGGACGCGTGGCGGTCATCACGGCCGGAACCAGCGATCAGCCAATCGCGGAGGAGGCCCGAGAGACGCTGGATTGGATGAACGTCGCCGTCACCATGATTCGGGACGTCGGAGTCGCCGGTCCTCACCGGTTGCCAGCGCAATTAGAGAAGCTCCAAGACGTGGATGCCGCAGTAGTCGTTGCCGGCATGGAGGGTGCACTTCCGAGTGTCGTCGGTGGGTATGTCTCGTGTCCCGTGGTTGCGGTACCGACGAGCGTTGGTTATGGCGCGAGTTTTCACGGGCTCGCTCCCCTGCTCGGAATGCTCAATAGTTGCGCCGCGAATGTGGTTGTCGTCAACATCGACGCCGGCTTCAAAGGAGGCTACGTCGCCGGACTGATCGCTCACCGCAGTCATCGTCTATCTGCGCGAGATCCCGCTGATGCCTGACTCCCCTGCCCTGCCCCGTCTGTCGCCGCGCCCCAAAGCAAGCCATAAAGGCGACTATGGTCGCGCACTGCTTGTCGGCGGATCGCGGGGCATGTGTGGTGCAATTGCTCTGTCCGCGTCGGCCACCTTACGGAGCGGCGCGGGTCTAGTCACGGTGGCAACCTTTGATCACTGCTGCGATGTGGTTGCCGGGCTGCAGCCTTGTTACATGACGCTGCCTTTGCCGACCGATGCAGAACAAAGATTGTCGCCCGCGGCCCGCGATCAAATTGCGAATTTCGACTTCGACTGTCTGGCATGCGGCCCCGGATTCGGACAGACGCCGGACGTTGTGGATTTCGTCACGTGGCTTTATCGTTCGACGGAAGCCCCGATGGTGATCGACGCCGATGGGATCAATGCGTTAGCTCGCGCCGGAACCAACTTGGGCGCACACGCGGGCCCGCGGATTCTGACACCTCATCCGGGGGAATTCCGCCGTCTCGTGGGCAATTCGTCGCTCAGCATCAATGGGTGTCGACACCAAGCACGACGACTGGCACGAGAACATGACCTGGTCCTTCTGGTCAAAGGAAATCAGACGCTCGTGACCGATGGACAACAGGATTTCGAGAACACGACGGGCAACCCAGGAATGGCGACGGGCGGCACCGGCGACGTACTCACCGGGGTGATTACCGCCCTGGTCTGCCAAAAGCTGTCGCCTTGGGAAGCCGCCCAGCTAGGGGTCTACGTGCACGGACTGGCAGGCGATCTGGCAGCGGAAGAATTCGGGGTGGTTTCGCTGATCGCAAGTGACCTGATCGACCACTTGCCTCACGCCTTTCGGCAACTCGGGTTTTCGACGTGACGCTCAAGCTGATTCGGCACTGGAACGAGCTAACTCCCGATCTTCGTCGTGGTGCGGTCGCGATCGGGAACTTCGACGGCGTTCACCAAGGTCACGCACGGATCATCGAACGACTGTTGTTTCATGCGCGCCGCCTCTCCGGCCCGACGGTCGTGTTCACGTTTGATCCACACCCCACGCTCCTGCTGCGCCCTGAACTTGCTCCCCCCCCGTTAACCTGGATCGACCGGAAAGCCGAATTACTTGCCGAGTTGGGCGTCGACGTACTCGTTGCCTATGCAACCGATGAAGCCTTGCTGTCGCTATCCCCCGAGGATTTCTTTCGGCAGATTGTCCTCGGTCAACTGGAAGCGCAGGCACTTGTCGAAGGCCCCAACTTCCGCTTCGGTCGCAAGCGGGCGGGAGACATCGAATTGCTCAAACGGCTTTGCGATGCACATGATGTGGCATTGGAAATCGCTGCTCCGGTCGAATACGAGGGCGAATATGTATCCAGCAGTCGCATCCGGGATCGGATCGCGGCGGGCGATGTGGGGTCCGCACGTCAGATGCTCACTCGCCCGTATCGCATTCGCGGCCTCGTAACCCATGGAGCCGCGCGGGGAGCTCGGATCGGTTTCCCCACGGCCAATGTCGATGCGATTGACACGATCCTGCCGGCGCACGGCGTCTATGCGGGCCACGCCCATGTCGACCGAAATTCCTGGCCGGCCGCGATTCACATTGGCCCCAATCCCACGTTTGGTGAGCGTGGAGTGAAAGTGGAAGTCCACCTGATCGGCTTTGAGGGGTCGTTGTACGGTACTCCTTTGGAGGTTGACTTTCTGCAACGGTTGCGGGACATTCAGACCTTTTCCGCGCTCGAAGCCCTCCAGGCCCAGTTGCGGCAGGATATCCAGCGGGCCGTCGAACAGGCCCGACAGGCCGCAGCGCCGAGTACGCAGCAGGACTAAGGAAGATCATGGCAATTGACTGGACTCCGTTCGTCGACCTGATTGGCTCCCACGATCGATTCGTGCTGACCAGTCACATCCGCCCTGACTGCGACGCGCTCGGCAGCGAGTTGGGAATGGCCGAGATCCTGCGGACCCTCGGAAAGGACGTTCTGATCGTGAACGGCCATGCCACGCCGCCCAATCTGGCGTTTCTGGACCCGCAGCAGCAGATCGCAGCCCTGGGTGAGCAGATGGACGCCGAACACCTGCGCGATCGAGAACTGTTGATCATCCTGGATACGAGCGCCTGGGCGCAGTTGGGCTCCATGGCGGATGTGGTCAAGACGACGACCGCACGCAAGGTCGTCATCGACCACCATGTCAGCGAGGACGACCTCCAAGCGATCGCGTTCAAGGACGCGACGGCGGAAGCCACCGGACGGCTGGTGGTCGAGGCCGCCGATGCGTTGGGGGTCGCGTTGACACCCAAAATGGCAGGCCCGCTCTTCGCAGCGGTTGCCACCGACACCGGTTGGTACCGTTTCGGCTCGACACGCGGCGATACCTATGAACTCGCGGCACGGCTCGTCAATGCGGGTGCGAATCCCGCGGGAATCTACGCTGAGTTGTACGAGCAGGAAACGCTGGGACGTTGCCGTCTACGAGGGGTCATTCTGTCGCGGCTGCAGACGGAGCTCAACGGTCGACTCGTTCACACCTACGTGCGGAAACAGGACTTTGCCGATACGGGGGCCCTGCCACAAGACACGGAAGACGCGATCAATCTATCGCTGGCGATTGCCGGCACTCAGTTCGCTGTCATCCTCGTGGAACAGTTGACCGGCGGCTTCAAAATCAGCTTTCGAAGTCGTTGCGGCGTGGACTGCAGTCGGATTGCGGCGGAATTCGGAGGCGGTGGACATCGGGCGGCAGCCGGTGCCTTCATCGCGGAACCGTTCTCGATTGCTCAGCAAAAAGTCCTCGATCACGTTCGTGCCGCTTTGATCGACGTGTGACCGTCGATCGACTCGCCGGGAGATTCGCTCGAGTTGTCAATCGACCTGAACCGATCATGAAGATTGAGCCGAATATCCGGCTTCCCGTCGCGGATCAGACGAGCGATCTATGTGGTGTGCCAAATGTCGAGAGGATGTGGTGCCCGCCGTCCCGCTGGAGGACGATGCGCAGGCGATGCAGTGCTTGCACTGCGGAAGTCTGCTGATGGCTGTGCCCGAGCCATTGTCGCCACCATCTGACGTGGGCGGACTTTCTTTCGTTCGCTCGGACGAAATCATCGACCGAGTGGAAACCGATTGTCCAATTGAACCCCCGCCGGTGATCGCCGATGACGCGGATTGGGAGATTGGACTTCCCGAAGCAGCCCCCGCAACCCCCCGGCCGGCGCAGCCGCGCGGCCGCAAGAACGTGCCGGTCCGGCGCGCGGCGGCTCCGCAGATTCAACCGCAGATCACGACTCGTCGCACGCCGTCGCCCCGCGGCAGCTTTCTCTGCTGGCTCCTGCTGGGACTTGGTGTCGCTGCTTTTTCGTGTGGGGCATTGCTCGTCGCGCAGTCCCTTCTGAGCGATCGAGACGAGCTTTGGGATTTGGGGACCCCGCTCGTGCTGGCGGGTCAGGCAGCCTTCCTGATCGGACTCGTCTTACAACTGGACGTCCTTTGGCAGCAAGGGAAGGATACGAGCCAGAGCCTGCGCGATCTGGACCAACGTTTGAGCGGATCACCGTCCGCGCAGCGACCGACACCTGCGGATACGGCCGAGCCAACGCGTTCTCGAATCCACTCGGCAGCACAAGGCATCTCAAGCCCCCATCTGGCCCTCCGGGATCTGAAGGGGCGGCTCGACGCGTTCGGCACGCACCTCGGCAGCCATCACTAAAGCGTAGCCAGGTGATCTTCCTGGGATCGAGCCTCGCGGTGCGATCCCAAGTCTCGACGAATTGCCGCCGTTCGTCTGCGTCCTCGCCAACAGAGAAAATCAGCTAAAGAGCAGGTCGAGAAGATAATCGGTTTCGCAGAGGTCCTCCCGCAAGAGATTCGGGCCTGCCGCCGCTAATTCCTCCGCGGAGTAACCGCCGGTCGTAACCGCCAGCACGCGGGCCCCGATCGCTCGGCCACAGGCAACATCGCTCGGGGTGTCGCCGATCACCCAAACGTCGTCAGGATCGACGGGAAGCCCTAAGGTATCCTGCGCGTTCTGCAGTGCTTCGTGTGCGACGGCGTCCCGCGACACGTGATCGTCCCCGTACCCGCCGAACTGAAAATGCTCCCAAAGCGAAAAGTGCCGTAGCTTCTGCTCCGCACCAGCTCGAACGTTACCGGTCAGAAGTCCGAGATGTGCCTCCTCCGTTCGCTGCAATACGGCCAGCAGTTCGTGGACTCCGGGCAGAACCCATCCGGACCGCTGTCGCAGGAAATCTGGGAGTCGAGTCTGATAGGACCGCTGGAAGCGTTGCCAGTTCTCCTGGGACCATGGAATATCATGCAGGCGAAACAGATCGGTCATGATGGCACGGTCGGTTCGCCCAGCGAACGGTACGCTGTCGACCTGAGGCTGAGCGCCGAACAATTCGGACAACGTCGCCAAAACCGCTTCCTGACCGGCGCCGCCGCTTCGAATCAGCGTTCCATCGATATCAAACAGACAGATTCTCATCGGAAATCGTTGCGTCGCTTTCGATCGTCCCGTGACCGTGTTTCGTCACTGGAACTCGCACAGTTTCATCTAAGGCCAACGCGCCTCGTCCAACTTGACCTCGATCTGGACCTCCTCTTGTCGAGCCGTCCGCACATTGCGCACGACCGTGAGGACAATCTGGTCACCGACGCGGTGGTTTTCCAACATCGTGAACCAATCATCAAGATTACGGATTGTTGTCTCGTCCGCCGCAATGATCAGATCCCCCAGCAAGATCTGGTACCGGACACGCCGACCTTGGACCACACTCTGGGCTTGTGTGGGACGAAGCCCGGCGTCTGCGGCTGGAGATTCGGGATAGACTCCTCGGACAAGGACACCGGTAAGTCCGAACTTCTGAGTGATGCTGTCGGCAAAGGGAACGAAACCGATATCCGGCCGGGTAATCCGACCATGTCGAATTAACTCGGGCACAATGCGATTGACCGTATCGACGGGAATCGCGAAGCCGACTCCCGCGTAGGCCCCCGACGGACTGTAGATCGCCGTGTTGACTCCGATCAACCGACCGCTGCTATCGAGTAACGGCCCCCCGGAATTCCCCGGGTTGATGGCTGCATCCGTTTGAATCACTCCGTCGATCGTACGACGTGCCTGGAGCTCCGACGTTCTTTCGCTGGACGAAATTCGGCGATCCAGTGCACTGATCACACCCGTTGTCAGTGTGTAGTCGAGGCCGAAGGGGTTCCCGATTGCAAACACTTTCTGCCCGACCTGCAGATCACTGGATTGTCCCACAAGAATTGCCGGCAGTTTGTGACCCGGTGCGTCAATCTTGAGCACGGCGAGATCCTTACTGGGAGCTTGTCCCACGACCCGCGCATCCCAGGTTGATTGATCCGCCAGGGTGACTCGGGCTCGATCCGCTGAGGCAATGACGTGATCGTTCGTTACAATGTGGCCCTCGGCATCCCAGATGAAGCCCGATCCGGCACCCTGGGCGAGTGTCATCTCGTCGAGTGTGAATTCATCGACGTGAACTTGAGCCGTCGTGATGAATACAACCGATGGTGATTGGTCGTGAAAGAGGCGGATCGTTGCCTGCTCATCCGCTGCCAGATCACCACGCGCGACGACCGGCCGAGCCGTCGCGTCGGGGTTGTGCAATCTGCGCTGTTGCCACCGCGTAAACCAGCTGGCCAAGGCCAGCCCCAAGAGCAGCATAAGCAACATCGGCAGGACTTGTCGCGGGCGGGCCGCGGGCGGCGAGGGCGATGATGGCTCATCGGGAACGAACGACATAGCTCAATGACACGGTAGGAGGCAGAGCGGCAGGGCCGCAACCTGAAGTAGCCTGTAGACTACAGCCTCCAGCCTCCATCCTGAAAGGGTCGCTCCCGCTGGTCGCTCGATTTCTTGCCGAGAGAACGACATTTCACGGTTCGCAGTGCAGGGATTTCAATCGCCACGAGACGGTCGGACACTTGGTCATGCCCGACCAAGTGATCCGGAACCTCCCTTCCGCGACCGCACGCCGGGACCTGTGCCCCAGCATCGAGCCGCGCGGACTTGGGGTCGAGAGGAGAAAGGCGAGACAGAAACGCCGCAACCGGCGAATTCGCCCCGCCCTGCTTCTTTGAGAATACCGTACGGCTGCGTGCCGGGAAACCGGTAATCACTCCGCCGACGCGGCCAGCAGTTCTTCCGAAACCGCTTCCACCGCCTCGGAATCAATCGTTTCTCGCTCTTCGGCAAAGCCAACGAGCAGCGCCAGATCACCCAGACGATTAATCTGGCGGGGCACACCGTGCGTTAAACGCTGCAGCGCTTCGATGGCGTCATCGGTGAAGATCGTGCGTTCCGCCCCGGCTTGTCGCAGTCGATGCGTGAGATAGCTGGTCGTCTCGTCTAAATCAAACGGCTGCAACAGGCATTTCACCGACAGACGCTCTTCCAAGGCAGGATTGCGATTGATGGCGGGGATGAGCGTAGGTTGGCCGACAAACAGCAGGGTAAGCGCCGTCGTCGCGTCCGTCTCGAAGTTCAACAACATTCGCAGAGTGTCCAGTGCCTGCGGGTCAGTCAACACGTGTGCCTCGTCGATCGCGACGACCGCATGCCGCCCCGCTCGCACGTTGGATTGCAGTACGCCTTGGATGCGACGAATCGACTCGTCGACGCCGCACGCACCACAATGGGTGGACTCTCCGGACAACTCGCCGGCCAGGTAATTCAACAACTGTGGAGTCGTCATCTGGGGAAAGACCAAGTGAATGTGCGGATGAACCGACTCGGGCAATAGTCGGAACATCGTATGCACCAGCAGCGACTTCCCCAGTCCCGGCGCGCCCGTCAGGACGGCACCACCTCGACGGTTCTCGATCGCATACCGCAGCTTCAATAGCGCCGCCTGATGCGACGAACCAGGATAATAGAACTCCGCATCCGCCGTGTTTTCGAACGGCTTTCGATTGAGCCCCCAATGTGCTTCGTACATAACGCGCCCTTTACGCTGATCTGGCCACGGAAACCGCCGACGGTGTAGCAAAGTTATCGATCAAACTGATCAGGACTTCCGGTCGCTGCGGAATCCTGTGAATGAACCGCTGAAGCGACTCGTTCGATGTCGTCCGCAGGTTGCGGACAACCACGTGAGCCAGAAGCCGCTGCGGCGGAAGACTAAGCCAACCGTGACCGCCCGGCCCTTGATCCAAAATCACGCGGTCGAAATGGATCGACAAATCCTGCAACAGGGATTGAATTCGCTGCAGCGTTTGAAGATCCTCAACGACCAACCCCCCGCGTCCCAGGGGAAGTACCGAGAATCCGTCGCCAATGGAGTAGATGCAACAATCCTGAACGGATAGCTCTCCCAAGACGGCATTCTCCCATCCCTGGCTGACGGCCAACCCCAACGCGGTTGCCAGCTGCGGATGACTGAAGTCTGCGTCGACGAGCAGGATCCGCTGACCCTGTTGGGCCAGAGCATGAGCAAGCGCCAACGCAAAGGTTGTCCTACCTTCCTCCCGCACCGGACTGTCGATACTCACGAGATTCCGCGGTTCCCCATGATCGGGTTGCAGGAACTGGCACACGTCGGAAAGTCCCGCCGAAACGTGTTCCACAATCTGGCGACAGATCGGGGGAAGTCCCAGACTGTCGACCTCCCAGGCCGGTCGAAAATCGACCTCCCGTGCGCTGCATTCGGCGTCTGACGAGGGAATTCCGGCATCCACGTCGCGCGTCGCTTCGTCCAAGACCTCGGCCGAATCGGATTCACTTTCACAAGCAAGCTCCGCATCCGGCTCATCCCAGGAGTCATCAAGATCCCGGTTCGGAGCGGAGACCATCTCCTCGGTCGGCGGCGAACTGATCAGCGTCTGATAGACCCATGCCTCATCCCATTGGCGAGCGACGTCGTTGACTTCGGGTGCCGTCGAGATCACGGAATGCGTCGCGGGCGCGTCACCCGCCGATGGCTGCTCCGCATCGCGCTGCGAATCCGGTTCCTTTTCGAGAACAACGGCGTCACGGAAAGACGCGGCACGAACGGGACGCAAGGTCGAGTGCGGCGGATCGATGTACAACTCGAGCGGACGAACGGCATTTTGCGATGGCCGCGGAGCAACCGCTTGCGGTTCCCATTCGATCGCACGCCGCTCGGTCGTCGGTGGCGCCGCTTGCTGAAATACTTTGTTCAAGGCTTGGTCAATCGTCGTCTTCATGGCGTTGATCGATTCCCACAGTGAGTAACTTGCCATCCCCAATCAGCGGTATCCTGATGCCCGAGGCTGTCGAGCGAGGGGCGGGATCACGTACAGCGGATCCTTGTAACTTGCCGGGTCAGTCTGGCGATAGGCCGGCCGTCCCGGAGGAACGGTCCGCGAGTCGGACGCCGTCGCCGAGCTAGATTTCGACGAATCGTTGGCCTCGCGAACCAAGTCGCGCGGCGACGCAGGCCTTGTCGTTGGTCGGTTCGGTGTGCCCCATTCGTATTCGGTTTCCCGGGCACCAGCAGGCTCGTCCGCGACCGGAACCGCGTCACCTGGCCCCCTCGCTTCAACCGTCTGCGGAGCACCAAAGTCGACTCCAGACGCGGCAGGTTGATCGCTTCCGACCGCCGGCGCAGGAGCTGGGACCGAATCGACTGCGGCGGGCGTTCCGGATGGCGGATTCAGCGTCGGAATGGCTGGCAGCTCCGCATCTGGCCGCTCGTCTTGCGGCAGGTTGCTGAGCGCCGGAACGTTTTCAAATAGTCTTTGTTGCTCCTCAACCTGTGACGCCGGACCGGACGACCCATCGGGCGTCGGAGAAGGCGCCCTCTCCGGAGCCTGGCGTCGCGGAGCACGCAACTGCCCCTCGGCAAGAGGTGTTACCTTGGGCGTCGTTTCTCGGCGGGCCTGACGAGGTCCCGGCGGAGCCACCCGCTCCTGAGGCGTGTCTCCCCCGGAGGTCAGAACACTGGCAATCCACAACAGTGCGATCGCGACGCCACCCACCGGCAGCCAGTGACGACGTAATCCGTCCTTCAACCGCCCCAAGTCGATCGTCACGAGCCCCGTGCGTTCCTGCCGCACGACTTCCGGCGAATGGACGGCGGTCTCTCGATCCGCCACCGCTCTGTCGAGCTCCGGCAAAGGCGGTGAGTCGGTTGAGCTCACGCACTCCGGTGTCGGTTCCGGCAATGGAGTCTCCGGCACGTTGTCCTTGCGAACAATCATCGCCGGTTGCCAGCAGAAATCCGGGATCGTCATCATCGCGGCTGGCAGCTTCTGCTCACCAACCACGTTTGGAGTCGAGGTCCGGGAGGGCTTGATCGTCATAGGTCCTTGTCCAGTTGTGACTTAGCCGGTTAAGCTTGTGCAGGCGGAGTTCATCCGCGAGATGACACGGCAGGCATGGTATCGGTTCCACCTGGTCCGATCTTGAGACCTAGGTAAGATTTTCGGATTCTGCGGGTTTTGGGGGCACCACGGTTCAGAGCCCTCCGACTGTCGATCGGACTGCCCGTCGTCGGCCCCGACACTATCCTGAATTGGAAGGGCTCACGACCACTGCCTCCAATTCCGTGCCACTTAAACTTCCTAATTAACCAGGGCGATCATGATCGTGCATCCTGCGCAGAACGAGACCGAAGCGCAACTTCGCTCCCTGCTCGAAGAACGGATCCTGTTGCTCGATGGTGCAATGGGAACGATGGTCCAGGCTTTGGGGCTGGACGAATCGGCGACGCGTGGTCGCCGCTTTGCGGATCATCCGGTCGATTTGAAGAACTTCGTGGACATTCTCAACCTGACTCAGCCCGAGGCGGTAACGCAGATTCACTGTCGGTACCTGGAGGCGGGGGCGGACATTGTCACGACGAACACGTTCGGCTCGAGTCCGGTGGGGATGGAGGAGTTTCGGCTCCCGCCGGACGTGATGCGCGAGATCAACGAGGCGGCGGTCCACTGTGCCCGACGTGCGGTCGAACAGATCCAGTCTCAGACACCGGATCGACCGCGATTCATCGCCGGCTCGATCGGCCCTACGGCCAAGCAGACGGCGATTTCGACGCACGTTGAGGATGCGGGGCATCGTGGAGCCACGTTTGATCAGATGGCCGCCTCGTATTACGCGCAGGTCGCCGCACTCGTCGAAGCCGGCGTCGACATTCTGTTGCCGGAAACAGTCATCGACACGTTGAACCTGAAAGCGTGTCTGTACGCCATTGAAAAGTACTTTGCGGAAACCAATCGCCGCTTGCCCGTGATGGTCTCGGCGACTTTCAATGAGGCCGGAGTCACGTTTGTCTCGAGTCAGTCGGTCGAGGCAATGTGGAATTCGATTTCGCACATTCCTCTGTTAAGTGTCGGCATGAACTGTGCTCTGGGACCGCGTGCGATGCGCCCGCATCTGGAGGAACTGGCACGCATCGCAGACGTCTACATCAGCTGCCATCCGAACGCCGGGCTGCCGAACGAGATGGGACAGTACGACATGTCGCCCCAGGAAATGGGCGGTTTGATGGGCGAATTCGCGCAGCAGGGCTGGCTGAACATTGTGGGCGGCTGTTGCGGAACCACGCCGGAACACATTCGACAGATCGCACAATCGGTCGTCGTGTCGCCGCCCCATCGCCGCTCGAGCGTCGAGCCCTACACGCGTCTAAGCGGTACGCTGCCATTAACGCTGCGTTCCGAGACGAATTTCATCATGATTGGCGAGCGAGCCAACGTAACCGGCTCACGAAAATTCGCCCGACTCATTCGGAACGGTCAATTCGAAGAAGCCGTAGAAATCGCTCGCCAACAAGTGATTAACGGCGCGAGTATCCTGGATATCAACATGGACGACGCGCTGTTGGATGGGGAAGCGGCGATGACGAGATTCCTGAATCTCATCGCGGGCGAACCGGAGATCAGCAGTGTCCCGGTGATGATTGATAGCTCTCGGTGGTCGGTAATCGAGGCCGGACTGAAGTGCGTTCAGGGCAAAGCGATTGTCAACTCGATCAGCCTGAAGGATGGTGAGGAAGAGTTCTTGGCGCGGGCAAGCGAAATCCGGCGTTTCGGCGCTGCCGTGGTCGTGATGGCATTTGACGAAACCGGGCAAGCCACGGAAACGGAACAGAAAGTCAAAGTGTGTCAACGCGCCTATCGCCTACTCACCGAGAAAGTAGGCTTCCCACCGCAGGACGTGATTTTCGACCCAAACATCCTGACGGTCGCGACAGGAATCTCGGAACACGACAATTACGCTGTGAATTTTGTCGAAGCGACACGACAGATTAAACGGCTCTGCCCGGGCGCGAAAGTTTCGGGCGGCGTCAGCAACATTTCCTTTTCGTTTCGAGGAAATGACACCGTTCGCGAAGCGATGCACGCGGCATTCTTGTACGAAGCTGTCCAGGCCGGAATGGACATGGGAATTGTCAATGCCGGGCAGTTGGCGGTGTACGAAGAAATCCCAAAGGATCTGCTCGAGCACGTGGAAGACGTGTTGTGGAATCGCCGTTCCGACGCAACCGACCGCCTGCTTGCGCTGGCCGAAACCGTCAAGGAACAGAAGACCAAGACGGGCAGCGAAGATCTGGCCTGGAGGGATTCCAGCGTTCAAGAACGGCTCACACATGCGCTCATCAAGGGAATCGACAAGTACATCGAAACCGACGTGGAGGAGGCCCGGCACCAATACGCTCGGTGCCTTCAGGTCATCGAAGGCCCGCTCATGGATGGCATGTCGGTTGTCGGCGACCTGTTTGCAGTCGGCAAGATGTTCCTGCCCCAAGTCGTCAAATCGGCACGTGTGATGAAGCGTGCCGTTGCCTACTTGCTCCCCTACATGGAGCAGGAGCGCATCGCGGCGGGAACGCAGCACGAACAGGCGCGCGGCAAAATTCTGTTGGCGACGGTCAAAGGAGATGTCCACGACATTGGCAAGAACATCGTGGGAGTCGTTCTCGGCTGCAACAACTACGAAATCATCGACCTGGG